>JASHPW010000049.1 GCA_030037895.1 Xanthobacteraceae bacterium | reverse complement strand
CGCACCGCCGCCGCGCTGCTGCTTGGAATTGTGCAGGTCGACGTTGAGCCCGAGCGAGCGCATCTCCTTGACCAGCACGTTGAACGATTCCGGAATGCCCGCCTCGAACGTGTCGTCGCCGCGCACGATCGCCTCGTAGACCTTGGTGCGGCCGGCGACGTCGTCCGACTTCACCGTCAGCATCTCCTGCAGCGTGTAGGCGGCGCCGTAGGCTTCGAGCGCCCACACCTCCATCTCGCCGAAGCGCTGGCCGCCGAACTGCGCCTTGCCGCCGAGCGGCTGCTGGGTGACGAGGCTGTAGGGGCCGATCGAGCGGGCGTGGATCTTGTCGTCGACGAGATGATGCAGCTTCAACATGTAGATGTGGCCGACGGTCACCTTGCGGTCGAAGGCGTCGCCGGTGCGTCCGTCGTAGAGCGTCACCTGGCCGGAGTGGTCGAGGCCGGCGAGATCGAGCATGTGCTCGATGTCCGCCTCCTTGGCTCCGTCGAACACCGGCGTCGCGATCGGCACGCCGTGGCGCAGATTGTTGCCCAGCTCGATGAGGCCCTTCTCGTCGAGCGACTTGATGGTTTCCTCCTCGCCGTAGACCTTGCGCAGGAGCTCCTTCAACGGCTTGAGATCGCGCCTGCCCTGATAAAGATCGACGGCGTGACCGATCTTGAGACCCAGGCCGGCGCAGGCCCAACCGAGATGGGTCTCCAGGATCTGGCCGACATTCATTCGGCTCGGCACGCCGAGCGGGTTGAGCACGATATCGACCGCGGTGCCGTCGGCGAGGAACGGCATGTCCTCGACCGGCACGATCTTCGACACCACGCCCTTGTTGCCGTGGCGGCCGGCCATCTTGTCGCCGGGCTGGATCTTGCGCTTCACGGCGACGAAGACCTTGACCATCTTCATGACGCCGGGCGGCAATTCGTCGCCCCGCTGCAGCTTCTCGACCTTGTCGAGGAAGCGCTGTTCGAGCCGCTTCTTCGACTCGTCGTACTGCTTGCGGATGGCTTCGATCTCCGCCATCACCTTGTCGTTGGGCGAGGCGAACAGCCACCATTGCGAGCGCGGGTGCTCTTCGAGCACGGCGCGGGTGATCTTGGTGTCCTTCTTGAAGCCCTTGGGGCCGGCGATGCCCTGGCGGCCCTCCAACAACTCGGCCAGGCGGCCGTAGACGTTGCGGTCGAGGATCGCCTGCTCGTCGTCGCGGTCCTTGGCCAGCCGCTCGATCTCCTCGCGCTCGATGGCGAGCGCGCGCTCGTCCTTGTCGACGCCGTGGCGGTTGAACACGCGCACCTCGACGACGGTGCCCTGCACCCCCGGCGGAACGCGCAGCGAGGTGTCGCGCACGTCGGAGGCCTTCTCGCCGAAGATCGCGCGCAGCAGCTTCTCCTCCGGCGTCATCGGGCTTTCGCCCTTGGGCGTGATCTTGCCGACGAGGATATCGCCGGCGCGCACTTCGGCGCCGATATAGACGATGCCGGCCTCGTCGAGGTTCTTCAGCGTCTCTTCCGAAACGTTGGGAATGTCGCGGGTGATCTCTTCCGGACCGAGCTTGGTGTCGCGCGCCATCACCTCGAATTCCTCGATGTGGATCGAGGTGAAGACGTCGTCCTTGACGATGCGCTCGGAGAGCAGGATCGAATCCTCGAAGTTGTAGCCGTTCCACGGCATGAACGCGACCAGCACATTGCGGCCGAGCGCGAGCTCGCCGAGATCGGTCGAGGGACCGTCGGCGATGATGTCGCCGCGCTTGACCAGATCGCCGACCTTCACCAGCGGCCGCTGATTGATGCAGGTGCTCTGGTTCGAGCGCTGGAATTTTTGCAACCGGTAGATGTCGACGCCGGGCTTGGTCGGGTCCGGCTCGTCGGTGGCGCGGATGACGATACGGGTGGCATCGACCTGGTCGACCACGCCGGTGCGGCGCGCGGCGATGGCCGCGCCGGAATCGCGGGCGACCACGCCTTCCATGCCGGTGCCGACGAAGGGCGCCTCGGCACGAACGAGCGGCACCGCCTGGCGCTGCATGTTGGAGCCCATGAGCGCGCGGTTGGCGTCGTCGTTCTCGAGGAACGGGATCAGCGCCGCCGCCACCGACACAAGCTGCTTCGGCGACACGTCCATGAAGTCCACCTTGTCCGGCGGAATGAGCTGGACATCGCCGGCGTGGCGCACGACCACGAGATCGTCGGTGAAGCGCCCGCGCGCGTCGATGGCGGAATTGGCCTGGGCGACGGTATAGCGCCCCTCCTCCATGGCCGAGAGATAGACCACCTCGTCGGTGACGCGACCGTCCTTCACCTTGCGGTAGGGCGTCTCGACGAAGCCGTATTTGTTGACCCGCGCATAAGTCGCGAGCGAATTGATGAGGCCGATATTGGGACCCTCGGGCGTCTCGATCGGGCAGATGCGGCCGTAATGGGTCGGATGCACGTCGCGCACCTCGAAGCCGGCGCGCTCGCGCGTGAGCCCGCCGGGCCCGAGCGCGGAGAGTCGCCGCTTGTGGGTGATCTCCGACAGCGGATTGGTCTGGTCCATGAACTGCGAGAGCTGCGAGGAGCCGAAGAACTCGCGCACCGCCGCCGCCGCCGGCTTGGCGTTGATCAAATCCTGCGGCATCACCGTGTCGATATCGACCGACGACATGCGCTCCTTGATGGCGCGCTCCATGCGCAGGAGGCCGATGCGGTACTGGTTCTCCATCAACTCGCCGACCGAGCGCACCCGCCGGTTGCCGAGATGGTCGATGTCGTCGATTTCGCCCTTGCCGTCGCGCAGATCGACCAGCGTGCGGATCACCGCGATGATGTCCTCCTTGCGCAGCACGCGCACGGTGTCCTCGGCGTCGAGATCAAGCCGCATGTTCATCTTCACGCGGCCGACCGCAGAGAGGTCGTAGCGCTCCGAATCGAAGAACAGCGACTGGAACATCGCCTGGGCGGTGTCGATGGTCGGCGGCTCGCCCGGGCGCATGACGCGGTAGATATCGAACAGCGCGTCCGCGCGCGTCATGTTCTTGTCGATCGCGAGCGTGTTGCGGATGTAGGCGCCGACATTGACGTGGTCGATGTTGAGGAGCGGCAGCTCCTTGTAGCCCGCCTCGTTGAGCGTCTTCAGCGTCTTCTCGGTGATCTCCTCGCCGGCCTCGGCGTAGATCTCCCCGGTCTTGGGGTTGACGAGGTCCTCGGCGATGTAATGACCGATCAGCTCATCGTCGGAAAGCCGCAGCGCCTTGAGCCCCTTTTCGGCGAGCTGACGCGCCTGACGCACGGTAAGCTTCTTGCCGGCCTCGAGCACGACCTTGCCGGTGTCGGCGTCGACGAGGTCGTTGACCGCCTTGTAGCCGCGCAGCCGGTTGGCGTCGAACGGCACGCGCCAGCCGTCCTTGGCGCGCTTGTAATGCACCTGCTTGTAGAAGGTGTTGAGGATCTCCTCCCCGCTCATGCCGAGCGCATAGAGGAGCGATGTGACGGGGATTTTCCGCCGCCGGTCGACGCGCGCATGGACGATGTCCTTGGCGTCGAACTCGAGGTCGAGCCAGGACCCGCGATAGGGGATGATGCGGGCGGCGAACAGGAGCTTGCCCGAGGAGTGGGTCTTGCCCTTGTCGTGATCGAAGAACACGCCGGGCGAGCGATGCATCTGCGAAACGATGACGCGCTCAGTGCCGTTGACGATGAAGGTGCCGTTGTTGGTCATGAGCGGGATGTCGCCCATGTAGACGTCCTGCTCCTTGATGTCCTTGACCGAACGCGCGCCGGTTTCTTCGTCGATGTCGAACACGATGAGGCGCAGCGTCACCTTGAGCGGCGCGGCGTAGGTCATGCCGCGCTGCCGGCACTCGTCGACATCGTATTTGGGCGCTTCGAATTCGTACTTCACGAATTCGAGCTGCGAGGTGTTGGAGAAGTCGGAAATCGGGAACACCGACTTGAATACCGCCTGCAGCCCTTCATTGGGCCGGCCGCCTTGCGGCTCCTTCACCAGCAGGAATTGGTCGTAGGACGCCTTCTGAACCTCGATGAGGTTCGGCATCTCCGCGACTTCCTCGATTTTCCCGAAAAACTTCCGTACGCGCTTGCGACCGATAAACGTCTGCGCCATCGTGTCCTCTCGCTCAATCGAACCACCGGGCTCGAACCATCCGGCTCAAACCGTCGCGCGCGAACCCATGGAGCCAAGCCCCGAGGTTCGAGGTATCGAGGCGATCAAGACGACTCTCCGGAAGGCCGCCATCCATCGCGGCCGTCGGGACAGGCGTCGAATCGTCCTATCTTCCGATGATTCGGCCGATTGTCCGAATCATCGGCATATACTCGCCGCTTGGCGGCGATCATCGCGATTCCGGAATTTGGGTCCGAAATCACCGATGTCCACTGTTTCCGCCCTTGGAATCCCCGCCATTCGCTCCGCTCGCGTCGGGGTCCCGCTGAAATAGGCATTCCCCTATGTCAGCTCAACCTTTGCGCCGGCTTTTTCGAGCGTCGCCTTGATCTTGGCGGCCTCGTCCTTGTTCACGCCTTCTTTCACCGGCTTCGGAGCCCCTTCGACCAAGTCCTTGGCTTCCTTGAGGCCAAGCCCGGTAATGGCGCGGACCTCCTTGATCACCTCGATCTTCTTGTCGCCGACGGCCGCGAGCATCACGGTGAACTCGGTCTTTTCCTCGGCGGCGGGGGCTGCCGCGGCGCCGGCGGCGGGACCGGCGGCAACCGCGACGGCGGGGGCGGCCGAGACGCCCCACTTGTCTTCAAGCAACTTGGCAAGTTCGGCCGCTTCGAGCACGGTGAGGCCGGAAAGGTCGGCGACGATTTTCTGTAGATCAGCCATGACGTTGTCCTTGGTTTCAAATCTTCGATCTGAGGAATTTCCATTATCCGGCAGGCGCGCTCGCTGCACTCTCCGTGCTCTTGTCGGCGTAGGCCTTCACCACCCGGGCGACCTTGGCGGCGGGTGCGGTGAGGACCTGCGCGATCTTGGTCGCCGGGGCCTGGATGAGGCCGACGATCCGAGCTCTGAGTTCGTCGAGCGAAGGCAGAGCGGCGAGCGCCTTGACCGCATTCGGGTCGAGCGCGGTCGTGCCCATGGCGCCGCCGAGAATGACGAACCGCTCGTTCGCCTTGGCGAAATCGACGGCGACCTTCGGCGCCGCCACCGGATCGCCGGAGAAGGCGAGAAGCGTCGGCCCTCTGAGCAAGGGCGCGATCGAAACGACCTCGCTGCCGTCAAGAGCGATCTTGGCGAGGCGATTCTTCGCGACCTTCACGCACGCGCCCGCCTGCTTCATCTGCCGGCGCAGAGTCTGCATCTGGGCGACCGTGAGGCCCGAATAATGAGCGACCACCACGACCTCGGTGGTCTTGAAAGCTTCGCCAAGGGCGGCGACGAGATCACTCTTTGCCGCGCGATCCAATGTAAGCCCTCTCCGGTGGCGGTCCGCGGCGACGGAGCCGCGGGGTTGATGCCGGCCGTCCGCACGGCCGGACCGGTGCGACGTTCGCGAGCGCCACTCAGCGTCTTCCGCCCTTAGGAAATCCGCGCAGGATCAACGCTAAGGGAAGTCTCGCTCATCTGGTTGTCAAGAAGCGCACAAAAGCGCGCCGACAAACCGGGCCGGCACGCCCACAGCCTCATCTAGCGACTTTCGACGGCTTTGCCAAGCGGATTTCTGAATTCCCACCCCTTGCGGGAAAGGAACTTCAATGCGGCTGCTGCGAATCGGGAAACAAGCTCGCCGGCTCGACCTTCACCCCCGGCCCCATGGTCGAGGAGACGGCAACGCGGGTGATGAAATGACCCTTGGCGCCCGCCGGCCGCGATTTTTGCACGGCATCGGCGAAAGCGCGGATGTTTTCCACGAGTTTCTCCGCGCTGAAGGACGCCTTGCCGACGCCGGCCTGGATGATGCCGGCCTTCTCGACGCGAAACTCGACCGCGCCGCCCTTGGCCGCCTTGATGGCGCCGGTCACGTCCATCGTGACCGTGCCGACCTTCGGATTGGGCATGAGGCCGCGCGGTCCCAGCACCTTGCCGAGGCGGCCGACGAGCGGCATCAGATCGGGCGTGGCGACGACGCGGTCGAAGTCGATCGTGCCGCCCTGCACCCGCTCGACCAGGTCTTCGGCGCCGACCACGTCGGCGCCGGCGGCCTTCGCCTCGTCGGCCTTGACGCCGCGCGCGAACACGGCGACGCGCACCGTGCGGCCCGAGCCGTTCGGCAGATTGGCGAGGCCGCGCACCATCTGGTCGGCGTGACGCGGATCGACGCCGAGATTCATCGCCACTTCGATCGTTTCGTCGAATTTCGCCTTGGCACGCTCCTTGACCATCTTCACCGCGTCCGGGAGCGGATAGAGTTTCTGCCGGTCGATGCCTTCGCGCGCCGCGCGCGTGCGTTTGCCGAGCGTGCCCATCACTCCCTCACCTCGAATCCCATCGAACGGGCCGAGCCTTCGACCATGCGCATGGCGGCCTCGATGGTGTCGCAGTTCAAATCCTTCATCTTCTGCGCGGCAATCTCGCGCACCTGCGCCTTGGTCACCGAGCCGGTGATCTCGCGTCCCGGCGTCTTCGAGCCGCTTTCGAGCTTGGCCGCCTTCTTGAGGAAGTGCGACACCGGTGGCGTGCGCAATTCGAAGCTGAACGAGCGGTCGGCATAGACCGTGATGGTGACGGGGATCGGAGCGCCCTTCTCGAGCTTCTGGGTCTGGGCGTTGAACGCCTTGCAGAATTCCATGATGTTGAGGCCGCGCTGGCCGAGCGCCGGGCCGATCGGCGGCGACGGATTGGCCGCCCCCGCCGGCACCTGCAGCTTGATGTATCCGGTGATCTTCTTCGCCATTCTCCACTCCCGTTCGTGGTGCGGCG
>JASHPW010000048.1 GCA_030037895.1 Xanthobacteraceae bacterium | reverse complement strand
GGCATATGGGTGTCGACGACTTTGCGCGCGAAGGCGAGCGCGCCTTGGCGCAATCGTCCTTCCTCGACGAGCGCATCGATCACGCCCCAGTGCAGAGCCTCCGCAGCGCCGAACGGCGCGCCCGAGAGGATGACCTCGAGCGCCTTCTCGACCCCGCTCAGGCGCGGCAGGCGCTGCGTGCCGCCGGCGCCGGGAATAAGGCCGAGCTTGATCTCGGGAAAGCCGAATTTCGCCGACGGCACCGCGACGCGGTAATGGCACATGAGAGCCATTTCGAAACCGCCGCCCAAGGCGGTGCCGTGCATGGCGGCAATGACCGGCTTGGGGCCGCCTTCGAGCGCGGCTTGCAGCTCGGGCAGCGACGCGCCCTTGGTGGGTTTGCCGAATTCGGAAATGTCCGCGCCGGCAATGAAGGTGCGGCCGGCGCAAATCACCACGATGGCTTTGACGGCCGGGTCCGCTGCCGCCTGTGCGAGCCCGTCGCGCAGGCCGTTGCGTACATCCGCCGAAAGGGCATTGACCGGCGGCGAATTGATCGTCAGCACGGCGATATCGCCGTCGCGGGCGAGATCGGTCACGGCATTGATGGCGGCCATCGCTTGTTGCTCCCTCGCGAACTCACGTCGCGCCGGCGTGTTCGGCTATGCTCAGACCGATGCGTTGGTGTATTTGCGCATTTCCAGGCGCGCGATCGCCCGGCAATGGACTTCGTCGGGGCCGTCGGCAAGCCGGAGCGTGCGGATGTGCGCGTAAGCCCGCGCCAGCCCGGCGTCGGTCGTCACCCCCATGCCGCCGTGCGCCTGGATCGCGTCGTCGATCACCCGCAGCGCCACGCGCGGCGCCGCCACCTTGATCATGGCGATTTCGAGCTGCGCCGCCTTGTTGCCGACCTTGTCCATCATGTCGGCGGCCTTGAGGCAGAGGAGCCGCGTCATCTCGATGTCGATGCGCGCTTCGGCGATGCGCTGCTCCCAGACCGAATGTTCGGCGATCTTCTTGCCGAAGGCGACGCGGGAGAGAAGCCGCTGGGTCATTTTCTCCAGCGCGACCTCGGCGACGCCGAGCGCGCGCATGCAGTGGTGGATGCGGCCCGGGCCGAGCCGTCCCTGTGCGATCTCGAAACCGCGGCCTTCGCCGAGAATGAGGTTGCCGACCGGCACGCGCACATTGTCGAGAACGACGTCGGCGTTCCCGTGCGGCGCCTCGTCGTAGCCGAACACCGGCAGCATGCGCACGACCCTGACGCCCGGCGTATCGAGCGGGACGAGGATCTGCGATTGCTGCTCGTGCCGGGCGCGTTTCGGGTCGGTCTTGCCCATGACGATGGCGATCTTGCAGCGTGGATCGCCGACCCCCGACGACCACCATTTGTGGCCGTTGATGACGTAGTCGGCGCCGTCACGGACGATCGAGGTCGCGATATTGGTGGCGTCGGAGGAGGCGACCGCGGGCTCGGTCATCAGGAACGCCGAGCGAATCTCGCCGGCAAGCAACGGCTTGAGCCACTTGGCCTTTTGCTCCGGCGAGCCGTAGCGGTGCAGAACCTCCATGTTGCCGGTGTCGGGCGCCGAGCAGTTGAAGACTTCCGACGCCCAGGAGACGCGGCCCATTTGCTCGGCGCACAGGGCGTAGTCGAGGTTCGTGAGCCCGGCGCCGCGATAATCGCCGTCATCGTGAGGCGAGGGCGGCAGGAACAAATTCCACAGACCTTCGGCTTTGGCCTTGGCCTTCAATTGTTCGAGGATGGGAATGACTTTCCAGCGCTCGCCCTCGGCGTTCTGGCGCTCGTAGATATCGACCGCCGGATAGACGTGCGCGTCCATGAACGCGGCGATGCGGTCGCACCAGTGTTTTTGCCGCTCGGATATTGAGAAATCCATGATGGTCCTCTCCAGCTTCGCTCCTGCGGCCCGGGCACTGCCGGAAACGCTCGGCCGGGCTCAGCATGGTCCACCTGTATAGCGCCGCATTTTCGCCCGTCATATGCGGGACCGGGCGTCCTGCGACGCTGGCGGCCGCGCTTGAGCGGCAACGGCGCCCGCGCTAAGCAGGCGCCGGGCGCGGAGATTTTATCCATGGCCGGCGCGGTCGACAGTGGAAACGGGATCGTCACCGCCGCCCTCCTCGTCATCGGCGACGAGATCCTGTCGGGCCGCACCAAGGACAAGAACATCGGCTACGTCGCCGAGTATCTCACCAATATCGGCATTGATCTGCGGGAAGTGCGCGTCGTCCCCGACGAAGAATCGGAGATCGTCGCCGCGCTCAACGCCTTGCGTGCGCGCTACACCTACGTGTTCACCACCGGCGGCATCGGCCCCACCCACGACGACATCACCGCCGACAGCGTCGCCAAGGCGTTCGGCGTATCGATCGATTATCACCCGCGCGCCGTCGAGATTTTGCGCGCGCGGATGGCCGCGACCGGGGGCGTCATGAACGAAGCGCGCATGCGCATGGCGCGCCTGCCGGCCGGAGCCGAGCTGGTGCTCAACAAAATCTCGGCGGCGCCCGGCTTCTGGATCGACAATGTCATCGTCATGGCCGGCGTGCCTGAAATCATGCAGGCGATGCTCGACGACGTGGCGCCGAAGCTGCGCACCGGCGCCAAAATGCTGTCGGCGACGGTGCGCGCCGACTGCCGCGAGGGCGATATCGGCACCGAGCTGGGCGAGATCGCCAAGGCCCATCCCCGCGCCCTCATCGGCTCCTATCCGTTCTTCGACGATAAGCGCGGCGCCAACACCCATATCGTCATACGTTCGCGCGACCCGCAAATGCTCGCCGCGGTCACGGCCGCGGTCGAGGCGATGCTGGCGCGGGTGAAGGCGCGGCTTGCGGCCGGGTAGAGGTCGCGACCGCCGTGTCGTCGGCTATGTGGCCGTTTGCCGCTTCGCCAGTCGGCGCTCCCTCAATTTGCCGTGAAAACGGCGATGACGTCCTTCACGGCGATGCGCCTTGCCGCGGCGCGACCCATTGCCTACCTTCGGCGAGCGCGCGCATGCGGCATGCGCCAAGGACCTCGACGGGTGAGCGAAACCGAAGCCCTCTTCAGCGTGTTGCGGCAATCGGCCGACGCCGATTGCGTTGCCGCCATCGAACGCCTGGTGATGGAAGCGCCGGATCGCGAGCTTTGCCGCGTCAACGTTCTCAGTTTTGCCGCCAAGCGGGGCCTCAATGAGGAACGGGCCATCGCCGCGTTCCTGCATGCCGCGCGGCTCGGCATATTCGAATTGTCGTGGAACGTGCTCTGCCCCGGCTGCGGCGGCGTGCTCGACGCCACGGCCACGCTCAAGACGGTGAACCGGGAAGAGTACGATTGCGGGCTGTGCGCCTGCGGCTACAAGCCGACGCTCGACGAGATGGTGGAGGTGACCTTCACGGTGAGCCCGCGCGTGCGCCGCATCGCCGCCCATGATCCGGATTCGCTGCCTGAAGTCGAATATTACCGGCAGATTTTCTGGAGCTCTGGCATCGATCTGCCCGACTCCCTGGCGGAGACGCTTGCCGAATTCACCATCGAGTCGATCGAGCTGCCGCCCGGCGAAAAGGCGGTGCTGTCGGTGCAACTGCCGAACGATTTCGTCATCGTGTTCGATCCGGTGACGCACGCGGCGCAATTCATCGATGTTCAGGGCGAGCCGACGCGTGAGCGGCAGTCGCTCACCATGGTGCTCAACGCCGTCAAGGCGCCGGTGGGCACGGTCGAGATGCGGCCCGGGCCGTTGCGGCTGTCGCTCGAGAACCGCACCGAGCGCCGCGTGCTGCCGGTGTTGTGGGTCGCCGGCGACGCGCTTCACCATCTGCTCGGCCGGCGGCGGCCGTTCCTCACCGCCAAGCGCCTCCTTACCAACCAGACTTTCCGCGACATCTACGGCACCGATACGCTCGATGTCGATCAGCGGCTCAAGATCACCAGCCTCACCTTCCTGTTCACCGATCTCAAGGGCTCGACCGCGCTCTATCAGCGCGTCGGCGATCTCGCGGCCTACGATCTGGTGCGCCAGCACTTTCGCGCGCTGTACGATGTGGTGGCGGCGGAAGCCGGCGCGGTGGTGAAGACGATCGGCGACGCGGTGATGGCGACGTTCCCGACGCCCGACCGGGCGCTTGCGGCCGCCTTGCACATGCGCGAGGAAATGGCGCGGATCAATGCCGAGCGCCGCAACGAGGATTTGCTGCTCAAGATCGGCATTCACGAGGGGCCCTGCCTTGCGGTCACGCTCAACGACAGCCAGGACTATTTCGGTCAGACCGTGAACATCGCGGCGCGCGTTCAGAGCCTCGCCTCCTCGCGCGCCATCTTCGCGACCAAGTCGGTGGTGGAGGACCCGGGCGCCGCCAAGATCCTCGAAAGCTCGGGACTGCAGCCGACGATGCAGCGCGCGGCTTTGCGCGGCATCGCCGCCGAGACCACGGTGTACGAGATTCCCTGATTGCGCTCGGCGCTCCCGGTCTGATATCGGCTCCGAGGTCCGTTGAGACCCGCGGCGAGGACCGCATCGCGATGGCTGCGTACGACGTCGGCGAGTCCGGCAAATACCCGCCGCGAGACGCGGACAAGATTTTTCCGGTCTCCTGGGACCAGTTCCACCGCGACTCGCGCGCCCTTGCTTGGCGGCTTTCCGGCGTCGGCCCGTTCGCGGCGATCGTCTGCATCACTCGCGGCGGCCTGGTGCCGGCGGCGATCGTGGCGCGCGAACTCGGCATCAAGCTGATCGAGACGATCTGCGTGTCGAGCTACGCCCACACCAGCCAAGGCGAGGTGACGGTGATCAAGAATGTCGCGCCCGATATCGTCGTCCGCGGCGCGGGGCAGGGCGCGAGCGTCCTCATCGTCGACGACCTCGTCGATACCGGCCAGACCGCAAAAATCGTGCGCGCCGTTCTGCCGCGCGCCCACTTCGCCGCGGTCTATGCCAAGCCCATGGGCCGGCCACTCGTCGATACCTTCATCACCGAAGTCTCGCAGGACACCTGGATCTATTTTCCCTGGGACACCGGGCTTGCCTTCCAGCCGCCGATCCGCGAGGCGGGATTGTAGGGCGGTCGCGCTTTCGGCGCACGCGCGGCGGGTGCTACAAGAGCCGCCTCGCGGACGTGGCGAAACGGTAGACGCAAGGGACTTAAAATCCCTTGGGGGAAACCCCGTGCGGGTTCAAGTCCCGCCGTCCGCACCAGCGATCGTCACGAGGCTCGGCGACGGATTGATGAAACGGCGCAAAGTCATCAAGCTACCAGCCGACTTGGCTGCCGCCGGCCCCCGCCGCGGCGCTGGCGCGGCTCTGCATGGCGGGTCAGCACGGCTTTTTCAGGAGTGATCGCAGCTCGACGCCGGAGCGGGCGACAAGGAGGTCATCGATGAGACGCCGTGATGTCGTTAAATTGCTTGCCGGCGCTGCGATCGCCGCGCCTTACCGGGTGGCCGCGCAGACCGCCAAGACCTATCGCCTCGCGATGTTTACCTCGGGGCCGGCGTTCCCCGCGGACTCCCCGATCATGAAGATCTTCCTGGGCGCGCTGGCGGAGCATGGCTACAAGGTCGGTCAAAACCTCGAATTTCATTCATACGGTGCGGACGCGCAGCTCGCGCGGCTGCCGCAACTTGCCCGCGACATTGTCGCCAGCAAGGTCGATGCCGTGGTGGTCGCCGGTTGGCCGCCGGCAAACGCCATGAAGGGCACCGGCGTCCCCACCGTCGTCGCCGTCGGCGCCGGCGATCCGGTGGCAAGCGGCCTCGTCGCCAGTCTGGCGCGCCCGGGCGGCAACGTGACCGGCATATCGGACAACGCCGCGATGCTGAGCACCAAGCGTCTCGATCTGCTCAAGCGGGCGGCGCCGGGCATCCGCAAGGTGGCGATGCTGTGGAACAAGGACGACCTCGGCATGACCCTGCGCTATCAGGCCTCGGCGGTGGCGGCCAAATCGCTCGGCATCGCCGTCGAGCCGCTCGGCGTCGCCGAGCCCGACGACTTCGGAAATGCGTTCACGACGATGGATCGCGATTCGCCGGACGCGATCCTGATGGTGGCCGACGCGCTCACCATTCTCAACCGCAAGCGCGTGTTCGACTACGCCGCCGCCCACCGCCTGCCGGCGATCTATGAATTCGATCTCTTCGTTCGCGACGGCGGCCTGATGTCCTATGGCGCCGAGTACAAGGAATCCTTCGAGCGTGCCGCTTCCCTGGTCGATCGGATTTTCCAGGGTGCCAAGCCCGCCGATCTGCCATTCGAGGAACCGACGCGTTATCTGTTCGCGATCAACCTGAAGACGGCAAAATCGATCGGCCTTGAATTGCCGCCGACCGTGCTCGCGCTCGCCGACGAGGTGATCGAATGAGGCGGCGCGACCGGGTGTTCCCCTCCCCGTTGCGGGCAGGGGCGAGGGGTGGGAGTCGCCCGGCTCAAGGGGCGGCGTCGGCGCTGCCGCGTCGCCTCGCGCCCCCCCTCCCAACCCTCCTCCACAAGGGGAAGGGAAGAGACCGGGCGTACACCGGCGCGACGTCATTGCGCTCCTCGGCGGCGCCGGGCGTCCCTGATCGCTGGGCCGCTTGCGCCGCAGGCGCGGAAAGCATCAGATGATGGCATGAGAGCGCTGCCCGACCATCGTAACGGACAGAGCAAGGCGGCGGAGCAGGGACCGGACGGTATCGCGCCGGCGTCCGGCGCCTCGATCGTGCGCAGCCGGCTGTTCATCAAATACGTCGCCCTGTTCGTCGCCGTGGTCTGCCTCGCGCTCGTCGCCAACGGCGCATTCGATGTCTACTTCGCGTATCAGGAACAAAAGGCCTCGCTCATCCGCCTGCAGCGCGAGCAGGCGCAAGCCGCCGCCGCCAAGATCGGGCAATTCATCGCCGAAATCGAAAACCAGCTCGGCTGGACCACGCAGCTTCCCTGGTCGGCCGGCACGCTGGACGAGCGGCGCTTCGATGCCTTGCGTCTTCTCCGCCAGGTGCCCGCCATCACCGAACTTTCCGAGATCGACGCAACCGGCCACGAGCAGTTGCGCGTGTCGCGGCTTGCCATGGATGTGATCGGCAGCGGCCTCGATGTCTCGCACGAGCCGGCGTTTACCGAAGCGGTCGCGCACAAGGTCTATTACGGCCCGGTCAGTTTCCGCCGCCAATCCGAACCCTATATGACGCTGGCGCTGGCCGGTACGCGGCGCGAAGCGGGCGTGAGCATCGCCCAGGTCAATCTGAAGCTCATCTGGGACGTGGTGTCGAAGATCAAGGTCGGCAAGCACGGCCGCGCCTATGTGGTCGACGCCGGCGGCCGCCTGATCGCCCACCCCGACATCAGCCTCGTCCTGCGCAACACCGACATGTCGCGGCTGCCGCAGGTGCGCAGCGCGCGCGCCAACGTCGCCGACCATGCCGGCGAGGAAGTGCAGGAAGCAACCGACCTTGAGGGCCGCAAGGTTCTCACCGCCTACGCTCCGGTCGCCCCGCTCGGCTGGCTCGTTTTCGTCGAGACGCCGATCCAGGAAGCCTACGCGCCGCTCTACGCGGCCATCGAGCGGACCGGCTTCGTGCTCCTCGGCGCGCTGGTGCTCGCTTTTGTCGCCGGCACGTTCCTCGCCCGGCGCATGGTGGGGCCGATTCAAGCGCTGCGCGCGGGCGCCGCCCGCCTCGGCGGCGGCGATTTGAGCCAGCGCATCGCGATCAAGACCGGCGACGAAGTCGAGGCGCTGGCCGATCAGTTCAACGACATGGCCGGCCGGCTGCAGGAATCCTACGCCAATCTGGAGCGAAAGGTCGAGTTGCGCACCGAGGAGCTGAGCGAAGCGCTGGAGCAGCAGACGGCGACCTCGGAGGTACTGCGCGTCATCTCCAGTTCCCCCGGCGAGCTTGGTCCGGTGTTCCTGGCCATGCTGGAAAATGCCACACGCATCTGCCGCGCCAGTTTCGGCACGCTGTTCTTGTACGAGGGCAACCGGTTGCGGCGGGTTGCACGGCATAAGCGGGATGAGCTACCGCAATTATATGCCCCGGACACGGAATCGCCGCCCCAATTCACCGCGCCGTTCGATGGGGCGCCTTCGCTCAAGCGGCTGGTCGACACCGGGGCGGTGGTTCACATTCCCGACATTGCTACCGAGCATCCCGACGATCTGATTTATAAGGTCGCTGCGGCGCGCACGATTCTGCTCGTCCCTATGCTCAAGGAGAGTGAGCTTGTCGGCGCCTTTGCGGTCTATCGCAAGGAGGTGCTGCCCTTCACCGACAAGCAGGTCGAGTTGCTGCAGAACTTTGCCGCCCAGGCGGTCATCGCCATCGAGAACACGCGGCTGCTCAACGAACTGCGCCAGCGCACCGCCGATCTCACCGAATCGCTGGAGCAGCAGACCGCGACCTCGGAGGTGCTGCGCGTCATCTCCAGTTCGCCGGGCGAACTGGAGCCGGTCTTCAAAGCCATATTGGCCAATGCGGTCGGGATTTGTGCGGCACAAAACGCTACCTTGTGGCTGCACGAGGATGGCGCTTTTCGCGTTGTTGCGCGGCACACCGACGTGGCGTTGGAGTTCACCCAGGCCCGGCCGGGTCCCCAGACCGGACTCGGCCGTCTGCTGGCGACGAAACAGATCATCCACATTCCGGACTATGCGGCGGGGCCGGCCTATCTCGAGCGGGATCCGATCGCGGTTCAGGCTGTCGAACGTCTTGGCATCCGCACCAATCTGAGCGTGCCGATGCTCAAGGACAACGAGCTTGTCGGCGCGATCTCGATTTACCGCACGGAAGTCTGTCCGTTCACCGACAAGCAGATCGAACTGATTGCCAACTTCGCCCGCCAAGCCGTCATCGCCATCGAGAATGCGCGGCTCTTGAACGAGCTACGCGAATCTCTGGCTCAGCAGACCGCAACCTCCGAAGTGCTTCAGGTCATCTCCAGATCGCCCGGTGATCTGCAGCCGGTGTTTCAGAGCATGTTGGCGAACGCCACGCGTCTTTGCGAGGCCAGTTTCGGCACGTTGGGGCTTTATCAGGACGACGGGAGTTTCCGCGTCGCCGCCATGCATAACGTTCCGCCTGCCTTCGTCGCGCTGCGGCAACGCCAGCCGACGATCCACTCGAGCGGTATAATTACGCGTATCGGCGCCACGAAACAGTTGCTGCACATTCCCGACTGCACCAAGGATGAATCTTACGAAAAAGGCGATTCCGATTTTGTCGCGTTCGTCGATCTGTGCGGTGTGCGAACCCTCCTTGCGGTGCCGCTGCTCAAGGAACAGGAACTTATCGGCGCTATCGCCGTCTATCGCCGGGAGGTTCGTCCCTTCTCCGACAAGCAGATCGCGTTGGTCACGAGCTTCGCCAGCCAGGCGGTGATCGCCATCGAGAATGCGCGGCTCCTGAACGAGCTGCGCCAGCGCACCGCCGACCTCAGCGAAGCCCTGGAGCAGCAGACCGCCGCGTCGGAAGTGCTGCGTGTCATCTCGACATCGCCGGGGAATCTGCAGCCGGTATTTCATGCCATGCTGGCGAACGCCGCGCGCATCTGCGGCGCCCAATTCGGCAATATCTACCGCCGGGACGGCGACGTTATGCGCCTCGTCGCCACGCATAATACGCCGCCCGCCTTCGTCGAGGCGCGCACGCGCTCGCCGCTCGCCAGCGGCGATAACGGCATGATCGATCACATCCTGGCGACCAAACAACCGTTTCATGTCGTCGATGTTGCGGCGTGGCCGGGCTATCTCGACAGAAGCGATACGGCAGCGGTCGCGGCCGTCGAGCTCGGCGGCATGCGCACGCAGCTTATTATTCCCATGCTGAAGGAGAACGAGGTAGTCGGCCTGTTCTCCCTTTACCGCAAGGAAGTCCGCCCTTTCACCGACAAGCAGATCGCGCTTGTGACAAGCTTCGCCGCCCAAGCGGTCATCGCCATCGAGAACGCTCGGCTACTCACCGAACTGCGCGAGTCGTTGGAGCAGCAGAC
>JASHPW010000047.1 GCA_030037895.1 Xanthobacteraceae bacterium | reverse complement strand
TTGCCTTCCTCGGTCGAGGCGAAGCCGCATTGCGGCGACAGGCAGAGCTGATCGAGCGGTACGAATTTCGCCGCCTGCTCGATGCGGCGCTTGATCTCGTCTTTTTTCTCCAGCGCGCCGCTCTTGGTCGTGACCAGTCCGAGCACGACCGTCTTGTTCTTGGGGACGAAGCGCAGCGGTTCGAACCCACCCGCTCTTTCCGTGTCGTATTCCATGAAATAGCCGTGCACGTTAATCTTATTAAAAAGCGTGTCTGCCACCGGCTCATAGCCGCCCGAGGCGACGAAGCTGGAACGAAAATTACCCCGGCACAGATGCATGGTGATGGTCATATCTGATGGGATGTCGGAAATCGCCGCGTTGATCATGCCGGCGTAGATCCTTGGCAACGAGGCCGGGTCCTCGCCGCGGTCGGAGATGACCCTGCGCAGCGACGGATCGCACAGATACGCAAGATTCACCTCGTCGAGCTGCAGGTAGCGGCAGCCGGCGTCGTAGAAGGCGCGCACCGCCTTCTTGTACGTCCGGCCGAGATCGTCGAAGAATTTGTCGAGTGTCGGATAGATCGCCTTGTCGATCGGCGTGGCGACCGGGCGGCCGTAGATCGCCGACGGCGCCGGAATGGTCATCTTCGGAGTCCGGCGCGTGCGCGCCTTGAGGAATCTGAAATGATCGAGCATCGGATGGCCGGAAAAGCCGAGCTTGCCGGTGACGCGCACGCCCTCGTTGCGCGTGGTGACGCCAGCGAAGGCGATGCCGGTATCCATCACGTTGCGCTTGACGCCGTCGAGCCCCCACAGGAAATCGAGATGCCACCAGGAGCGGCGGAATTCGCCGTCGCTGATCGATTGCAGGCCGGCCGCTTCCTGCTTCTTGATGATGGCCTCGATCTCGCGATCTTCCACTGCCGTCAATTCCGCGGCGGTGATCTCGCCTTTGGCCCGCCGCGTCCGCGCCTCCTTCAAGGCGGCGGGCCGCAACAGGCTGCCGACGTGGTCGGCGCGGAACGGCGGCGTCTTTCGCTGCATGTTTCAATCCTTCCCTTCGTCGCTCCCTGCGGCGGCGCCGCACCTGGAATCGCCGCGCCCGGCAACGACGATCGATGAGACTTATCTTCCCCACACCTCGTCGGCGATCTCCACGATCATGCGCAGCTTTGACCATTGCTCGTCTTCGGTGAGAACATTGCCTTCCTCGGTCGAGGCGAAGCCGCATTGCGGCGACAGGCAGAGCTGGTCGAGCGCGACGTATTTGGTTGCCTCGTCGATGCGGCGCTTGACGGCGTCCTTGCTCTCCAATTTGCCGGACTTGGAGGTGACCAGGCCGAGCACGAGCTGCTTCCTGCCTTTCGGAAAGAACCGCAACGGCTCGAAGCCGCCCGCGCGCTCGGTGTCGTATTCGAGGAAATAGCCGTCGAGGCCGGTATTGCCGAGCAACTGCTCGGCGACGAACTCGTAGCCGCCGGAGGCGATATAGGTCGAGCGGAAATTGCCACGGCACGAATGCATGGTGATCGTCATGTCGGCCGGCTTGCCGTCGAGCGCGGCATTGACGAGGCGCGCGTAGCGCGCGGGCAGCGCATCCGGATCGTCGCCGCGCTCCTTCGAGTGCGCACGCTCGCTCGGATCGCACACCATGGCCCAGGCGGTATCGTCGAGTTGCAGATAGCGGCAGCCGGCGTCGTAGAAGGCGCGGATCGCGCCGCGGTAGGCCTTGGCGAGATCATCGAAGAACGGGTCGAGCGACGGGTAGACCTCCGTGCTGATCGCGGCGCGGCCCTGGCGAAAATGGAATGTCGGCGGCGCCGGGATCGTCATCTTCGGCACGACGCGCGTATGCGCCTTGAGGAACTTGAAATGATCGAGCATCGGATGGCCGGAGAAACCGATCTTGCCCGTGATCCTCAGCGCGTGCGCCTTGGTCTGCACGCCGTGAAATTGAATGCCGTGGTCGGTGGTGTAGAACGTCACGCCATCGAAGCCGCGGAAGAAATCGAAATGCCACCACGAACGGCGAAACTCGCCGTCGGTGGCGAGCTTGAGCCCAATCTCCTCCTGTTTCCTGAGCGCCTTTTCGATCTCGCGGTCCTCGACTGCGCGCAGCGCCTCTTCCGTGATCTCGTTGCGCTCGCGCTGCGCGCGCGCCTCCTTCAAGGCCGCGGGCCGCAACAGGCTGCCGACGTGGTCGGCGCGGAACGGCGGCGTCTTTCGCTGCATGGCTTCCTCCCGGCGGGCGCGTTTCACGCCTTGCCTCTATGTGGGCGCAGCTCTCGCCGTCGGCCGACCGCGATTTAGCAAGGCGCCAGAGCAGGTGTAAATCCCATCGCGTCGGCGCCAAACTGCACCGACACCGCCGCGCCACGTGACATGGATCAGCGGGTTATACGAGGCTCTGCCGCCGTGTCACCTATGTCTCCGGCCCGGACATTTGAGCGGCTGGTGCCGCGGAAGGGATTCGAACCCCCGCGACCCACGCATGACGAGTGGGTTGACAGAACTCTGCCGGCTTTTTTTGTGAGCGGCTGGTGCCGCGGAAGGGATTCGAACCCCCGACCCACGCATTACGAATGCGTTGCTCTACCGGCTGAGCTACCGCGGCATAGTCGCAGAATGCAGTAATACCAGCAAAGTCTTAACGCAAGGGCAGCTTCACTTCGCGTCGGCCTCCGCGCGCAGCTTGAAGCGCTGGATTTTCCCGGTCGCGGTCTTCGGCAGTTCGCGGCGGAACTCGATTGAGCGCGGATATTTGAAGGCGGCGAGCTTTTGCCGGCAATGGTCCTGCAGTGCGCGCTTGAGCGCGTCGCCGGCCTTTTCCGGCGATTTCAGCACCACGAAGGCTTTCGGCTTGATGAGCCTGTCGTCGTCCGGCCAGCCGACGACGGCGGCTTCGAGCACGTCGAGATGGCTCTGCAGCACCGCCTCGACCTCGAACGGCGAGACATACATGCCCGAGACCTTGAGCATGTCGTCGTGCCGCCCGCAATAAACGAAATAGCCGTCCTCGTCCTCGATATATTTGTCGCCCGAGCGGGTCCATTCGCCCAAGAACGTCGCGCGCGACTGCTCGCGGCTGTTCCAGTACATGACCGCGCTGGTCGGCCCGCGCACCTGCAGCTCGCCCATTGCGCCGCGCGTTTTGAGGACCGCGCCGTCATCATCGACCAGACGAATTTCATAGCCGGGAACCGGCTTGCCGGTGGTGCCGTATCTCACCTCTCCGGCGCGATTGGAGAGGAAGATGTGCAGCATCTCGGTCGAGCCGAGCCCGTCGAGAATATCGACGCCGTAGCGCTCGCTCCAGCGGCGGCCGACGTCGGCGGGCAGCGCTTCGCCGGCGGATACGCAGCGCCGCAATCGCGTCTCCGCGCGCCGTGGCGCGGCCGCGCTCGCAAGAAATCCGGCGTAGAACGTCGGCACGGCGTAGAACACGGTGACGTGGTGCTTTTGCAGAATCCCGGCTACCGCGTCCGGCGTCGGCCGCTGCGCCAGCAGGACGGTCGTCGCCCCCGCCGACATCGGAAAGGTGAGCGCATTGCCGAGGCCGTAGGCGAAGAACAGCTTGGCCACCGAGTAGCACACGTCGTTCTCGGCGATGCCGAGAATGGGCTTGGCGTAAAGTTCGTCCGTGAGCCTGAGGTCGGCGTGGGTGTGAACGGCGCCCTTTGGTTTGCCGGTCGAGCCCGACGTATAGAGCCAGAAGCAGATGTCGTCGCGCACCGTCGCCGCGGTCGCGGCGTCGGCCGCGGCGGCGGCAAGCAGATCCTCGAAACGCGGACGGCCGTGCGTGTTCTCGCCGGACACGATCACGTGTTCGAGGTTCCCCGTCGCACCGATCGCCTTGGCGAACTTCGGATAAAGCTCCTCGGAAACGATCAGGAGCCGCGCCCGGCAGTCGTCGAGCATGAAGCGGTAATCGTCCTCGGTTAAGAGCGTGTTGACCGGCACCGGCACCACGCCGGCCTTGATCGCGCCGAGGAAGGCGGTCGGCCAATCGATGCCGTCGAGGAGGCAAATGAGGATGCGCTCCTCGCGGCGGATGCCGAGCGTGCGCAGCACGTGAGCGAAGCGCGCGACGCGCTCGGCAAGCTCGCCGTAGGTCCAGCTTCGGCGTTGATCGATATAGGCGGGCTTACCGGCACGGCCGGCGTCGAGGTTGCGCTGGAGGATGTCGGCGGCAAAATTGTAATCGCGCGGGATCGCGTCGGCGGCCGCGCCCGGCGCGAGATTCGGCTGCGCAATGGTCATCGCCGCGTCCCCTCGCAGATAACCAGGTCTCGCCCGGTCTCCCCGTCAACTGCCGCATCGCCACATTATGCCGACGGTAAAATTCGGCGGCAACGGCGCGGCATGCGTGCCAATGTCACGCTGGCGGAATTGCGCTATGACAGGACGCGAACCAACAGAGCCGGGAGCATGCCCCGTGATTGCAAGCCACGACCGAATCCTCACCACCCACGTCGGCAGTCTGCCGCGCAACGAAACGCTGAGCGAGCTGCTGGTGCGTCGCGAGGCCGGCGAGAGCTACGACAGGGCGCAGCTTAACGCCGAGATGGACAAAGCGGTGCGCCACGTGGTGGCAAAGCAGAAGGACGCCGGCATCGACATCGGCAACGACGGCGAGCAGCAGCGTGTCGGTTTCCAAACCTACGTGCCGCAGCGCATGTCCGGCTTCGGCGGCGAATCGAAGCGCCGCCGCGGCCGCGAGTTCGAGGAATTTCCCGAGCTGACGCAATATCTCATGCGCCGGTTTCCGAGCGTCAGCAAGCAGCAAAACGCGCCGCAGGCGCAGGCCGAGCTGCATTATCGCGACACGGCGGCGATCGACGCCGAGATCGCCCGCTTCACGCGCATCGCCGGTGAAGGCAAATCCTTCGCCGAGACATTCATGACCGCGCCGTCGCCAGGCATCATCGCCTCAACCATGCTCAACGCCCATTATCCGACCCACGAGGCCTACCTCGCCGCCATCGCCCGCGAGATGAGCAACGAATATCGCGCGATCCACGAGGCCGGGCTCGTTCTGCAGATCGACGCGCCCGATCTCGCCATGGACCGCACCATGTTCTACCGCGACAAGTCGGACGCGGAATTCGTCAAGGCGGTGGAGCTGCACGTCGCGATGATCAACAAGGGGATCGCGGGGATTCCGCGCGAGTGGGTGCGGCTGCATGTGTGCTACGGCAACTGGGAAGGGCCGCACATCCACGACGTGGCGCTCGAAAAAATCCTGCCGGCGCTCTACCAAGCCGAGGTCGGCGCGCTGTCGATCGAATTCTCCAATCCGCGTCACGCCCATGAATATGCCGCGCTCAAGCGCGCGCCGTTCCCCAAGGACATGATTCTCATTCCGGGCGTGGTCGAATCGACCAGCAATTTCGTCGAGCATCCGCAAGTTGTCGCGCGCCGGATCGAGGAGGCGGTGGCGGCGATCGGCGACCGCGAGCGCGTCATTGCCTCGACCGATTGCGGCTTCGGCACCTTCACGCGGCGCGAATGGGTCATCGAGCCGGTGGTGTGGCTCAAGCTCAAATCGATCCGCGACGGCGCCGACATCGCCTCGGCGCGGCTGTGGGGGCGCAGCAGCGCCGCCTGAGCGCATGACGTAGGCGAAATCCCGATGTCATCAGGGCGCATGGCGGAACTGCTGCGCGGTCCGCAATACGCGGTATAGTGCCTGCAAAACGCGCCAAGGGAGTACGCCATGGACGACATCACCCGCGAGCCGACGACGATCCGCGCCGAGGATATCAATCCGCGCTACAATTGGGGCCGCGCGCTGCCGGCGCTCGGCACCATGGGCGTCGATTTCGAGGAGCGCGTCGACTACCGGAGATTGCACCGCTATCGCCTCGGCCGCATCACGGCGGCGCTGGAGAAGTCCGAACTCGGCGCCCTCGTCGTCTTCGACGTCAACAACATCCGCTACCTCACCTCGACCAAGATCGGCGAATGGGAACGCGACAAGCTCTGTCGCTGGGCGTTGCTCACGCGCACCAGCGCCGACCCGATCCTCTGGGATTTCGGCTCCGCCGCCGTGCACCACAGGCTCTACGCCCCCTGGCTCAAGCCGGAGAACTGCAAGGCCGGCCTCATCGGCATGCGCGGCACCGTCAACCCCGCCTTCGGCCTCATGCAGCGGTTCGCCAAGGAGATCGCCGCGCTCATTCGCGACGCCGGCGTCGCCAACATGCCGGTCGGCGTCGATATCATCGAGCCGCCGATGCTGTTCGAGCTGCAGAAAGCGGGGCTGAAGATCGCCGACGGCCAGCAGGTGATGCTGGAAGCGCGCGAGGTCAAGAATGTCGACGAAATCGCGCTATTGAACCGCGCCGCGGCGATGGTCGACGGCGCTTACCACTTGATCAACGAAGAGCTGAAGCCCGGAATCCGCGAGAACGACAT
This sequence comes from Xanthobacteraceae bacterium, assembly GCA_030037895.1. Lineage (GTDB taxonomy): Bacteria > Pseudomonadota > Alphaproteobacteria > Rhizobiales > Xanthobacteraceae > BOG-931. The sequence goes on along the minus strand of JASHPW010000047.1, from coordinate 27,423 downwards.
CGTCGCCAAGGTCAACGAGTTCCTCTACACCCACGGCTCCGACGACGTGGAAGCCGTCAACGCCATTTCCGGCGAGCGCTGCAACCCGCACCCGCACAACTTCACCGACCGGATGGTGCGGCCCGGCGACCAGGCGTTCTTCGATATCCTGCATTCGTTCATGGGCTACCGCACCTGCTACTACCGCACCTTCAACGTCGGCCGCGCGACCAGCGTGCAGCACGACGCCTACAAGACGTGCCGCGAGTGGCTCGACAACGCCATTGCGCTGATCAAGCCGGGCGTGACCACCGACAAAGTCTGCAGCGTGTGGCCGAAGGCGCAGGATTTCGGCTTCCCCGACGAGATGTTGGCCTTCGGCCTGCAATTCGGCCACGGCCTCGGGCTCGCCCTGCACGAGCGGCCGATCATCTCCCGCGTGGTCTCGCTCGAGCACCCGACCGAGATCAAGGAAGGGATGGTGTTCGCGCTCGAGACCTATTGCCCGGCGAAGGACGGCTATTCCGCCGCGCGGATCGAAGAAGAGGTGGTGGTCACCGACAAGGGCTGCCGCGTCATCACGCTGTTCCCCGCCGAGGAATTGCCAATCGCGAACCGGTATTGAGCGGCGCGCCGCGCGGCTATAACTCCTGAGACGACGCGTAAGAGGAACCCCATGTACGCCAATCTCCAACTCTTCATCGACGGCCAATGGCTCAACGGCGACGGTCGCGCCGGCGAGGATGTCATCAATCCGGCGACGGAAAAGCCGCTCGCGCATCTGCCGCACGCGAGCGCGGCCGATCTCGACCGCGCGCTCGAAGCGGCGAAGAAGGGCTTTGCCGTCTGGCGCGCGACCTCGGCCTACGACCGCGCCAAGATCATACGCAAGGCCGCCGATCTCATGCGCGAGCGCTACGATGCAATCAGCAAGGTCCTGGTGCAGGAGGAGGGCAAGCCGTACCCCGAAGCGCGCGCCGAGGTGCTGACCTCCTCCGACATCATCGAGTGGTACGCCGAGGAAGGCCGCCGCGCCTATGGCCGCATCGTGCCCGGACGCGGCAAGGGCTTGCGCCAGATCGTGGTGCAGGAGCCGGTCGGCATCGTTGCCTCGTTCACGCCGTGGAATTTCCCGGTGTTGACGCCGGCGCGCAAGATCGGCGGCGCGCTCGCCGCCGGCTGCGCGCTCATCCTCAAGGCGTCCGAGGAAACGCCGGGCGCCTGCGTCGAGATGGTGCGCTGTTTCGCCGACGCCGCGCTGCCGGCCGGCGTGCTCAATCTGGTCTTCGGCGTGCCGGCGACCATCTCCGAGCATCTCATTGCCAAGGACGCCGTGCGCAAGATCTCGTTCACCGGCTCGATCCCGGTCGGCAAGCACCTCGCCGCGCTCGCCGCGAAAGGAATGAAGCGCGCCACCATGGAACTCGGCGGCCATGCGCCGGTCGTGGTGTTCGCCGACGCCGACCCGGAAAAATCCGCCGACACCATCGCCGCCTACAAGTACCGCAACGCCGGCCAAGTCTGCATCTCGCCGACGCGGTTCTACGTGCAGGAGCCGGTCTATGGCCGCTTCCTCGCGCGCTTTGCCGAATACGCCAAGTCGCTCAAGCTCGGCGACGGCCTGCAGCGGGGCGTCGCCATGGGGCCACTGGCAAATGCGCGGCGCATCGACGCCATGGAAACTTTCGTCAACGACGCCAAGGACCGCGGCGGCAAGATCGTCACCGGCGGCCAGCGCCGCGGCAATCAGGGCTACTTCTACGAGCCGACGGTGATCACCGACGTGCCCGACGACTGCAAGGTCATGACCCAGGAGCCGTTCGGTCCCTTGGCGCCGGTGGTCACGTTCAAGACGTTCGACGAGGTGGTGGAGCGCGCCAACTCGTTGCCTTATGGGTTGGCCGCCTATGCCTTCACCGGCTCGGGGCACACGGCGAACCTGATCGGCGACGCATTGCAATCGGGCATGGTCGGCATCAACTCCATCGCCGTATCGACGCCGGAGACGCCGTTCGGCGGCGTCAAGGAATCCGGCTACGGCAGCGAAGGCGGCATCGAGGGTCTGCACGCCTATCTGAACACGAAGTTCATCTCGCAAGCTTAGAGTATAATCGAGCCTGCCCGGATTTGATCGGGGTCGGAACCGGTTTTCCGAAAGATCTTGCTCCGCCAGGAAGCTGCAGCACAATCCGATTGAATGTGATCGGATTGCGCTCCAGTTGCGCTCGGTAACCCTCTCCCGCCCGGCTGCGGGGCGGGAGGATTTGCGATCAGCCGTGATCGAGGAGACCGAAATGCGGGCCGAGCTGCTGGCGCACGCGTTGCATGGAGGCGCGGGCAGCCAAGGCGTCCATGGCAATGCGAGCGAGCGGGCTAAGTTGCGAGGGACGCGTCGCCAGGTCGCGCAAAATCGCCGAAACGTCGGCGCGACCGTCCGGACGCATGCCGAGCAGCGCGGCGGGCGGCACCACGCGGTGGGCCGGATCGACAATGACGCGCACGGCGGCGAAGGCAAGCCGGTGCGCGGCGGCGACGCGCGCCACCAAGTGAGATTCCATATCGACCGCGGCGGCTCCGGTCGCCCGGTGCAGTTCCCGCTTCTTCGCCGGCTCGGCGACCGGCACGTCCACCCCCACGATCGGGGCGTGCACGGCGCCGGCGATCATCCCGAGGAGCTTGCGTGACCAAGCCGCATCCGTGGCGCGGACGGTCTGCGATTCGCGGACCGCGGACGCCACGACCCAATCGCCGGCGCGCAGGTGCGAAGCCAGGCCGCCGGCGACGCCGAAGCTGACCAAACCGCGATATCCTTTGCGGACGGCGCTTTCCACTACCGCCGCCAACTTGCCTCCGGCGGCGCGGCAAACGACCAGCACTCCGGGGCCCGCGGCGATGCGGGCCTCGAAGGCCATGCCGACGAATGCAATGACGATGCGACGGTGTTTCTCGACCGCAAGATCGGCGACCTCATTCGTGTCGTCGCCGTCACCCACCATTCCATCTGCGAATGTCGCCCCCGCGAAATCCAAATGGGATGTCATAAGAAACCTTTGCCCTCACCTCTGTGACCCAGCCCCGATTCACGCCCTCCGCGGTGGGGGTATACACGCGGAACCACTCGGCCCATTCCCAGCAAAGACCGAGTGCGGATTAGAATCTATCACAATCGAATTGCCAAGTCCGAATTCCTCTATTCTGTTCTGGTATGCAGTGGGCCAATAGCCTTTTGGCCGTGAAAGTGCTTGGTTTCCTCTGCGCAAATGGGCGCGCGATGGGCGGCAAGGCACAGGTCTTCATCACCGGAGCCACGGGATTCCTCGGCTCGGCAGTTGCGAGAAAGCTCTGTCGCGACGGATTCGCGGTACGGGCCTTGGTCCGGCCCGGCAGCCCGCGGTTTCACCTTGACGGACTCGATCTGGAGTTTGTCGGCGGCGACATCCGCGACGCGGCATCCGTGCGGCGGGCGATGGCCGGCGTCCGCTATGCCTTTCATGTCGCGGCCGATTACCGGCTGTGGGCGCGGAATCGCGGCGAGATTTTCGCCAGCAATGTGGAGGGCACGCGCATCGTCATGCAAGAGGCCAAGCGCGCCGGCTGCGAGCGCGTGGTCTATACCAGCAGCGTCGCCACCATCGCCTTGCGTGCCGACGGCGGCCCGGCGGACGAATCCGTTCCATTGTCGGAGAGCCAGGGAATCGGCGCCTACAAGCGCAGCAAGATCGCCGCCGAACGCTTGGTCGAGACGATGGTCGCCGAGCATGCGCTTCCCGCCATCATCGTCAATCCCTCGACGCCGATCGGGCCGCGCGATGTGCGGCCGACCCCCACCGGCCGCATCATCGTGGAGACGGCCCGCGGTCGCGTGCCGGGATTCGTCGATACTGGGCTTAACCTCGTCCACGTCGATGACGTTGCCGACGGACACATCGCGGCACTGAACCGCGGCGTCATCGGCGAACGCTATATACTCGGCGGCGAAAACGTGCTGCTCGCCGATATGCTTGCCGACATCGCGCGGCTCGCAGGCGCGCCTCGGCCGCGCCTGCGCATTCCCCGTGCGGTCGCCTTTGCGGCGGCCTGCCTTGCAGAGGCGGCCGCCGGGCTGACCGGACGCGAGCCGTTTATCACCTTGGACGGTATTCGCCTGGCCGAACACCGGATGTTCTTCACCGCCGCCAAGGCCGAACGCGACCTCGGCTTTCGTGCGCGGCCATACCGCGAGGCGCTCGCGGACGCGATCCGGTGGTTCCGGGCGGCGGGATATCTCGACGGCACGCGCGGGCGCTAAACTGCGTCCGCGTAGCCGCCGAGTGCATAGCCCGACCGTCGCACCGCGGCGATGGTATCGGCGCTGCACAGGGCGGCGAATTCCTCGGCGTAGCGGTAGCCCGGGGCCGCCCCGGCAAAGGCGTTCGTCACCGCGGGGTGCAGGTAGATTTCGACCAGGCCGGACGGTAGCCGGCCGAGGAGCGCGGCAAGGCGCGCTTCGGTCATGGCGCCGGACCAGGCCAGCCCGAACACCGCGTCGGCAGTGGTCAGTTCGGCGCGCCGGGCGCGGCGGCGCAGCCATGCGGCCCACGGCGCCGCGATCCGGCCCAATTGACGCCGGGTGTGCGGATCGATCCCCGCAACAATGCGCCACGGTTCGGCCGGGACGCGCAGCGCGCGCATGCCGTATCGCCGTCCGATGGCCATGATCGCAGCGGCGACGGCCGGATGCAGATGAAAGTGCCGATGCGCATTGACGTGGTCGAGCGGCAGCCTGGTGGCGTGAAAAATCTCGAATTGCGCGGTGATCTCCCGCGCCGCTTGCCGCCGCAGGGACGCGTCCAGGACAAGCTGCGCGCCGTAGCGAGCGAGGTCGTTGCGCAATCGCCTGCGGCGATCGATGAGACCGGGGACCTGCGCGCGCTCGGTCACCGCCTCGCCATCGACGAGAACGAGGTGAAGCCCGACACGCAGATTAGGCAACCGTCGCGCGCGCTCCACCGCGTCGGCCGCGGCGGGAGCGCCGACCATGAGGCTTGCGGCGCTGAGAATACCGTTTCTGTGCGCCGCCTCGACGGCTTCGTTGACGGGCTCGCTGAGCCCGAAATCATCCGCATTTATGATCAGGCGGTTCAGTGCGCCGGCTCCCGCCGCTCGCGCAGGAACGCGAAGAACTCCAGGCCCTCACGCAATCGGCGCAGCATCATTTCCGGGCTGCGTACCATCTCCGAGACGATTGTCGCGATCTTGGGCGCGCGAAAATAGAAGCGCCGGTAGAAATCCTCGACCGATTGGAAAATCTCGGTATGGCTCAGATGCGGGTAATGCAACGGCGCGAGCTGCACGCCGTTCTCATCGACCAGCTCGGCATGCTCCGCGTCAAGCCATCCATGCTCGAGCGCTTCCCGGTAAAGCTCGGTGCCCGGATAGGGAGCCGCGAGCGAGACCTGAATCGTGTGCGGATTGATCTCTCGGGCAAAGCGGATGGTCTCCTCGATCGTTTCCCGGCTCTCGCCCGGAAGCCCGAGGATGAAGGTGCCGTGGATGGTGATGCCGAGCTCGTGGCAATCCTTGGTGAAGCGCCGCGCTACGTCAATGCGCATCCCCTTTCTGATGTTGTGCAGGATTTGCTGGTTGCCGCTCTCATAACCCACGAGCAGGAGCCGCAAGCCGTTGTCGCGCATCACTTTCAGGGTGTCCCGCGGCACGTTCGCCTTGGCATTGCACGACCAGGTGACGCCGAGCCTGCCGAGCTCCCGCGCGATCGCTTCCGTGCGCGGCCGGTCGTCGGTAAAGGTATCGTCGTCGAAGAAAAATTCCTTCACTTGCGGGAACGCGTCTTTGGCCCAGCGAATCTCCTTCACGACATTGCCGACGCTGCGGGTGCGATAGCGATGGCCGCCGACCGTTTGCGGCCACAGGCAGAAGGTGCAGCGCGATTTGCATCCCCGTCCGGTGTACAGCGAGATATAGGGATGCTTGAGATAGCCGATGAAATAGTTCTCGATCTTCAAGTCGCGCTTATAGACCGGCGTCACGAACGGCAGTTCGTCCATGTTCTCGAGAATGGCGCGCGGCTTGTTGTGCCTGATCGCGCCGGCGGCATCGCGATACGACAGCCCGGCAATGGTGCTCCAGTCGCGGCCTTCCGCCACTTCCTTGATGGTGAAATCGAACTCGTTGCCGGCCACGAAATCGATCGCAGGCGAGCTCGCGAGGCTCGAGCGCGGCTCGACCGCGACCTTGGCGCCGACGAAGCCCGTCTTCATGCGCGGATTGGCGGCCTTGAGCGCTTCGACGACCCGGACATCGGAGGCAAATGACGGCGTGGAGGTATGCAGCACCGCGAGGTCGTAATTCGCCGCCTCGCGCAATATGTCGGCAAGCGCAAGCCGATGCGGCACGGCATCGATGAGCTTGCTGCCGGGAACGACGGCAGCGACCTGGGCGAGCCAGGTCGGATACCAGTAGGAGCGAATCTCGCGCCGCGCTTGGTAGCGCGAGCCGGCTCCGCCGTCGAAACCGGTGAAGGATGGAGCCTGCAGGAGCAAGGTGCGCATCATGTGACTCCTCGGGTTTTATCTCCGATCAGAGTGCCGTCCCCGGCCACGCGGTAGTCGGCGCCCCGCCAGTGGATTGTCGCCCCGAAGAAGCTCGTTACGTAAACGGCAAAAGCGATGATATCTTGCAGCGGAATGAGCCAGTAATTCTGCCGCGGCAACTCGAACCGGCGTTCGACGCAGCGGCAGAGCGTCACGCGCGAAGCCAGGACGGCAACCGCGAGCAGGACCGCGGCGCTGCTCCCCGACAACATGCCGAGAAGGGCGAGCGGCCAGGGATGGGTCACGATCGAGCCGGCGTACCCGATCGGATCGATGCTCTTGATCGTGCGCGCCACCCGTAGCTGATGCCGCACGAGCTGCCGCAGACTGTTTTCGAAGCACTTATGGCCGACCAGGAACGGCGCCATGGCAATGTCATAACCGGCGGATCGCACGGCAAGCCCGATCGCGTAATCGTCGGCGAGCACGTCGGCGAAGGCGGGAAAGCCGCCGATCCGGTCGAGCACAGGCCGGCGCAAGGCGATCGTGGCGCCGAAACACGATTTCGCCAGGCCAAGGCCGATGGCAGTAATCGCTTGCGGCAGGAAATGTGAATTGATGGCGAGAGCGGACAGACGCGCCCACAGCCCTTCTCCGCCGATGCCGTAATAGAGGCAGGTGGCGGCGCCAACGCGCGGCGCCGTAACAAGAGCGGCGAGGGTGCGCAGATAACCAGGCCCGACGACGATGTCGGCGTCGGAGATCACCAGGGTGTCGTAGCGGGCGCGCGGGAGCATATTGATCAGGTTCGACACCTTGCGATTGACGCCATGACTGCGCGGATCAACGGTCAGCTCGATCGTCTTGTCCGGAAAATCGCGTTTCATTCCGCGCACGTCGGCCGCGGCGGCCGAAGCGTTATCCTGCGTGCCGCAGATAACCTGAACCGAACCATCGTAGTCCTGCCGGCAGAACGCCGCGAGCCGCGCAGGCAGGTCGGGCTCGGCGCCGTGCAGCGGCTTCAGGATCGTCACCGGCGGCTCCGCGCCGCTACCGCGCGCCTCCTTGCCGCGGAAGTCTTTGCCGCGGAAGCCGAGAACGAGAGCAGCTTCGACCAAGGAAAAAAGGCAGCCCACGAAGGCGACAGCGAGACAGATGTCGCATAGCGACAGGACGAACGACATCAGGTCGGGAATGCTCTCGGCAATGCTCATGACATGTTAAGTCCGCAATGAAGACCCCTCCACGGCGCCGAATTTCTTCTCCAGGGTTCGGCGCGAAAGATAGACCGGCACCCGCACGCGATTGAGCGTGTCGATGCGCAGCACATTGGCATTCTGCACCAAGACGATCAGTGAAATCAGGATATTTTCGCCGAAACGGCGCAAGCGTTGACCGATGGTCAAAGGCTCGGACTCGGCAATCGTCTCGAAACCGAAGCGCGACATGATGCGCCCGAGTTGCTCGCTCTGCGTCGTGGTGCCGGAAGGCGCGTCGGCCCAGATCACCGTGACGTCGGCGAGGTCGGGACGCGACGCGAGATAGCGCGCGAGATCACGCAGCGAACTCGCCATCGCCTGCTGCATCTGCCGCGCCCAGCGGATCGTAGGCCCGCTCCGCGGCACCGGCGGAATCTGCTCGTTCCAGAAATGCAGCCTCACGATCCGCTGACCCGGACGTACGCGCGTTCCATCGTCCAGTGCGAGCCACCTCGGAGCGCGGGTGACGTCGATGCGGAAAACGCAGGACGGATTGCGGGTATATTCGAACACCGCCTGCCGGCGGCGCAAGCGCCCGTCGAGCGCGAATATGAGCTCCGCCAGCCGGGGATGGCTGTACGGCGACCGCGTCCGTTGCTGTGCGGAATCCCACAGCGCCATATAGCGGGCTCCGCGTCTCCTCAATCCCACGGGCAACTCTCATGCGCCGAGAAAGTTGCCGGATGCCGCCATAATATAGCCGAGTTTCGTGCCGTGGCGCGAGAGCCGAGAAGGACAAGGCCGACCTCGGCCATCCGCCCCCTATTCGGGCTGATCGCCGTACAACGTCGCCAACGCGCTCCTGATGACCAAGGCCAGCGGCACCCCCAGGATCACGCCCGGAATGCCGAGCACGATGCCGCCGGCAAGGAAGCAGAAGATGATCAGCGCCGGATGTACACGCGCCGCGCGGCCGAGCACGATCGGGCCGACGATCTGGTCAATCGACAGGCGCAGCACGGTCGCATAGGCCGCGTAGGCAAAGATGCTCGCTATTCCCGTCGCCGAACGCAACGCCACCAAGCCGGCGATGATCGCCGCCGACGTCGGGCCGATTATCGGTACGGTCTCGAGGACCCCGGTCAGCAGGGCCAAGAGCACGGCATGTCTGATACCGAGGATGACGCCGAGACCGACATAGGCGGCAATCGTCGCGTAGATCACGACCGCAAATACGCCGAGGAAATAGCGCATCAGCACCGGGTCGAGGCGCGTCCAGATTCGCGTGACCAACGGGCGGCGATGCGGCGGCACGATCCAGAACAATCCGCGCGCCACGCGATGGCCGCTCGCCAGAAAGTAGAACAGCAACACCAGCGTGAGGAATGCACCCATGACGGTGGCAAAGCCGTAGCCGGTCAGCATTGCGATCCCGCCCGTCTGACCGATGAGATCGCGGGCCCGATCAAGTACCGACTGCGCGACGTCGTGCGCGGTGAATGATTGCCCGAACAACCGAATGGGCTCGTCGCCGATCGTCTGCCGGAGCAGCGTCTCCAGCGTGCCCGGCAAATCCGCGGCCAGGCTTCTCGTCTCGGCCACGAGGTGCCGGGCCGCAAATGTCATGCCGACGCTGATGATACCGACGATAAGCAGGAACAGCACGACCGCGAACAGCAAACGCGGCCATCGCGTGCGCTTTGCCAGCCAATCCAATAACGGCGTGCACAGATAGGCGATGATCGCCGCGAGCAGGAAGGGCAGCAGTATAAACTTGATCAAATAAAGAAAGATCGCGATGGCGGCGGCGGCGAGCATGACCGCGCGAATCTCTCCCGAGTCGAGAGGCTCGGGGGTACGGCCGCCGTCCACAAACCGCACCTCCCTGTCGGCAGTCCGTGCAGCTTTCATGAATAGATCCGGCCCTTCCAGCTCACTCGGCCGCTGACGCGGCGGCGCACGCTGTCGAAGGCCATCAGCGCGCCTGCCGTATAGCCGAGCGGGAACAGGAGACCGTACCAGAATGGAATGCGGAAATAGAATGCAGCGGAAACATGCAAGCCGACAGCCGCGGCCGAGCCGGCGAGCGCCAGAATCAATGCCGAAGTCGCGCCCTCGGCGCCTCGCGCCCAACCTTCGAGGTCGATGAGCGGGATCACCAACGTCGCCCACGCCATGGTCACGGCAGTCAGCGCCACCGCCATGGTCGCGACCCGGCCGCCGAACGTATCGACCAGATTCTTGGCGAGTCCCGGCCAGAGCGTTCGCCAACCGGTATACATGCGCGTCGAGATAAACCGGTCGCCGGCCATGAGCAGGACGGATCGTCCGGATTGCTTCAGCCGCCGTGCGAATTCCAGGTCCTCACAGATGGCGCTGCACACGGCCGCGTGCCCGCCGACCGCCTCGTAGGCGTCGCGCCGGACCAACATGAATTGGCCAGTCGCTGTGGCATCATGACCGGCGCGCGCCTGAACCCGCCGCAGATCCTGGACGAAAGACAAAACAATGAGGCCGCACGGTATCATCAGACGTTCGGCAAAGGTCCGCAGCTCCTGGCGCGGCATCAGCGACAACAGGTCGAGACGCCGTTCGACCGCCGCGCGCATTGCGCTTGACAGCAGCGCCGGATGCGCCCTCACGTCGGCGTCGATGAAGCACAGCCACTCGATCTCGGGCGGCACGATCCGCGCGCCGATCCAGCACGCGTGCGACTTGCCGGTCCAGCGCGGGGGCAGCGGCGGGCTCGGGATCAGGCTGATCTGCGCATGGTCCGCCGCGAGACGGCGGACGATTGCGGCCGTCGCATCGGCCGAGTGATCGTCGACCGCGAGTATGCTCAGAAGGCTTGGCGGATAGTCCTGCATGAGCAAGGATTGCAGGCACGGCCCGATATTCGCTTCCTCGTCGCGCGCCGGCACGATCACCGCGATATGCGGCGCGCGATCGCGCGGCGGCGGCGCGGCAACGAGGCGCGGGAGAAGCCCGCGTTGCGTAGCGGCCCGCAGGATCAACCACGATATGATCGCGAGCCAAACGGAAGAGAACAGGAGCTCCACAGCCTTGACCGACAGCACCCCAGCCGGAAACGAAGCGGTATTTCAAAAACAACTCTTGGAGACTGGCTTAAGTTCCGCGTGCTTAAGTTCTGCGCCAACTCAGGCCGGCGACGAGACTCTGCCGCGCTCCGACACGTGCGGTAGCACGTTGCAAGCGCCTACCTGGTCCCGTGCAAGCGAAGGCAAAGAGCTCGAACCAAAGACCCTTGGCGGGACGAGACTTTTTAGCGAATTGTCGCGAGATTTGAAAGCCGGTTGCGGCACCTTCCGCCTCTCCGCCAAATAACGGCCTGAGAGGAGACGGCCCCCTCGCAACGCAAAAGCCCGTTACCGTCACGATTATTTCGCCGGCACCACCAGCGAATAGCGCTCGTCGGCGGCGAGGCATTGGGCCTGCGGGAGTCCCAACTCCTTGCGCACCATGTTGGTGCCGAGCACCAGCGACACCATCTTGTAGAAGGCGTGACGGCGGCTCATGCCCTCGCGCCCCATGCCGCAGTCGGACGAAATCACCAGCCGTTCCGGCGTAACGTATTTGAGTGCGGTGCGGATGTGGGCCGCCACCTCGTCCGGCGTTTCCACCTGCAGCGTGTGGTGGTCGATGACGCCGATTGCGATCTTCTTGTCCTTGATGGTCTTGCCGATCGCCTCCAGATCCATGCCGCCGGAACTCGCCGATTCGAAAGTAATCACGTCGGCGTCCACTTTGTTGTAGGTCTCCAGCACCGGCTTGTAGCTTTGAATCTGCGCGTGCATCCGCTGTTGCGAGGGATTCCCCCAGCAGGTATGGGCCCACACTTCGGTCTTGGCTCGCAAGCCCTTCACCGTGCGATTGAACACCTCGACCATCAAGTCCGGGGTGATCACGCTGTCCTGGATTTTGCGCACGGCGAGGAAATGAAGCTGCGGCTCCTCGATTTGGATGACCGGACAGCCGGCATCGGCAAGCTCATTGTATTCTTGGTTGAAAGCATCGGCGATTGCGAGAATGCGATCGGGCACGCTCTTGTAGTGCCGGTCCTGGGAAGCGAAGGCGACAAGCTCCGCGCAGACCGCGCCGAACTTCACCGGTCGCGTGGTGAGCCGCTGCGCGGTCTTCCACAGCGCGGTGTATTGCAGGTCGCCGCGTCCGACCGGACCGATGATGGTCGGCATCACTCGCGCTTCGAGATAATCATGCAGGATGTGGCCGCGCGGAAACCACAAGCCGCCGCGCCCGGCCGGCGTCGGCCGCGGGTTGGCGCGCTCGTAGCCGCTCATGTGGTGCGGCGGGTAACTGGTCCAGCTTTGCCCGCCGACATCGTCGTCGAAGCGGCAGTCGCCGTCGGTCACGATATCGAGCCCGGCGAGTTCCTGATCGCGCAGATAGCAGGTGAGCGTGTCGATATATTGCTCGCGGTAGCGGCGGTTCACCATCGCGTCGAGGAACATGCGGGTGCCGAGATTCTCCGTGTACCAGCTCGGCCGCGGCAGCGAGCCGGTGATCGTCGTCGGCAGCATGATGTCCTTGGTGCCCCGATACATCTCCAACACCTCCCAAAATGTCGCGCGAGCCCTGCCGGCTCGCCGGCCGAGTTTATACCGTGCCGTGCGGCAGCGGAAAGCGGCGATGGCAACGGCCGCTCAAATCCCACGGTCGATTCACCAAAGTTGGGCTGACGGGCAGCGCGGTGGGCCGTCGTCTCTCGGCTGCGCGCCGGTGACGCCTCATTTGCGTTGCTAAATGACAAAAGGGCCGGAACTCCGCCGGCGGAGGCACGTTTCCCCCATCTGGGGGACCGCAATGTGACGACCGCCCAAAGGCCCATGAGTCCATCGGCGTCCTCGGGCATCGACGCCTTAATTACCGTCGAACAGACCGTGTTGGATGCCATTCCGGTCGGCCTTTGCGTCTGTTCGGCCGATGGCGCGGTGACCCGGTACAATCGGCGCGCCGCTGAGCTTTGGGGCCGGACGCCGCGGCTTGGCGACCCGAGCGAGCAATATGGTGGAGCATTTGCGCTGCACAAGCTCGACGGAGCGTCGCTTCCGCCAAGCCTCGCACCCGTTGCCGCCGTGCTGCGCAACGGTGGAAACTTGACCGGTGCCGAATTCGTCATCGAGCGACCCGATGGCTCCCGCCAGTCCGTCTTGATGAATGTCGCGCCGCTCCGGGGTCCTTCCGGCTGCATTCACGGCGCAGTGACAAGCTTTCAGGACCTGTGCCGGCCGGAGCCGGGGGCGACGAGTAATATCGAAAGGAGGATCGCTTCCCTGGTGGCAATCAGCGAGCAGAGGCGCGGCGAGTTTGCCTGCCACCAGCTCGCGAGCATCGTGGAATCGTCCGATGACGCCATTGTCAGCAAAGACCTCAACGGCATCATTATCAGCTGGAACCCCGCCGCCCGGCGCCTTTTCGGATATTCAAGCGAAGAGGTGGTCGGCAAGTCGATCACGATCCTCATTCCCCCGGAGCTTGAGGATGAGGAACCGAGAATTCTCGAGCGCATCCGCCGCGGCGAGCGCGTCGAGCATTACGAAACCGTCCGCCGCCACAAGGACGGCCACCGCGTTGACATTTCGCTGACCGTTTCGCCGGTCAAGGACGAGCACGGCACGATCGTCGGCGCATCGAAGATTGCGCGCGACATCACCGCGCGCAAGCGCACCGAGGCCATATTGGCAAGGCGCGCCGAAGAGCAAGCCGCCCTCTATCAATTCACCGACAAGCTTTATCGCGCGGCGTCCTTGACCGACATCTATGAAGCAGCCTTGGACGCGATTGCCTGCGCATTGCATTGCCGCCGCGCGTCCATCCTGCGCGGCGACGAGGACGGAACGATGCGTTTCGTCGCCTGGCGCGGATTGTCCGATGATTATCGCCGCGCGGCCGAGGGCCATTCGCCTTGGGCGGCCGATGACACAAACCCCGTTCCCGTGCTGGTCGCGGATGTCGATCGGACGAAGCTCGCGGAAACGCTCAAAGCCGTCATCACGCAGGAAGGCATCCGCGCATTCGCCTGCATTCCGCTCATGGCGCATGGGCGGCTCATCGGCAAATTCATGACTTATTACGAGACGCCGCGCGCTTTCAACGGCGGAGACATGGATCTTGCCCTGACGCTCGCCCGCCAGCTCGGATTCGCCCTGGAGCGAATGCGGGCCGAGCAGGCGCGGAATGAAATCGAAGCGGAGCTACGCACGCTCAGCGAAAAGTTGGAAGCCGAAGTCGGACGGCGAACGCTGGAGCGAGACCAGATCTGGAACGTCTCCGAGGATCTGCTCGCGGTCTTCGACTTCGACGGCTATTTCCTCAGCATCAACCCGGCATGGAGCAGATTGCTCGGTTGGACCGAGGGCGAGATCAAGTCCATGCACGTGAGCGAATTGCGGCATCCGGACGACACCCCACGCTTGCGCGAAGGTCGCGCGCAACTGGCCAAAGGAGTGCCCACCGTTCGCATGGAAAACCGGTTCCGCCACAAGGACGGTTCCTGGCGGTGGATCCAATGGACCATGACGGCAAGCAACGGTCGGATCTACGTCGCCGGCCGGCACGTCACCGCGGAACGCGAAGCGGCCGCCGCGCTTGAGCGGGCGCAACGGCAGGCCGCCCAGTTGCAGAAGATGGAGGCTATCGGGCAGTTGACCGGCGGCATAGCTCACGACTTCAACAATCTGCTGATGATCGTGAGCGGCCAGGCACAAAATCTCAAGCAACGGCTAACCGACGGCAAAGACGTTCGCGCCGTGCAGGCCATTCAAATGGCAGCGGCGCGCGGCGAAAATCTCACCCGGCAATTGTTGTCGTTTTCTCGCACGCTGCCCCTCAGTCCGACGGTGATCAGTCTCGCCGAAGCGATTCGCGCCATCCATGACGTTCTCGCCGGTTCTCTGCATGTCAACATTGAGTTCACGATCGACGTTCCTCCCGCCGTGTGGCCGGTCTGCGTCGACAAATCGGAGCTCGAGCTGGCGCTGGTAAATCTCGCCGTCAACGCCCGCGATGCAATGCCTGACGGCGGCCGCATCTCGATCGCGGCGGAAAACGTCCGCCTCCATGCCGATGACTCGCCCGAGGGCGTGGCCGGCGACTTCGTGGCACTCAGCGTCGCCGACACCGGCTGCGGCATCCCATTCGATCTTCTGCCGAGGGTGGTTGAGCCGTTCTTTACCACCAAAGGTCCGGACAAGGGGACCGGCCTCGGCTTGTCCCAGGTTTACGGCTTCGCGCGTCGATCAAGCGGAACCTTGTTGATCGCCAGCGAAGAAGGACGCGGCACCAAGGTGACCATCTATCTGCCGCGCAGCCACGCTTCGATCGTCGCGCCTTCGCCAGAGGACGATGCGCAGTATCTGTCGCTGCACAACCAGACCATCCTCGTCGTCGAGGACAATGGCGACGTGCGCGATGTCGCCCTGTCGTTGTTGGAACAACTGGGTTACCGGACGATAGCGGTGGATTCGGCTCCGGCCGCGCTGGACATCCTCGCCTCCGGGCAGGACGTGAGCCTGCTCTTCAGCGATGTCGTGCTGCCGGGCCAGACCGACGGTTTGGCGCTCGCCCGCGCGGTCAAGGAGCGATATCCGCATATTCCGATCGTGCTGACGACCGGTTACACCAAAGTCCTCGACACCGATTCTGATTTCCCGGTGCTGCGCAAGCCCTATCAGATGTCGGCGCTCGGGCGCGTCATCCATCAGGCTCTTTACCCGCCGACGGCGGAAGCGGCGCGCGACAGCAAGGAACTTTTGCGCGGCGATGGCGGATTTTGAGCTTGCTCGGATCGGCGCGTGAGGCCCTGGCCGTCGGCAGCAACACGCCGGCCCTGGAACCGGCGCATGGATGGAGAATCGGTTCCCACTTTTCCTGGACACGCTCTAACGCGCGTGGTTCTCACGCCGCGTCCCACACCTCGCGCGCCGTCTCGACGACGAGCTTGAGCTTAGCGATCTCGTCGGCGATCGTCATGGCGTTGCCGCCGATGCCGCTGGAGAAACCGCATTGCGGCGACAGCGCGAGTTGATCGAGGGATACGTAGCGGCTCGCTTCCTCGATGCGGCGCTTGAGGTCGTCCTTGCTCTCCAGATGCGGACTCTTGGTGGTGAGAAGGCCGAGCACCGCGATCTTGCCCTTGGGCAGGAATCGGAGTGGCGCGAAGCCTCCGGCGCGCGGGGAATCGTATTCGAGGAAATAGCCGTCGACCGCGATCTCGTTGAACAGCAGCTCCGCGATCGGATCGTAGCCGCCCTCGGCGACCCAGGCACCGGCGAAATTGCCGCGGCACAGATGCAGGCAGACGACCATGTCGGCCGGCCGGCCTGCGATCGTATCGTTGATGAGCCGGGCGTAGGTCTGCGGCAGCGTGTCCGGGTCCTCGCCGATGGTGTGCACCTGCGCCCGCAGCGCCGGGTCGCACAAATAGGCGAGATTGACCTCGTCGATCTGCAAATAGCGGCAACCGGCCCGGGCGAGGTCGTGGATTTCCTCGCGGTAGACGCGCGCGAGGTCGGCGTAGAATTCTTCCATGTCCGGATAGGCGACGGCGTCGATCGCAGCGCGGCCGCCGCGGAAATGCATCGTGGTCGGCGAGGGAACGGTGATTTTCGGCGTGCCGCGCGCGACCGATTTGAGGAACTTGAAATCGTCGACGAAAATGCCCCGCGGCCGGGCGAGCTTGCCGGTCACCTGCAGCGTCGCCGGCACGCGCTCGCGCGTGCCGGCCGCCGAATGGAAGCGCACGGTCAGCTTCGAAGCGGCCTCCCGCACATTGGCGAACTTCAGCAAAAAATCGCGATGCCAGAAGGTGCGGTTGTATTCGCCGTCGGTGGCGAGCTTGAACCCGATCTCCTCCTGCAGGTACACCACCTCGCGGATCGCTTGACGCCGGATGCGGGTAAGCTCGTCCGCTGCGATCTCGCCCTTTTCCGCCGCCTGCCACGCGTTGATGAGCGCGTCGGGCCGGATGAGGCTGCCGACATGGTCGGCACGGAACGGCGGTCGCAAGCGCGCCGGCATGGATCATTTGCCTTTCTGAGCCGTTTCAACCGTGATGGCATCCGTGTAAAAGAATGGCAAATATCGCACGAGGCATGCCGTGGCCGCACACGCTGTTCCGCAGGCTTTGGGCTATGTCGGGGTTCGCGCCAAGGATTTGGGCGATTGGGCGAGCTATGGCACGAACCTGCTCGGCCTGGAGCGGGTCGACAAATCGCGCTCCACGCTCGCCTTCCGCATGGACGACCGCAAGCAACGCATCATCATCGACGCCGACGGCGGCGAGGGGATCGGCTTCTTCGGCTGGGAGGTCGCCGACGCCGCGGCACTCGATGCGCTCGCCGCGCAGCTCGAACGCGCGCGCATCAAGGTGACGCGCGGAGCGCGCGCTCTCGCCGCCGAGCGGCACGTGGGCGACCTGATCGTGCTCAGCGATCCGGTCGGCAACAGGCTCGAAATTTTTCACGGCGCGGAGACGACAACGGAGCCGTTCAGGCCGGGCCGTTCGATCTCGGGCTTCCGCACCGGACCGCTCGGCCTCGGACACGCGGTGCTCAACGTCGACACGCCGCAGACGCTCGAGCGGATGATGTCGTTCTATCGCGACATGCTCGGCTTCCGGTTGACGGATTATTATTCGCATCCGTTCGTCGCCCGCTTCCTTCACCTCAATCCGCGCCATCACAGCCTCGCCTTCGTGCAAACCGGCAAGAACACCGTCCATCACATCATGATGGAGCTGTTCAGCTTCGACGATGTCGGCCAAGGCTACGATCTCGCCTTGAACGAGGACCGCGTCGCGGTGACGCTCGGCCGCCATACCAGCGATTTTATCACCTCGTTCTATACCCGGACGCCGTCGGCTTTCATGGTCGAGTACGGCTGGGGCGCGCGCTTGATCGATGTCGACACGTGGCGGGCGTACGAGCGCAAGGAAGGGCCGAGCATGTGGGGCCACGACCGCGTCTGGCTTTCGGCCGAGGACCGGGCCAAGGCCCGCGCATTGCGTCTCAAGAACGCGGCCGACGGTTACCGCCGGCCGGTACAGGTGATCGCGGGCAATTACGAGGTCATGTCCGGCGTCTGTCCGTGGTGGGACGGCATCAAGGCGCGGGCCGCCGCGCCGTGACGGCGAGACGACGCGCGACCGCGCCGTGATCACATGTGACAGCCGGTGAATACCGGCCGGGACGGCGACCATGGGCAAAGATCGTCTCACAGCGTTCAGCGACGGCGTCATCGCCATCATCATCACCATCATGGTGCTGGAGCTGCGCATACCGCACGGCGCCGATTGGGCGGCGCTCCGGGGGGTGGCGCCGAGCTTCCTGACTTACGTCATGAGCTTTGTTTATCTCGCCATCTATTGGAACAACCATCATCATCTCCTGCACACCGTGGCGCGGGTCGACGGGCTCATTCTCTGGGCCAATTCGCACCTGCTGTTCTGGCTCTCGCTCATTCCGGCGGCGACCGCCTGGATGGGCCAGAATCTGTCGGCGCCATTACCGGCGGCGGTCTATGGCGCGGCGTTGCTGATGCCGGCCATTGCCTATTACCTGCTGCAGAAGGCGATCATCCGCCGGCAAGGCGCGCATTCGGTGCTCGCCAGGGCGCTCGGCAGCGACATCAAGGGCACGATATCGCCGGTTCTCTATATCGTCGGTATAGCCCTGGCCTTCGTCCTTCCGTGGATATCGATCGCGATCTATGCCCTGGTCGCGGTGATGTGGCTCGTTCCCGACCGGCGCATCGAAAAAACGCTGCGCGAAACGCGACGGAGTGAATCCTTCACCCGCGCCAGTAGCGGTCCTCCCAGCTCCGTGACAACCGCATCGCGGAAAGAATGAGCCCGGCCATCGAATAGGTCTGCGGGAAATTGCCCCAAAGTTCGCCGGTCTGGGGATCCACGTCCTCGGAGAGAAGGCCGTAGTGGTTGCGGTGATCAAGCGCGTCGACGAACAAGTCGCGCGCGGCCTCGCGCCGCCCCAGCGACCACAGCGCGTCGATCAGCCAGAACCGGCAAATCAGGAACGCCGTCACCGGCAAGCCGAAATCGTCGGGGCTGGCATAGCGCATGACATGCTTTTCGCGCATCAACTCGCGCTCCATGGCGGCGACGGTCGAGGCGAAGCGCGGATCGTCCACCTCGACGACGCCGAGGTCGGCAAGAAGGAGCACGCTGGCGTCGAGATCGTCGGAGCCGAACGCGGCGGTGAAGGCGCCGCGTTTCTCGTTCCAGGCGCCGTCGAGCAGCGTCGCATGGATCGGGTCGGCGATCGCGTTCCAATGTTGTGCGCGGTCTTCCAAGCCGAGGCGTTTGGCAATCGCCGAAAGCCGCTGGCAGCCGGCCCAGCACATCGCCGCAGAGTGGGTATGGATGCGCCGGCGGCCGCGGTATTCCCAGATGCCGGCATCCGGCTCCAGCGCTTTCTTTGCCGCCCGGCCGCCGAGCGTTTCCAATAAGCGAAACAAACCCTCGTCGCCCGGCCGGGGCAGGCGGCGATCGAAGAACATCGGCATGGCGGCCAGGATGACGCTGCCGTAGGTATCGTGCTGAGTTTGATAGACCGCGGCGTTGCCGACGCGCACCGGGCCGTCGCCGCGGTAGCCCTCAAGATCGGGCGCGGTCCGTTCGTCGATCACGGCGGTCGGCACCACGCTATAGAGCGGACGCAACTCCTGGTCCGGCTTCGAGACGATCGACAGCGTGAACGAGATGAACTCTTCCATCGTGCGCGTCGCGCCGATGCGGTTGAGCGCCCGGACCACGAAATAAGCGTCGCGCAGCCAGCAATAGCGGTAATCCCAGGTGCGGCCGGAGGCCGGCGCCTCCGGAATCGACGTGGTGTGGGCGGCGACGACGGCGCCGGTCTCGTCAAAATTGCTGAGCTTCAGCGTGATGGCGGCGCGGATGATCGCCTCCTGCCAATCGACCGAGATCGACAAGCGGCGCACCCATTCCATCCAATAATCGTGCGTGCGTTCGGCGAATTCGCGGCAGGTCGCCTCCAGATCGCCGGGGAAGGGCTCGTCGGGGCCGAATACCAGGTGCAGCGGCCGGGTGAGCACGAACGGCGCCTCGCCGTCGATCAACGACAGCGGCGCGTCCGTGGTCAGGCGGATGACGATGCTTTCGCCGGAATAGCGGATATGGTTGCTGCCGAGCGAGCGATGCGCAAGCGGCTTGCCATAACCGCTCGTCGGCCGCATCCTGATGGTGATGCGCGGCAGACCGGCGAGCGGCTCGACGATGCGAATGAGCTGCGGCGGCCGAAAGACGCGGCCAAACTGGTGGAAGCGGGGGGCAAAATCGGTGACGCGCACCTTGCCGCCATGGCGGTCGGTGAGCACGGTCGAGACGATCGCCGTGTTGCGCAGATATTCGGATTGAAACTCCGCCATGTCGTCGAGCACGACGTCGGAGAATCCCTTCTCTTCGCTGCCCGCCAACAATCGGCAGAAGATCGGGTCGCCGTCGAAGCGCGGATAACACCACCAGACGACGCGCGAGCAAGGATCGACCAATGCGGCCGTTCGCCCGTTCCCGATGACGGCAAGATCGAGCCCGTGATCCGTCATCCTGCCGCGTCCCCGCGGCCGGCCGCGATCCGCGCCAACCACGAGCGCACGTCCCCAGGCGTAGCGAAATGACCGTTCACGCCGGGAACGACCCGGCCAACGGAAAAGCCGTGCCCGCCGAAATCGGGAATGACCCCGAATACCGCCTCGTCGGTCGTGTCGTCGCCGATGAAAATCGGATGCCGCTCGGCGAAGGGCGGGTAGTTCATCAGTTGGCGCACCGCCAGCGCCTTGCTGATCCCCAGAGGCTTGATCTCGACGACCAGCTTGCCCGGCAGGATGGCGACCGAGCCCGGCGCCATTTGCGCACAAATGGCGGCGGCGGCCGCGTGCAATTTCGCCCCCTGACCGGGCGCCAGCCGATAGTGGAGCGCGATTGAATAGCCCTTGTCCTCAACCAGAATGCCCGGAGCAAGTTCGGTGAGGGTCGCGAGCTTGCGCTTCAAGGCGGAGTTCAGTGATCCTACGCGCACTTGCGGCTTGCCGCCCGCGACCGGGCGGAATTCGGCGCCGTGGCCGCCGATGGCCGCAAACTGCAGGGGCGCAAACATCGAATCGATATCGTTGAGCGATCGGCCGCTCACCAGCGCCAAGGCGCCGCCGGTCAGCTCCTGCAGACGGGAAAGCGTATGCCGCAAAGTCGGAGGCACCCGGACGTCCTGCGGCGCCGGCGCGATATCGAGGATGGTGCCGTCGATGTCGAGCAGGATCGCGCATTCGCTGAGGTCGGACGCGAGCGAGGGTGTCGCAATTTCCATGTCGAGGGTCGGAATATCCACTTGGTCGTGCACCTTCATATCCTCTCACGAGTCGACAAACGACAGCGGGCGGCTCACCGCTTCCAATGGCTTGCGCTCGGCGGCTACGCCCCAGCGGGCCTCGACCGCGGCGGCGATCATCATCAGGGCCGAGCCGATGAAATAGCCGACGGCGACGCTTCCGCGCGAGCCGGTGCCGATCAGGACGCCGAACAGCAGCGGGCCGCCGCCGCCGCCGATTCCGGTGCCGACCGCGTAAAAGAAGGCGATGGCGAGAGCGCGAATTTCGAGCGGAAAAGTCTCGCTCACGGTCAGATAGGCCGAGCTTGCCGCCACCGAGGCAAAGAAGAAGATAGCCATCCAGGCGATGGTCAGCATCGGCGCCGACAAGACGTTTTGGCTGAACAGGCCGGCGGTGGCGGCCAAGAGGAGACCCGATATCCCATAGGTCGATGCGATCATCACCTTGCGGCCGACCGTGTCGAACAGCCGGCCGAGCAGGATCGGCCCGAGCACGTTGCCGGTCGCGAAAGGCAGGATGTACCAGCCGATCCGGTCGGCCGGCGTGCCATAGAAGTCGGTCAGGATCAGCGCATAAGTGAAGAAGATCGCGTTGTAGAAAAAGGCCTGCGCCGCCATCAGGGTGAGGCCGACCAGCGTGCGCTGGCGGTAGGTCCCGAACAGGACGCGCACGACCTCGGCGAGCGGCGTGTGATCGCGCACGCGGAGCCGCACGCGCGGCGGCGGCGCGGGGACCTGCGCCCGACCGCTCTGTACAAAGCGCGCTTCGATCCCGCGAACGATCGCGTCGGCTTCTTTCAGGAAACCGTGGGTCATCAGCCAGCGGGGGCTTTCCGGAAGCCAACGTCTCATGATGAGAATGACAAGTCCTATAACGGCACCGATCAGGAATGCCAGCCGCCAGCCAAGCCCCGGATCGATAACGGCGGGATCAAGCAAGACGATCGAGCCGCCCGCACCAACGGCCGCCCCGATCCAGAAGCTGCCGTTGATGAGGAGGTCGGTCCAGCCGCGCAGGCGGGCTGGAATAAGCTCCTGGATTGTCGAATTGATGGCGGTGTATTCGCCGCCGATGCCGGCGCCGGTGAGGGAACGGAACAACACGAAACTCGCGGCATTCCAGGACAAACCGGTGGCGGCGGTCGCCGTGAGATAGACCACAAGGGTTATTGAGAAAAGTTTCTTGCGCCCCAGGCGATCGGTCAGCCAGCCGAAGCAGAAGGCGCCGGCCACCGCACCGCAGAGGTAGCAGCTTCCTGCAAGTCCGACCTGCGCATTGCTCAGACCCAGGGCGGAACTCCGCATGAGTTCTGCGGAGAGCGTGCCGGCGAGCGTCACTTCGAGGCCGTCCAGTATCCAGGTGATGCCAAGAGCGGTAATCACCAGAAGATGGAAGCGCCCGAACGGCAATGCGTCGAGGCGGGCGGGGATATCGGTTTCGACGACGACGCCGGAGCGCGGGCGCGCCGCTGGCGTGATGCGCCCGCGCAATCGGTGCACGCGAGACGGCGGCGGCTGGCGCTGCGCTGAATCGGCAACAGGCGCTGCATTACGTGCAGGTTGATTCATGTCCGATTGCCCGAGGCACGTGGCGCAGGCCCCCGGCAACTAACGTTCTGTCCAATCGCGTGTTCCAGCCGCGCGGCGGGTTCAACGCGCCGGCGCGGCCTTGCCCGAATAAGTGATACGCCAGATGGTGCCGTTCGCATCCTCGGAGACAAGCAGGGCGCCGTCCTTGTCGACGGCCACGCCGACCGGCCGCCCCCAGACTTCGGAATCGTCGACCACGAAGCCGGTGGCGAAATCCTCGTATTCGCCTGTCGGCGCGCCGTCCTTCATGATCACGCGGATGACCTTGTAGCCGGTCCGCTTGGAACGATTCCAGGAGCCGTGTTCCGCGGCGAAGATGTTGCCGCGATATTCGGCCGGGAATTGCGTTCCCTCGTAGAAGGTCATCTGCAGCGAAGCCGAATGCGCTTGCAGCAGCACGTCGGGAACTGTGATCTTGTCCTTGAGGTCTTCCCGCTCGCCGCGATGGCGAGGATCTTCGTTGGCGCCGATATAATACCAGGGCCAGCCGTAGAACGCGCCCTCGCGCACACGCGTGATGTAGTCGGTCGGAACGTTGTCGCCGAGCCCGTCGCGTTCGTTGGTCGAGCACCACAATTCGCCGCTTTGCGGCGCGACCGCCATGCCGACGCAGTTGCGGATGCCGCCGGCGAAGATGCGACGGTTCTTGCCTTGCGGATCGAAAGCCAAGACGTCGGCGCGCCCGGCCTCGCTGCCCCAGGCGGCGCCGAGCGCATGCGTCGACTTCCACGTTTCCAACTCCGCCGCGCCCGGCGTTTCCATTCCATCGCCGACATTGGAGCCGGAACCGACTGAGACATACATGGTTCGGCCGTCCGGCGAGAACGCCACGTCGCGGGTGCGGTGGCCGCCGACCGGCAGGCGCGGAACGATCGTCTCGGCGCCGCCGCGCGCCTCAAGGTCGCCGTTGCGGTAAGGAAAGCGGACGACGGAATCGGTGTTGCCGACATAGACCCATTCGGGGTTGGGGCCCGGCGGATAGAAGGCGATGCCGAACGGGTTGAGCAATCCGGACGCGAACACGGTCGCTTGCACTCCGCCATCGGCGTTCGACCGCAGCACCCGTACGCGCCCGGCGGCGCTTTCCGCGGCAAAGATGTCGCCGTTCGGCGCGATCCGAATGAGCCGCGGACGCGAAAGACCGGAGGCAAACAGATTGACCTCGAAGCCGGCCGGGACGACCGGCTTTTCCGCCTCGGTGCGGCGCACGACGGCGACCACATTCCTGGTCGAGGCGGCAAGATCGGGGGCCGGAAGATCCTGCGGTCTGATCAGCCGCCGAGTCCCCGGACTGTCCGCGTGCCAGTCGCCGAACGCCGCCTTGCTTTCGAGCAGACGGGAGTCCGTCTGGGCCAAAAGCGGCAGAGCAGCGGCAATGGCAGCCGCGGCGACCGCCGCCGCAATGATCGCCCGAACGTGGGGCATGACGTGCTCCTGGCGAGGTTTCTCGGCGCGTGCGCGACGTGAACAAGCCACAATCAGAGGAGTTCCATTATGACAATTTCTTAGGGACAGCGTCCCATAGCAATGACATTCGTCGACCATCCGTCATTGACCGTGTGGGTTATATTAAAACATGAAACGCCAGAGGCCGCCGCCGTGATCGCTAAAATGACCAGCCGATGGGAGATGCCGCGGCGCCTGCGTGCCATCGTGCGGGCGCGGGAGTCGAGCCTGATCGCGCTAGCGGCGGTGGTCGGCGCGAGCGCCGGGCTGGTCGTAACCGTCATGGGCACGAGCGTCGACCTGCTGCATCGTCTGTTCTTCCACGTCGGTCCCAGCGAGCGGCTGTCGGGCTTGCTGCGACTTGATCCCATCGTGGCGGTCTCCGTGCCGTTTGCCGGCGGACTCGCGTTCGGCGTCGCCCGGGAGCTGATCGCGCGTTGGCGGCCGGAACGGGAAATTGATCCGATCGAAGCGAACGCGCTGCACGGCGGCCGCATGTCGCTGATCGGCAGCATCATCGTCGCGGCGCAGACCGTCTGGTCGAGCGGGGTCGGGGCTTCGGTGGGCCTGGAAGCCGGCTATACGCAATTGGCGAGCGGCATCGCCTCGCGCATCGGCAATGCGTTTCGACTGCGCCGTAACGACCTGCGCACTCTCGTGGGCTGCGGCGCCGCCGCAGGAATTGCGGGGGCGTTCGGCGCGCCGCTCGCCGGCGCCTTCTATGGATTTGAACTGATCATCGGCGGCTATTCACCGCCCAGTCTCGCGCCGGTCGGCGTCGCGGCGCTGATCGGCTACCTCGTCGCGCATCAGCTCGCGCCCGCCGAGGTCGGCGTCGTTGCCCCCGAAGGCATGATTGTCGCGACGCATGATCTGGTGATCGCCGCGACCATCGGTCTCTTATGCGCCGCAGCCGGCATCGTCCTCATGCGCGGCGTGGCGCTGTGTGAAAGCCTGTTTGCGCGACTCAAGGTGCGGCCGGTGCTGCGCACAACGGCCGGCGGCCTCGGCGTCGGCCTTTTGGCCATCGTGTCCCCGCAGGTAATGTCGTCCGGCCACGGGGCTTTGCGCCTGTCCGGAGTGCTCGACCTTTCGCTGTGGACCGTGGCGTTTTTCTTCGTCCTCAAGATCATAGCGTCGATCGTTTCGCTCGGCTGCGGATTCCGCGGCGGCTTGTTCTTTTCCTCGCTGCTGATCGGAGCGCTCGGCGGCCATCTCCTGGCGGTTGCCCTGGCCATGATCTGGCCGAGCGCCTCGTTCGACCCAAACGCCTATGCCGTGATCGGCATGAGCGCGCTCGCGGCCTCGGTCATCGGCGGACCGCTGACCATGATTTTCATCGCGTTGGAAACGACGGGCGATCTGTGGCTCACGACCGCGGTGCTCATTGCCGTGATCGTCTCCTCGCAACTGACGCGGGAAGCGTTCGGCTATTCATTCGCCACCTGGCGCTTCCATCTGCGCGGGGAGACGATCCGCAGCGCCGCCGATGTCGGTTGGATGCGCGAGCTGACCGTGGGCAAGATGATGCGTCACGATGTGCGCACCGTGCCGGCCGCGATCGCCATCGGCTCGTTCCGCGAAGCCTTTCCGCTCGGCTCCACGACCTATGTCGTCGCGGTCGACGATGAAGAACGTTATGCCGGCATGGTCAGGGTTGCGGATGCCCACGCCGCGGAAGCCTCGCCGAGCAAATCGGTCAAGGAGCTCCTCCACAACGGCGACGACATGCTGCTGCCGGGCATGACGATCAAGGAAGCGGTTCTCGCCTTCGATCGCGCCGAGGCGGAAGTTCTCGCCGTCGTCGGTTCCTATCGCGACCGCCGCGTCCTCGGGCTCTTGACCGAGGCCTACGCGCTGCGCCGCTACGCGGCAGAGCTGGAGCGACAGCGGCAGGAACTTGTCGGCGAGGAATAGAGGACCGTTGCGGGGCGGATGTTGACAGGTTGCGCCGGAACGCCGACGGCCGCGTGCAGCCGATCCTCCGGCCGCCGCAAGACAGACCGGCGACACCATCTATCCCTACGCGGCCGCGAATATCCCTACGCGGCCGCAAAGAAATAGATTCGGGCAATTTCGCGACGGCGTACAGCCTACATTGCCCCGTATGACACCTCGTGTCGGATCGGCGCTCGCCTGCGCTCTGATGGTCTTGGGCGCGCTCCTCGGCATGACTGGGAGAGGCGCCGCACAACCGGCCGCAAGCCGCCCCGCAGAAGCGGGTGCGTCCCCGCCGGAGCCGGGCAAAGCCGCGCCGGCGGGTGAGACGGGCGCGGCTCCGGCGCCGACCGCCGGCGATATCTGCCGCACGATCGAGCAAGCCGCGGCGGAGAACGAAATTCCGGTCGAGTTCCTTGCCCGCGTTATCTGGCAGGAGAGCCGCTTCAATGCCCTTGCCGTCAGCCCCAAGGGCGCACAAGGCATCGCGCAATTCATGCCGCAGACGGCGGATTTCCGCGGCCTCGCCGATCCGTTCGACCCGATCGAGGCGCTGCGCCACGCGGCGAGCTATCTGCATGAGCTGCGCAACAAGTTCGGCAATCTCGGCTTGGCCGCGGCCGGGTATAATGCCGGCCCGGCGCGGGTCGGCGAATGGCTCGCCGGCCGGCGCGCTTTGCCGATCGAGACGCGCAATTACGTGGCGATCATCACCGGTTGGACGGCCGACGAGTGGGCCTCTCCGTCGCCGCCGCAAACCTCGGAGACGACGATCCCGCAGGGCGTGCCCTGCACCAGGCTCGCGCACCTCCTCCTGGCGCCGAAGCACGAGGCGCGGCGCATGGCGGCTTACGTGCCGCGTTGGGGCGCGCAGCTTACCGCCAACTGGTCGGAGCGCCGGGCCTGGGCGACCTATCGCGCGCTGCAGAAGCAATATGCCACGCTGATCGGCGACCGCGAGCCGATCGTACTGCAGGGCCGGCTGCCCGGAATGGGCAGCGCGACGCGCTACATGATTCGCATCGCCGACGACGACCGCGCGTATCTGGAGAAATTGTGCGCCAAACTCATCGCCGCCGGCGGCGCCTGCGTCGTGCTGCGCAATAACAGGGGGTGATAGGAATCCGCGGCCGACTGTTTTTGCTTCGCTCACCAAGTATAGCGGAGCGTGCCGGAACCGGCGTAGATCTGCGAGCCGGGGGCGAACTCGCCGTCGAACTTGGCGAGCAGCGAGACGTGCGCGGTGAGGTAAAGCTCGGCGCCCGCCGAGGTCAGCGCCGAGTTCGGCGGCAGCGGCGCGCCGTTGACTACGAAGCTCGAGCCGGGAAGCGACTCGAACGCCGC
>JASHPW010000046.1 GCA_030037895.1 Xanthobacteraceae bacterium | reverse complement strand
AGATCGTCGTAATAGGCCTTGTAGGTGCCGTTGTCGCAGATGTAGCGGAAGAACGAGCCGATCGGCCCGTCATTGTTGAACGACAGCGACAGCGTCAGGATCGCGCCCGCGGGCGTCTTGGCGACGATGCCCATGTCCATGGCGATGTGAAGCTGCGGGTGGATCGGCCCCTGCACCGCGTAGCAGTCGGAAATGGTCTCGCCGGTCTGATACTGGAACAGGTCGATCGTGTGGGCGGCGTGGTGCCAAAGCAGGTGATCGGTCCAGCTCCGCGGCTTGCCGGCGGCGTTGATGTTCTTGCGGCGGAAGAAATAGGTCTGCACGTCCATCTGCTGGATCTTGAGCTCGCCCTTTTGGATGCGCTTGTGCACCCATTGATGGCTCGGATTGAAGCGCCGCACGTGGCCGGCCATGGCGGTGACGCCGGTCTCCTTGGCGATGCGCACCAACGCCTCGGCATCGGCAACGCTGTCGGTGATCGGGATTTCGACCAGCACGTGCTTGCCGGCGCGCATCACCTGCTCGCCCTGGCGGAAGTGCATCTTGGTCGGCGTGGTCAGGATCACCGCATCGGCGCGCTTGATGCCTTCGGACAGCTCGCCGGTAAAGTGCGGGATGCCGTATTTCTTCGCCACCTGCGCGGTTGCGTCCTGATTGCCGCCGACGAGCGAAGTGACTTCGGCGTCGGGGATGCGCTTGAGCGCGTCGAGATGTTTCTGACCGAAGGCACCCTGGCCGGCGACGCAAATCTTCATTGCGAAATCCGTTAGCCGCGAACGCGCTGGATCTTGGCCCGCGCCGCCGCGTGCTTGAGCTTGCCGGCGGCCGGCTTGCGCCTGGCCGGGGTCTTGCCGCCGCGCCGGTGGTTTTCAAGAATGATATGGCCGACGGCGGTGTTCGAGGCCGGCACGGTGTAGAAGCGGTAGACCTCGTCGACCTTGTCGTCGAGCGCGCCGCGCATGATCAACCACATGACCATCTCGATGCCTTCGGCGCCGGCCTCGCGCATGTAATCGACATGCGGAATCTTGGCGAGCTTCTGCGGGTTCTTCGACAGATTGTCGAGGAAGGTCTTGTCCCACTTGCTGTTGATCAGGCCGGCGCGCGGCCCGCTGATCTGGTGCGACAGCCCGCCGGTGCCGAAGATCACCACCCTGAGGTCGTCCGGATAGGATTCGACCGCCTTGCGGATCGCCTTGCCGAGCATGTAGCAGCGATGGCCGGTCGGCGGCGGGTACATCACCACATTGACGGCGAGCGGAATCACCGGGCAGGGCCAGTGCGAATCCTTGTCGATCTTGCCGAACAGGAGGTTCATCGGCACGGTCATGCCGTGGTCCACTTCCATCTTGTTGCAGATGGTGAGGTCGAATTCGTCGAGGATCACCGACTGCGCGATATGCGAGGCGAGCGCCGGATGGCCCTTGACCACCGGCACCGGCCGCGGACCCCAGCCTTCGTCGGCGGGCGGAAACTCCGCGGCGCAGCCGAGCGCAAAGGTCGGGATTATTTCGACCGAGAACGCCGAGGCGTGATCGTTGTAGACGACGATCGCGACGTCGGGTTTGGTATCGCGCATCCACTGTTGCGATTTCTCGAAACCCGAGAACACCCGCTTCCAGTACGGCTCCTCGGTCTTGCCGTTGTCGAGCGCCGCGCCGATGGCGGGTACGTGCGATGAACCGATACCTGCGATGATCTTGGCCACGGCTTCACTTCCGCTTTGCTGATTTGGATTTGGACTTGGATTTTGCCTTCGGCTTGGCAGCGGCGGGCTTGGTCGCCGCCGCGGCGCCGGCGAGGAACCTGGACGGCGCGTTCTTGCCCGATCGCGAGCGATTGCCTTCGACCGAACGGCCGCCGGCGAGCATCATCTTGGCGTAGCCCTCTTGCGAATTGCCGGTCATGACCGCCGCAAGATGCTGGAACGAATGCCCGTCAGTGGCGCCGAGCTTGGCGGTGAAATAGATGTTGCCGCCAAGCTCCAGCATGCGGTTGTAGTCGCGCTTGAGGATCGCTTCGGTCTGTTCCGGCGTCAGCTTGAACTTTTTCAGGTATTCCGCCTCGTTCGCCTTGAAGGCCCTGCGGTTCTCCTCCTTCATCAGCGACATGCAGAACATGTTGATGCCAAATCCCTGGCGGGATCGCTCGGCGTCGAACACGAATGTCCCGGGGATGTCGTCGTAAGGTTGCTCCTTGCGAGCCATCGGCGTTTCTCCCGTTTGGCTTCACATATATAGCGCACAGAGCCTTGGCAACGTAAGCGGGCTGCGGTCTCGAACTATTCCAAACACCCCGTGCCGGCCGGTCGTAACCGAATGGGTCAACTCCAGTAAAGCCGCATCGGATTATCGACCAGAAGCGCCTGCTGCAGGGCGGCCGTGGGCGCAACCTTGGGAATGTAGTCGACCAGCGCGCCGTCGTCGGGCGCCTTCTTCACGTTGGGATGCGGCCAGTCGGTGCCCCAGATCACGCGGTCGGGGAAGCTTTCGACCAGCGCGCGGCCGAACGGCGCCACGTCGTCATAGGGCGGGCCGGCGAGCGTCATGCGCTCGGGGCAGGTCACCTTGACCCAGAAATTCTTGTGCCGGTCCATGAGCCGATGGAAGCGCCGATTCTCCGGGTGATCGACGCCTTTCTTCACGTCCGGCGTGCCCATGTGGTCGACCACCACCTTTGTCGGCAGCGCGGTGAAGAAATCTTCCAGCTCCGGCAGCTCCGGCATCTGGAAGTAAATGACCACGTGCCAGCCGAGCTTGGCCACCCGGGCGGCGATACGCCGCAGCACGTCGGGCGGAGTAGAATCGACGAGCCGTTTGATGAAGTTGAAGCGCACGGCGCGCACGCCGGCCAGGTCCAGCCATTTGAGCTCGTCGTCGGTCACCTCCTCGCCGACGAAGGCGACGCCGCGGGCGCGGCCATTTGCGGCCTCGAGCGCATCGACCAGCGCCCGATTGTCCTTGCTGTGGCAGGATGCTTGCACGATCACGTTCTTGTCGAAGCCGAGAAAATCGCGCAGCGCGAACAGCGTCTCCTTGGGCGCATCGCATGGCGTATATTTGCGTTCTGGCGCGAAGGGAAACCTGCTCTCCGGGCCGAACACGTGGCAATGGGCATCCACCGCGCCCGCCGGCGGCTGGTACTTCGGTTTCGACGGATGGGGATCGAAGGGAACATAACCTGGACTCATCGGCACGCGCATTTCTCCTTCATTTACTTAACGGGTCGGCCATAGCGGTGCTGGAGCGACAACAGAACAAAACCGAATATGGGAACAATAACGTCGGTATAGAGAATGACGCCGGCGTTGCCCGGAGCGAAATTTCGGCTGTGGATGATCTGGTAGATATGTCCCCCGGCCGCGCCTAATAGGAACAACGCCGGACCGACAATCGCGGCAAGGCGCAGATCGAAACTGCGCCAACAGGCGAGGAGCCCGACCACGGCGAAGCCGAGACTGGCAAAACCGACCTCGGCCTGGAACGGACTGTCGGCCCATCCGATGAATCGCGCGGTCATCGCGCCAAAGAAGGTATGCAGGACGAAATTGTACAAATAGCTGAAGCCGATCGAAAACAGCAGAAAATAGAAAAACAATGCCTCAACGACGCGCGGCGCGGTCAACGGCTTCGGCGCGCACAGCAGCGATACGATTGATGCGATCAATCCGATGACCAGGAAGGTCAGCGTAAAGTTGCTCAAGACGAAGCGGATGGCCTCATGCATCGGTCTCTGCCTCCGTCGCGGGCGCCTAAACTTTCTCCAGCGCCAGCGACACCCCTTGTCCGACGCCGACGCACATGGTGGCGAGCGCGCGCTTGCCGCCGCACTTCTCCAGGCCATGCACCGCGGTCAGAGCGAGCCGGGTACCGGACATGCCGAGCGGATGGCCGAGCGCGATCGCCCCGCCATGCGGGTTGACGTGCGCGGCGTCATCGGCGACGCCGAGCTGCCGCAGGCAGGCAAGTGCCTGCGAGGCGAAGGCCTCGTTGAGCTCGATCAAGTCGAAATCCGTGATTTTCAATTCGAGCCGATGCATCAATTTGCGCGTCGCCGGCACCGGGCCGATGCCCATGATGCGCGGCGGCACCGCCGCCGAAGCCATGCCGAGTATTTTCGCGCGCGGCTTTAATCCGTGTGCCTTAACGGCCGCCGCGCTGGCCAGGATCATCGCGGCGGCGCCGTCATTGATGCCCGACGCGTTGCCGGCGGTGATGGTGCCGCCGTCGCGCACGATCGGCTTGAGCTTGGCGAGCTTGTCGAGCGTCGTTTCGGGGCGCGGATGTTCGTCCTTGTCGACCAGGATCGGTCCCGCTTTGCCGCCCGGCGCTTCGACCGGAACGATCTCCGCGGCGAAATAGCCGGCGGCCTGCGCCTTGGCGGCGCGCTCTTGCGAGCGCAGCGCAAAGGCGTCCTGGTCCTGCCGCGTCACCTGGAATTCCTCCGCCACATTCTCGCCGGTCTCGGCCATGGAGTCGACGCCGTATTGCGCCTTGATCATGGGATTGATGAAACGCCAGCCAAGCGTCGTATCGTAGATCTCGGCGCGGCGTGAAAACGCCTCGTTCGCCTTGGCCATCACCAGCGGCGCCCGGGTCATCGACTCCACGCCGCCGGCGATGGCGAAATCCATCTCGCCGGCGCGGATCGCGCGCGCCGCATCACCGACGGCATTGAGTCCGGAGGCGCACAGCCGGTTGACGGTCACGCCCGGGACCGTGTCCGGCAGTCCGGCAAGAAGGAGCGCCATGCGCGCCACATTGCGGTTGTCCTCTCCGGCCTGGTTGGCGCAGCCGAGGAAGACCTCGTCGAGCCGCGACCAGTCGGCCTTGTCGTTGCGGGCGACGAGCGCCCGGATCGGGACCGCGGCGAGATCGTCGGTGCGTATCCCGGCGAGCGCTCCGCCGTAACGGCCGATCGCGGTGCGCACGGCATCGCAAATGAAGACCTCGCGCATCGGTCTCTCCTTCGGCCGCCCAGGAATGGTATGCTGCCCACCTTTATCCGTATATTTACGGACGGGTCAAATCGCGGCGGAGCGGGTCAACCAGGCGGGCGGCTTGACCTGTTTTGGCAGAGATGCCACCCCAATTGTCCATCGATCTTGACGGGCTTGCCGTGAACGACCGGGCCGCGGATTTTTGCGCTCTGCCGCCATCGCTTCGCGCCGAGCGGCGCGGCGACATCGCCGTGCTCACGCTCACGCGCGCGGAAAAGCGCAATGCGATCGACGATCCGATGGTCCAGGGCATCGAGACGTTCTTCTCCGCTCTGCCGGAGGGCATCGGCGCCGTGGTTGTTCACGGCGACGGCGATCACTTCAGCGCCGGGCTCGATCTCTCGGAGCTCGAAGAGCGCGATGTGGTTGCCGGGATCGAGCATTCAAGTTCCTGGCATCGCGCCTTCGATCGCATCCAATTCGGCAAGGCGCCGGTGGTCGCGGTGCTCCACGGCGCGGTGGTGGGCGGCGGGCTCGAACTCGCCGCCGCCGCGCATGTGCGGGTGGCGGAGCGCTCGGCGTTCTATGCGTTGCCGGAAGGAAGCCGCGGCCTTTTCGTCGGCGGCGGCGGTTCGGTGCGATTGCCGCCGCTGATCGGCACCGCGCGCATGATGGACATGATGCTCACCGGACGCACGCTTTCCGCCGAACAAGGCCAGGCTATCGGGCTCACGCACTATCTTGTGGACGACGGCGCCGGCCTCGCCAAGGGCCTTGAACTCGCCAGGCGCATTGCCAGCAACCCGCCGTTCACGAATTTCGCCGTCATGCACCTCCTGCCGCGCATCGCGCGCAGCGATCCCGCGGCCGGTTTCGCGACCGAGGCGCTCGCTTCGGCGATTGCGCAAGGTAACGAGGACGCCAAGACCCGGCTTAGGGCTTTTCTGGAAAAGCGCGGCTCCAAGGTCGTGCGCAGCTAGCACCATGTCCGAGGCGCTCGCAAAGACCCATTCAGCGCAAACCCGGCCGCCGCTGCGGGCGGTCCGGCTCGGACCTGCGGACGTGGTGGTGGAGCGCGGCAGCGACGGCGTGATCCTGATGCGCTCGCCGCATCCGCTGGCGCCCTATCCCGAAAAACTCACGGCGCGGTTGGCGCACTGGGCGAAGGCCGCGCCGGAGCGCGTTTTCCTCGCGCAACGCGACCGCGCCGGCACATGGCGCACGTTGACCTATGCGGCCGCGCTGGCCGCGGTGCGCGCGATCGCCGCGGCGCTTCTGCAGCGCGATCTCTCGCCCGAGCGTCCGATCGCCATACTGTCCGGCAACGACATCGAGCACGCGCTCCTCGGCCTTGCCGCCATGCATGTCGGCATTCCCTATGCGCCGATTTCCGTGCCCTACTCGCTGATGTCGCAGGATTTCGGCAAGCTCAAAACGATCCTCGGCATCCTCACGCCCGGCCTCGTCTTTGCCGCCGAGGGGACCGCATTCGCGCGCGCCATCGCCGCGACCGTGCCGCGCGATGCGGAGATCGTGGTCACCGCGAATCCGCCGACCGGTCGGCGTGCCACGCTATTCGGCGAATTGTCCGCGGTTCGGCCGACTCCGGCTGTCGAGGCGGCGCATGCCCGAATCGGCGCCGACACCGTGGCGAAAATCCTGTTCACCTCCGGCTCCACCGGCCGGCCCAAGGGGGTAATCAATACGCAGCTCATGCTGTGCGCCAACCAGGCGATGATCCGCGCCGGCCTCGCCTTCGTCGCCGACGAACCGCCGGTGATCGTCGACTGGCTGCCGTGGAACCACACCTACGGCAGCAATCACAATTTCGGCCTCGTGCTCGACAATGGCGGCTCGCTCTATATCGACGAAGGCAAGCCGATGCCGGGCGCCATCGAGGCAACCGTGCGCAACCTGCGCGATGTCGCGCCGACGATCTATTTCAACGTCCCGAAAGGCTTCGAGATGCTGCTGCCCTATCTCGAGGCGGATCAGGCGTTGCGCAAAACCTTCTTCAGCCGGCTCAAGGTGATGTTCTATGCCGGCGCCGGGCTCTCCCAACATGTGCTCGATGCGTTGCAGCGGCTCGCCGTCAGGACGATGGGTGAGCGCGTCATTTTTCTATCGAGCCTCGGTTCGACGGAAACGGCGCCGGCGGCGCTTGCCTGCAGTTGGGAGAGCGAACGCACCGGCAATATCGGGTTGCCGCTGCCGGGCGTGGAGCTGAAGCTCGTTCCGCGCGAGGGCAAGCTCGAAGCGCGGCTCAAGGGCGCCAACATCACGCCCGGCTATTGGCGCGCGCCGGCGCTGACCGCGG
Source organism: Xanthobacteraceae bacterium (assembly GCA_030037895.1). Lineage (GTDB taxonomy): Bacteria > Pseudomonadota > Alphaproteobacteria > Rhizobiales > Xanthobacteraceae > BOG-931. Next base: position 20,744 of record JASHPW010000046.1, on the reverse strand, counting down.
AAGCCTTCGACGAGGAAGGCTTCTATAGGCTTGGCGACGCGCTCAAGTTCGAGGACCCGACCGATCCGGCAAAGGGCTTGCTCTTCGACGGGCGGCTCGCCGAGGATTTCAAGCTCGCGACCGGCACCTGGGTCAGCGTCGGACCGCTGCGCGCGGCCTTCATCGCCCATTGCGCGCCGCTGGTGCGCGACGTGGTGCTCGCCGGCCCCGACCGCGATGAAATCGCCGCGCTGGTGATTCCCGACCTCGATGCCTGCCGCAAGCTCACTCCCGATCTGGCCCCCGATACTCCCGCCGCCCGCCTGCTCACCGACCGCCGCGTCGTCGCCGCGTTCGCGCGTTTCCTCGAGGCGCTGGCGGAGCCGGGCCGCGGCACTTCGGCGCGCATCCGCCGCGCCATTCTGCTCGCCGAGCCGCCCTCGCTCGACGTCGGCGAGATGACCGACAAAGGCTCGATCAACCAGCGCGCGGTGCTCGCGCATCGCGCCGCGCTGGTCGAGCAGCTTTACGCCGATCCGCCGCCGGAGAACGTGATCGTCGCCGGGCGTCCCCCAGGGCGAGCGCGAGCGGCAAAAGCGGGCTGACCATGGACATTCGGGGACACGCCGCAATCGTCACCGGCGGAGGCTCGGGCCTCGGCGCCGCCACCGCGCGCATGCTGGCTGAAGCCGGAGCTAAAGTGGCGATTCTGGATGTGAACCAGAAGGCCGCCGCCGAGGTGGCAATCGACATCAATGGCATCGCGCTTCATTGCGACGTGGCCGACGCCGCCGCGACCGAGGCGGCGATCGCCAAGGCGGCCGCCGACCATGGGCCCGCCCGCATCCTCGTCAATTGCGCTGGCGTCGGGCCGGCCCGGCGCATCGTCGGCCGCGAGGGACCGATGCCGCTTGCCGAATTCGAGCGCGTCATTCGCATCAATCTCATCGGCACGTTCAATGCCCTGCGGCTCGCCGCCGCGGCCATGCAGGGGCTTGATCCGCTCGTCGACGGCGAGCGCGGTGTCATCGTCTGCACCGCCTCGGTCGCCGCCTATGAAGGCCAGATCGGTCAGGCCGCTTACGCGTCGTCGAAAGGCGGCGTCGTCGGCCTCGTCTTGCCGGCGGCGCGCGAGTTCGCCCAGTTCGGGGTCCGCGTCAACGCCATCGCGCCCGGCATATTCCTGACGCCGATGCTGCTCGGGCTCACTCCGCAGGCGCAGGAGAGCCTCGCGGCGTCGCTGCCGTTCCCGAAGAAACTCGGCGACCCGGCGCAATTCGCCGCGCTCGTGCGCCACCTGATCGAGAACCGTTACCTCAACGGCGAGGTCATCCGCCTCGACGCGGCGCTGCGCATGGCGCCCAGATGACGGAGGACGGACAACGGGCGACAGACAACGGATGACTGAGGGGTGATTCATCGATATCCATTCACGCTCCGTCTGCCGTCGTCCGTCCACTGTCGTCCGATGCTCACCAACACCCGCAACACGCGTGTCGAATGGTGCGACTGCGATCCCGCCGGCATCATCTTCTACCCGCGCTATTTCGAGATGTTCGATACCTCGACCACGATGCTGATCGAGCGCGCGCTCGGCATGAGCAAGTTCGAATATCTCAAGGCCTATGATTTCGCCGGGCACCCCGTTGTGGAGATGCGCGCGCGTTTCCGCGCGACGACGCGGTTCGGCGACGAGGTGGCGATCGAGACCGCGCTCCTCGCCTGCGGCCGCTCGAGCTTCAAGCTCGCGCATCGCCTCACCAAGGCCGGTACGCTCGCGGTCGAAGCCTTCGAAACGCGCGTCTGGACGATCCGCCATCCCGAAAATCCCGAGCGCATGAAGTCGCAGCCCATTCCGGCCGAGGTCCTCGCGCGGTTTCACGGCACGGTCTCTTAGGGCGTAGCGTATTGCGCCGCCCGCCGATCGGCGGAATATGCGGGTCGCTATCACGCCTTGCACGCCGACGAGGAGCCGCCCATGCGCATCGATGCCTATACCCATTTCTTCCCGCGGAAGTTTTTCGACAAGCTCAACGCGGTCGCCGGCGACTACAAGGACATGGGCAAGCGCGTGCGCTCCTTGCCGGCGCTCCATGATCTGAACTTGCGCAAGAAGATCGTCGACGGCCACAAGGACTATCAGCAGATTCTCGCCTACCCGCAGCCCGCGATCGAGAGTTTCGCCAGGACGCCGGCGGACATCAACGGGTTCTGCCGCATCATCAATGACGGCTTTGCCGAACTCATCGCCAAGGAGAAGGATCATTTCCCCGGCTGGGTGGCGCAAGTGTCGCTGGCGGCGCCGGACGCCGGCGTCGCCGAGGCGGAACGCGCGGTCAAGAAGCTCGGTGCGCTCGGCGTGCAGATTTACACCAACGTCGCCGGCAAGCCGCTCGACCGCCCCGAATACCGGCCGTTTTGGGACCGGATGAACGAGCTCGGCATTCCGATCTGGCTGCATCCGACGCGCGGCGCCGAGACGCCCGACTACGTCTCCGAGCAGAGATCACTCTACGAGATCTGGTGGACGTTCGGGTGGTCCTACGAGACCGCCTGCGCGTTGGCGCGCCTCGTCTTCTCCAAGATCATCGACACCCATCCGAACTTGAAGATCATCACCCATCATTTCGCCGGCATCGTGCCGATGCTCGAGGGCCGTCTCGGGCCGGGCAACGACGCGCTTGGCTCGCGCACCACGGATGAAGATTACGTCGCGCTGCGCAAGAGCCTGAAGAAGCGCGTGCTCGATTATTTCAAGCAGGATTTCTGGGCCGATACCGCCGTATTTACGGCGGTGCCGGCCACCAAAGCCGGCATGGAATTCTTCCCGCGCGACAAGATCGTGTTTGCGTCCGATTGCCCGTTCGACCCCGAAGGCGGAACGATGTATCCGCGCGAAACGCTGAAGATTCTCGAATCGCTCAATTTGTCGAAGGCGGACCAGGACAAGATTTTCTTCAAGAATCTCGAGGCGGTCACCGGCCGCAAATTGGTGCAGTAACGCGGAGCCTGTCATCGGACCAGGCACTTGGGACCCGACTCGTCGGCGCGCAATGACGTGTTCCTTGCCGCGTCCCAATCGGCTTCGTATGATTCGCCATGTCCATCTCGCAGCCAAATTCCGACAGGGGTGATCGACGCGACGGCGTGAGCCACGATCTGTTTCGCCGAGTGATGGCGTCGTTCGTCACCGGCGTCACCGTCGTTACCACGCAGGTGCGCGGCGAGGTCCGTGGCATGACTGCGAACGCATTCATGTCGGGCTCGCTCGATCCGCCGCTATGCGTGATCGCGGTCGGCACGACGGCGCGCATGCACGCCTTCTTGATGGAAGCCGGCCATTTCGGCGTGAGTATCCTTGCGCGCGGCCAGGAATCGCTGATCGGTCATTTCTCCGGACGCCCGATCGAGGGGCTCGATCTGAAATACGAATACGCCGGCTCGACGCCGCTGCTCGCGCATGCTCATGCAACGATCGCCGCCAAGGTGATCGCGCGACATGCCTGCGGCGACCATTCGCTGTTCGTCGGTCATATCGTCGCGTTGCGGCACAGCGACGGTTTTGCTCCGCTCGTTCTGCACGTCGGCCGGCTGGCCTCGCTCGTGCACGCGCCGGAGCAAACAGTGGGTCCGATGCTCGATTTCTGGTGACGCACTTTACAGCGGCGATCATCCACTTCAGTCTCTCAACCGAGGTGGTGGCGTCCTCGAATCAACGCCGTCAACGCACGTCCTCAAGGCGAAAACGCTGTCGCCCAGGAGGTTGGAGTCGCTTGCCGCCCTTTGTGCATGGTCTCGGAGGCGAGACCAGGGCGGAATAGGCGGGTCGTCATTTAAGTTATTGATTTTCATGTCTTTATCGGCGGAATATGGCGTCTGGTCACATCACAACGGTACCGCAAATTCGTGATATTTTTGCAACTGTCGCCGCAGAAATGACATTTACCCCCGCGCCGACGGCTCCAACCCATTGCATTCTTCGCTCCGTTGCACGACGCTGGCGCGAGTTGGCAGGTCGTGCCGACCATACGAGCACCATGCGGGAAAATTTACGCAGGTCTTGGGGACAACACGTGGAGGGGCAAATGACCCGAATGAGAAATATTGCACTGGGCGGTCTTGCGGCGCTCGTCATGAGCGGCGCGGCAAGCGCGGCCTTTGCCGAGGAGCCTGGCACGTTCCAGAACCGTTTGAACGGCGCCACCATCGGCTTGCCGTTGGGCGCTGCACCTCCTCCCGGTCTCTACACCGGCTTGGAGACGGCTTACCTCGGTCTGCCGGCAACCGGACACGGGAACCAAGTCAATGGGCTGCAGGTGAACGCCATCGCTCAGGCGGTGCCGTTGCTCTGGGTCCCGGGTTGGAACTTTTTGGGCGCCAGCTATTCGATGTCGGCCGTAGTGGCGTTCTACGAAGCGGAGGTGTTGGGCGCCGGCATTACCCAGGGCGGCAACAACCTGCTCGCAACCGACCCCACAGCGACCGTCTATGTGTTCGCCAACCCGTTGTGGAACCCGATCAGTCTGTCGTGGAACCTGGGCCAGGGCTGGTTCGTCAGCGCCGGCTTCAACTTCGTGGCGCCGATCGGCACCAACGCGTCGAACTTCACCAATCCCGATTACTGGACCTTCGAGCCGACGTTGGCGATCTCCTACCTCGCCAACAACTGGGTCCTGTCGGCGAACATGTTCTATGACTTCAATACCGCATCGGGCGGGAATTGCTGCATTGCGCAGCCGACCGGCACCGTGGGTCTTGCCCCGGGCAACGGCTATGTCAGCGGCGACGCCTTCTACGCGGACTTCACCGCCGTGTATAAGATCGGCAAGTGGGAAATCGGGCCGGTCGGCTACCTCGAGGCCCAGACCACCAGCGATAGCCCGGGCGGGGGCCTCACCTGCGCCGACGTTGCTGGAACGGCTTTCGAGTGCGGCAATTACTTCGACTTCGCCTTGGGCGGCTTGGTCGGCTACGATTTCGGCCCGGTCGATCTCCAGGTGTGGGTGACCGAACCGCTGACCCATTCGAACTCCATCGACGGCCTCTCCGTCTGGACGAGACTCGGCTTCAGGCTCTGGGGACCCGAGGCTCCGAAGCCGCTGGTCGCCAAGGATTGAGAGAGCGTAGCATAACGTTCTTGATCTGAGTTGAAGGCCCCGCGGAAAGTCCGCGGGGCCTTTTTGTTGCCTGGGCGATGTCGTTTGATACTGGAATAATCACGATTGGTTATGATGCGGACCCTTGCCCGATTATTTCAGGCCGCCGGCGCGTTCTTGCGGATGGAGAATAGATACATGTTGCGAAACGTCTGCGGGTTGGCGGCCTCAAAAACGTTCCAGGCGTCAAGATCAACGAGCGCCTCGACGCCCGGGTACTGTCGCCGGAACCGTTCGATGATCTTGCCGTCGAGTTCGAAGCCGAGAAACGAAAGCCCGTGCTCGTCGAGGAAGGCGGCGATGTCCGGGATGGTCAATCTGTGCTCCATCACATGGAACAGCATGTCGCGGCAGCCGCTCATGCTGTAGAAGTCGGCGGTCTTGAGCAGCGTATCCCAACGCGGCTCCTCCCTGGCGTGGATGATCTCCTGGCGCACCGCGCGGATGTCCTGCGCCGTCGCGCGATAACCGCGCGCGGCGATCAGGGCCCGCGCTTCGACGATCGGTCGCCGCGCGGCTTCGCTGTAGAGACCGACGCGCATGACGCCGTTCGGCGCCAACAGCGAGAGCAGCACCCGCCATCCCGCTTTCGGATCGGCGAGATGGTGCAGCACGCCGACGGCCTCGATGCGGTCGAAGGTGCGCCCGATCGAGCCCAATTGGAGAATGTCGGCTTGCGCATATTCGATGTTGCGCAAGCCCTCCTCGCGCGTCTTTCGCCGCGCATAGGCGAGACTTACCAAGCTGAGGTCGACGGCGAGAATGCGCGCCTGTGGTGATTTTTGCGCAATGTCGAAAGGGTGCTCCCCGGTGCCGCATCCGGCAATGAGGATGTCCTGGCCGGGTTGCGGCTGATGGACGTCGGCGGCTTTCCCGCCGCCGGCAACGGCGGAGAGCGGATTGATCGTCCATCGCGGGTACGGATGTTCCTCGTATTGGTGCATGACCGCCAACGACGTGCCGTCCTCGACGGCCGTCAGCGCCGGTATCGTGCGGCGGTCTTCCGACTCCTCCAGAGGTTCGCGCACGAGCTGACGCAGCAGCTCGGCTGCGGCTGGGGGCCACCGTCTCGCGAGCAGAGATTTTGCCTCCGGCAGCGAATGCAACGGAAAGTAGGCGGCGACGGCGGCGAGCAAGAGCGGGGAAATCTCGCCGACGCTCGACAATTTCTGCAGCAGCAAATCCCGCAACCGGTCCGCTTGCCGCGTCTCCTCTTCGCCCTGCGCAAAAACGTATTCGTTGAGGAAACATTGCCGGGCCAAAGCGCAGAACATGTCGACCACCTCGTCGCCGACCTTGGCCGGGCCGGAAATGTCGGCGTCGGCGAGGCGAAGCAGTGCCGCACGCAGATCGGTCAGGAAGAGCTCAAGGGTGGCGCCGCAAACGACCCTCGACTCCAATGCGCATTGCAGGAAAATGTCATCGGCAACGGCGGCAATATCGGCGGCGGCGAACAGATCTTCATTTTGGACAAGCAACCTCGATCTGTCGGTCATCCGCTTTACGTATTCGACGACCACCTTGCTTTTCATCAGAAACTGTTCGGCATCCCTGCCGCTCAAGCCAAGTGCGATGGCCTTGCTGAAATGCGTGGCGGCGGCCGCGCGCTGGCCAAGGGCCTGATACGAAACCGCGACGTTGTAATGGCAGGCGGCGTCGAATTCGTTCACCGCGATCGCCTTCGCCAGCGTCTTGACCGCGAGCCGGTGGTTGCCCGACGCCTGGTACAAAATGCCGAGAAGATTCAAAGCCCCGGCATGCGCGGGCGCGCGGGAGAGGACCTGTCGGCAAACGACCTCGGCCTGTGTAAATTGTCCCTGTTGGTAGGCGAGCGTCGCTTCGGCGACCAGGCCGTCGATGCCGGCCGTGGAGCTTGCGGCGACCTTGCCGCGCGCGACGGCGGCCCGACGATCTCTTCGGTTCATCTGTTGCGATCGCCCGATTGGCAAACGGCGAAACCCTATGTCAGCGCGTCAGTTTCCGACAATCATTTTTTCCGATATGGCCCGACCGGTGCGGAGCCCGCCGCGGCGCCGGTGAGCCCGATGGCGTCCGCGCCATTGCGCTTGTGCCGATCGTTCGCACGATTATGCTATGCCCATGTTGATCGCCGAACCGCCATCGCAGCAACGCGCGCACGGCACCTCGCCGCGCCACGACTGGACCCGCGACGAGGTGCGGGCGCTGTTCGAGCTGCCCTTTCCCGAGTTGATGTTCCGGGCGCAAAGCACTCACCGCGAGAATTTCGATGCAACCGCAGTGCAGATTTCAACCCTGCTCTCGATCAAGACCGGCGGCTGCCCGGAAGACTGCGCCTATTGTCCGCAGAGCGCGTCGTACCAGACCGGCGTGCGCGCAGAAAAACTCATGCCGCTCGATGCGGTGCTGGCGGCGGCGCAGGCGGCGAAGAGCGCCGGCTCGAGCCGTTTCTGCATGGGCGCGGCTTGGCGCTCGCCCAAGGAACGCGACCTCGACCATGTCTGCGCCATGGTCGCGGGCGTCAGGGCGCTCGGGCTCGAGACCTGCGCCACCCTCGGCATGTTGACGGCCGCGCAGGCGCGACAGCTCAAGGCCGCCGGCCTCGACTATTACAACCACAACCTCGACACTTCGCCCGAATTCTACGGCACGATCATCACCACGCGCACCTATGAGGATCGCCTGGAGACGCTTGGGCACGTGCGCGACGCCGGCATTCATGTCTGCTGCGGCGGCATCGTCGGCATGGGCGAAACGCGTGAGGACCGCGTCGGCATGATCGCGACGCTGGCGAGCTTGCCGGCGCATCCGGAATCGGTGCCGATCAACATGCTGGTTCGCGTCGCCGGTACGCCGCTTGCCGGCGCCGCTCCGCTCGACCCGATCGAGTTCGTGCGCACGATCGCGGTCGCCCGCATCACCATGCCGCGATCAATGGTGCGGCTCTCGGCCGGGCGCGAGGACATGAGCGAGGAGACGCAGGCGCTGTGCTTCCTGGCCGGAGCCAACTCCATTTTCTGCGGGCCCAAGCTCCTCACCACGCCGAATCCCGGGCGCGAGCATGATGCGGCGCTGATGGACCGGCTCGGCCTGTCGCCGCTGGCGTAGCTTCAGCCGCCATTGCGCGTCGATGATGAGATTTTTTGCCGGTCACGGCGCGTCTTCGTTCCGGTCATTGCGCCCCGGTCATCGCCAAAAAAGCCTGCTCGATCGTCGCTGCGCCCGCGCTCGCCACCAATTGCGCCGGCGTGGCGTCGGCGAGGACCCGGCCGTGATGGAGCACGACGACGCGGTCGGCGTCGACCACCTCGTCGCACAGGTGCGTCGCCCACAATACCGCGACCGAGCGCTCCGCGCGTAGGCTCAGAATGAGCTTGAGGAGATCGCTGCGGCTTCCCGGATCGAGGCCGACCGTCGCTTCGTCCATGAGCAGGACGCGCGGTCCGTGCAGGAGCGCGCGGACGAGTTCCAGCCGTCGGCGATTGCCGCCGCTCAATTGCGCGGCCTTGTCGTGCGCGCGGTCGATCAGTCCAAGCCGCGCCAACTCCGCCTCGATGCGCGAATTCGCCACCGCGCGCGGCAGGCCGTGCAATCCGGCATGGAACAGGAGATTGCCGGCCACCGAGAGTTCGAGGTCGAGAGTCGGTTGCTGAAAGACGATGCCGAGCATCGCCAACGCCGGCACCGGATCGCGCAGCATGTCGTGACCCATGATTTCGATGCGGCCGGAATCGGGCACGAACAGCCCGGAAAGAAGCTGGAACAGGGTGGTCTTGCCCGCTCCGTTCGGGCCAAGCAGGGCGATGAACTCGCCGGCGGAAGCCGTAAGGCTGACGCCGTCCACCGCCCGGATCGCTCCATAGCTCTTGACGACCTTGTCGAGCAGCAGCGCCGGCGTGCGTTCATCCGTCGTCATTCGTCCCCCGCCTCGGCCTTGCCCGCCGCCTCCATTAAAGCTTAGCTGGGCGGCGACGCAATGAAGGCCGCTCGCAAGCAAAGATATACAATTAACGCCATGTACGTCGCTCACGTCATGCGCGCGCTGCGCGCCGTCACCATGCGCGAGACGGTAAAGTTCGTGCAGCAGCGCGGCCGGCTTCTTTCCGCACTGGTGCGTCCGTTGATCTGGCTCGCGGTGTTCGCGGCCGGCTTCCACAACGGGTTGGGTGCCTCCGTCATCCCGCCCTACAAGGCCCACATCGGCTACGAGGTCTATATCGTGCCCGGCCTGCTCGGCATGATCCTCCTGTTCCACGGCATGCAGTCCTCGTTGTCGATGGTCTACGACCGCGAGATGGGCGTGATGCGGCTTTTGCTCACCGCGCCGCTGCCGCGCTGGGTTCTGCTCGCCTGCAAGCTCGCGGCCGGAACGGCGCTGTCGGTGATTACCTGCTACGTGTTTCTCGCCGTGTGCATCGCCTTCGGTGCCACGTTCGAGCCGATCGGCTGGCTCGCCGTTCTTCCCGCGCTGATCCTCTCAGGACTCATGCTCGGCGCGCTGTGGCTGTTCCTGTCGGTCTATATCCGCCAGGTGGAGAATTTCGCCGGCGCCATGAATTTCGTGATGTTTCCGATGTTCTTCTTTTCCCCGGCGCTTTATCCGCTCTCGCAGTTGCGCGAGGGCGGCTCGCAACTCCTCTATGACGTGTCGCTCGTCAACCCCTTCACCTATGCGGTGGAGCTGATCCGCTTTGCCCTCTACCGGACGATCGAGCCGGTCGCGGCGCTGGTGGTCGTGGGCGCGACGGCGCTGTTCTTCTTGCTTGCGGTCATCGGCTACGACCCGCAGCGCGGCCTGATCCGGCGCACAGCCCCGGCGCAGCCGGCTTGATCGCCTCCGCGGTGCGCCGCGCGCGCTTCCGGGTGACGGCAACGGATCACTTGATGAACGTGCCGCTGCGCAGCTCTGTGACCGCCTGCTGCAATTCGGCCTGCGTGTTCATCACGATCGGACCGTACCAGGCGACCGGCTCCTCGATCGGCTTGCCGGAGACGAGGAGGAAGCGAATGCCGTCCTCTCCGGCCTGCACGGTGACTTCGTCGCCGCTGTCGAAGAGGACGAGCGAACGGTTGCCGGTCTGCTCGCGCACCAGAATATCGTCGGCGCCATCGATCTTTTCGGTGAGCACGCCGAAAGGCTGCGACGCGGCGCGGAAGCTGCCGGAGCCTTCGAACACATAGGCGAAGGCGTGCCGCTCGAGCTCGACCGGCAGGGTTTTGCGCTTGCCTGGCGGCACGGAAATATCGAGATAGCGCGGATCGGCGGCGACGCCCTCGACCGGACCGCGGCGGCCCCGGAAATCGCCGCAGACGACGCGCACGCGGGTGCCGTCGTCATCGACGATTTCCGGAATCTCCGCGGCCTTGATGTCCTGGTAGCGCGGCGCTGTCATCTTCAGCGAGGAGGGCAGGTTGGCCCAGAGCTGGAAGCCGTGCATGCGCCCATGCGCGTCGCCCTGCGGCATTTCCTGGTGGAGAATGCCGCGCCCGGCCGTCATCCACTGCACGTCGCCGGCGCCGAGGTTGCCGCGATTGCCCAAGCTGTCGCCGTGCTCGACGTTTCCCGCCAGCACATAGGTGATCGTCTCGATGCCGCGATGCGGATGCCAGGGAAAGCCGGCGCGATACTGATCCGGCCGGTCGTTGCGGAAATCATCGAGCAGGAGGAACGGATCGAATTCGGAAGTCTCGCCGAAGCCGAAGGCGCGGCGCAGATGCACGCCGGCGCCTTCGATCGTGGGCTTGGACGAAACGATGCGCTTGACCGGTCGAATGGACATGGTTGACCTCTCTTGATCCGCCCACCAGGGCGTCGCGTGACGGCAAGTAGATGGATGGCGGCCGGGCGGAGGCAAGGAGGCACATCGCTGTTACCAGCCCCCGATCATTCCTCCGGCACCACGTCGTGGAACTTGGTGTAGTCGAGCAGCAGCCGGCCCTGCGGCGAGACGCTGGTGATGTCCCGATAACGATGCCGCCAGCGCAGGTCGGCCGCGCTATAGACGTGCCGGGCATAGAGCTGCTGCGCGGAACTGTCGTCGACGCCGCCGACGTTGAGCACCAGCAACGCCTCGGCTTCGGCAAGGTCGGACGCGTTCTTTCCGTGCAGGGGGCTATCCTGGTCGATGATATGAAAGAGCATCCAACTCAACACGAACATGGGATGTTCGTGGCGATCGAGCTTGAGTTCATAAAAGCGTCGCAACTGATCGCCTTCCTTGGTGCGTTCGGCGCGGATGAGCCAGAGCCGCGCGCTCGCCCTGGAGATGGTGTTGTGGCGCGCGTTGGCCATGCGGATCATGAGGGTGGGGCGGCCGTCGTGCCGCGCCACCACCGGATGCTCGGCGAAGACGAAGCGGGCGCGCGGCCGCGAGAAGCGGGCGAATACCAATCCGGTCAGCACCGCGAGAAAGCACATGCCGGTGAAGATTTCGACGGTGGCGACGAGATGGCCGTAATCGGTCTGCGGGTGCATGTCGCCATAGCCGACCGTCGCCAACGTCTCGATCGAGAAGTAGAAGAGGTCGAGCGGGTTGTTGCGGGCGACGTTGGCAATGGGTTTGTCGCCGAAGGAATAGAGGAAGGCAAAGACGGCGTTGAGTACGACGAAGACCAGCGCCGCGCTGCCGAAGAACACCGGCCAGTAAACGGTCATCGACCGATGATAAAGATCGGTCCAGAAGCCCGGGCGTAAGCCGAGGGTCTCGATCTCGCGATGACCGAACCTGATGAGGTGGGATTTGCGCTCTATTCGCTTTCGCCGCGGCATGGCCAATGCGGTGACGCCCTAAACCGCCGCCTTCGTCGCCGTCCTGGTCAAGAGGCGGCTGTACACCTTGCGGGCGTTGCCTTCGAAGATCTTGCGCCGATCGGCGTCGCTGAGCGCCGGCGCCTTGTCGACGTAGCGCTTGGTGTCGTCGAAATAATGCCCGGTCTTGGGATCGACGCCCTTGACCGCGCCGACCATCTCCGAGGCGAACAGGATGTTGTCGATCGGCACCACTTCGGTGAGCAGGTCGATGCCCGGCTGGTGATAGACGCAGGTGTCGAAGAAGATGTTGTTCCTGATGATGTCGGTGAGCTCGGGCCGCCCGTTGTTGAGCGCGAGGCCGCGGAAGCGGCCCCAATGGAACGGCACCGCGCCGCCGCCATGGGGGATGATGAGCTTGAGCGTGGGGAAATCCTTGAACAGATCGGACAGGATGAGCTGCATGAACGCCATGGTGTCGGCATTGAGATAATACGATCCGGTGGTGTGCATCGCCGGATTGCAGCAGCCCGATACGTGGATCATCGCCGGCACGTCGAGCTCGACCATCTTCTCGTAGAACGGATACCACCATTTGTCGGTGAGCGGCGGCGAATTGAAATAGCCGCCCGACGGGTCGGGGTTGAGGTTGCAGCCGACGAAGCCGAGTTGCGTAACGCAGCGCTCGAGCTCGGCGGCGGAGTTCTTCGGCGGCACGCCCGGCGACTGCGGCAATTGGCAAACGCCGACGAAATTCCTCGGGTAGAGCGCGCACACGCGATGGATGAGGTCGTTGCAGATCTGCGACCATTCCAGGCTCACGCTCTCGTCGCCGATATGGTGACCCATGCCGGAGGCGCGCGGCGAGAAGATGGTCAGATCGGTGCCGCGCTCGCGCTGCAGCTTGAGCTGCGCGCCTTCGAGGCTCTCGCGGATCTCGTCGTCGGAAATCTTCAGCGACGATCGCGGCGGTGGCGGCGTCTTGCGCTGCACGGCCTTGGTCTGCTCCTGCCGGAAGCGCTTCAGGTCGCCGGGCTCGGTGGTGTAGTGGCCGTGACAATCGATGATCATGAGGCTGCGCCGCATAGGTTGTGCAGGGGCGGATGCTACGGGGCGCCGCGCGATTGTCAAACCGGGATGGCGCTCTTATAGGATGCCACCCGCATCACGGGAGACGGGGAATGGTCGAACTGCCGCGACTTAACGGTGTCATCCGCGCGCTCGAAGCGGGCCAGCATGCGCTCGCCTGTTTCACGCCCGCCGAGCTCAACAGCGCCATCGCGATGAGCACCTCCAAATTCGACGGCTGCGTGTTCGAGATGGAACATCAGCCGTGGGACGGCCGGCTCCTTCGCGATTGCCTGCAGTACATGCTCAACCGGGCGCAGATCGCCAAGGCGGGCTCCGTGGCGCCGGGGGTGACGCCGATGGCCCGCGTGCCCGTGAACGGCGTCGAGCTGGCGCAGTGGCAGGCGAAGCAAGCCCTCGACATGGGCTGCTACGGCATCGTGTTTCCGCACATTTCGACGGTCGAAGAAGCGGCCAATGCGGTCGGCGCCTGCCGCTATCCGCGGCTCAAGAGCGCCGCGAACTACGCGCCAGCCGGCATCCGCGGCGACGGCCCGACCACGGCGGCGCGCTATTGGGGCCTCACCCAGCAGGACTATTACCGGAAGGCCGACGTATGGCCGCTCAATCCGCAGGGCGAAATCTTCTGCATCCTGCAGATCGAGGATACGCGCGGGGTGGAGAATCTCGATGACATCCTTGCGAACGTGCCGGGCATCGGCTGCATCCTGATCGGCGAAGGCGACCTGTCGCAGGAGCTCGGCTATCCACGGCAATACGAGCACAAGATCGTGCTCGAATGGATGAAGCGCATCGTCGACACCTGCAAGAAACACAACGTGGTGGTCGGCCACCCGCATGTCGAGCAGGGCAACGCCGAGCGCATCATCAAGGAAGGCTATCGCTTCCTGATGTGCGCCCCGGTGCAGAGCTTCGGGCACCTCGAAGCGGCCAGGAAATATGCGGGGAGGGCTTAACTGCATCCGCTCGTTTCACGGGGACGGACGAACTACGCCATCCCCAGCCCGCCCTTTTCTTCGATGAAGCGCGCAATCTCTTCGACGCCCTTGCCGGCACGCAGGTTGGTAAAGACGAACGGCCGCTGCCCGCGCATGCGTTTCGACTCACGCTCCATGGTTTCGAGCGAGGCGCCGACATGGGGCGCGAGATCGATCTTGTTGATGACGAGAAGGTCGGAGCGGGTAATGCCCGGCCCGCCCTTTGAGGGGATCTTGTCGCCGGCGGCCACGTCGATCACGTAGATCGTGAGGTCGGCAAGCTCGGGCGAGAACGTCGCGGCGAGATTGTCGCCGCCCGATTCGATGAGCACGAGATCGAGGTCGGGAAATTTTTCCCGCATGCCGGCGATGGCGGCGAGATTGGCGGAGGCATCCTCGCGGATCGCGGTGTGCGGGCAGCCGCCGGTCTCCACGCCGGCGATGCGCTCGGGCGCGAGCGCGCCCGAGCGCACCAGAAATTCGGCGTCCCACTTGGTGTAGATGTCGTTCGTGATCGCCGCGATCTCATAGCGATCGCGCAGCCGCTTGCACAGCGCGTCCATGAGCGCGGTCTTGCCCGAGCCGACCGGGCCGCCGACGCCAACGCGCAAGGGTCCGTGCGAGTGCGTCATTGTGGTTCTCAACTCCTGAACAGCCGCGTGTATTGGGTCTCGTGCCGCATGCCGGCGAGGTCGGCGCGAAAGGCGCAGGTCCCGACCTCGTCGAGCGGCGTCGCCGCCGCCCGCGTGGCCGCCGCCGCGACCGCGCCTTCCAGCGCGCAGAGAACGCGCTGGCCGTCGGTCTGGCCGAGCGGCACCAGCCGCACGGCGGCGGAAATCCAGTTTGCCGCGAGCGCGTGCAGAAAGGCGTGCAGCGCCGGCGCGCGCGCAATGCCGTGCCCGGCACAGGCCACACCCACGGCGACGGGCAAAGCGACCGGCCCATCCCAGGCGATCTCAAGGCGCGCGAGCGCCGGGCAGGGCCACGCCGCGCGGGTGACTTCGAGAAACGCGCGGCCTTGCGCCGTCGTCTCCAGGAAACGCTCCTTCGACGGGACGAAAGCGGCGGCGAGTTCGGCCACGGCGGTGAGCGCGGCGTCATCATTCGCCGCGATCGCGCGATGGGCGTGCGCGCAGAAAACCGCATCGGCTAAACCGCCGCCCTCGCCGATCATCACGGCGAGCCATTCCCGCAGCGTCTCGGCGTCCTTGATGTCGCCGGCCTCGACCGCCCATTCGATGCCGCCCGAATAGGAGAAGGCGCCGACCGGATAGGCCGGCGACAGCCAGGTCATGAGGCGATAGAGCGCGGCGGAGTCGAGCACGCCATCCTCCCCCGCTTCACGGGAGCGGGCGATCTTTGCTCCTCGCTTGCGTGGGGACGATCGGAGGAGAGCCTTAGTCATGGTCGCCGCCGTGATGATGGCCGTGACCGTGACCGGGGTCAGGGTTGTGATGATCGTAGGCGCCGTGCTCGGGATCGAACGGCGCTTCGACTGCCGAAAGATGCGCGCCGAGCCCGCGCAGCATGTCCTCGATTACATGGTCGCGCCGGATGCGCAGCCGGTCGCCGACGATCTCAACGTCTACGTGACGATTGCCGACGTGCCAGGCGACCCGCGCCAGCTCGCGGGTATTGGCGGCCGCGATCTCAATGAGCGGCTCGGGCCGGCCGGCGACGCGCACGACGGCGCCATCGTCGAGGATGAGGCCGTCGCCGTCGCGCAAAGCCCTCGCTTGCGGCAGGTCGAGCAGGAACGTCGTGCCACGCTCGCCGGTCAGGACGACGCGGCGGCGATGGCGCTCCTCGGCGTCGAGCGTGATGGTATCGACGGCGCTCTCATCGTCCCACTGCCCGGCAGCCTTGACTTCGCGCGCGCGCTTCATCCTCGGCGACCTCCGCCTCGTTTCTAGCGCAAGACGGGTGCGGCCCGATAGTGCGAGCGACGGCGGAAAATCGGGAAGACGCAGGAGATAATGGGTGGTTGGAGGTCGCCCCCGACGCCGATATGGTGCGCTCCCCGAGTGGATTTCCGGTCATGACCATCAAGGGCAAAGCCTATATCGCCGGCGCCTTCGAGCATCCGACGCGGCATGCGCCGGACAAGACGGCGGCGCAGCTCCACGCCGAGGTGGCGCTCGGCGCACTCGCCGACGCCGGGCTCAGCCGCGACGACGTTGACGGCTACTTTTGCTCGGGCGATGCGCCGGGGCCCGGACCCCCCTCCATGGCGGAGTACATGAACTTGAAACTCCGCCACGCCGAATCGACCGAGCTTGGCGGCGCCTCCTACGTGGTGCTGGCCGCGCACGCGGCCGCGGCGATCGCGCTTGGCAAGTGCAATGTCGCCCTTATCACGCTTGCCGGACGGCCGCGCAGCGAGGGCATCGCGACCGGCACCGCGCCGCGGTCGCGCGATCCGAACCAGCCCGAAGCGGGCTGGGAGGCGCCTTACGCCATCACCGCGGCCAACGGCTACGCCATGTGCGCGATGCGCCACATGCACGAATACGGCACCACGAGCGCGCAGCTCGCCTGGGTCAAGGTCGCCGCCTCGCATCACGCGCAACACAATCCGCACGCCATGCTGCCCGAAGTCGTGACGGTGGCGGACGTACTCAACTCGCCGATGATCGCCGATCCGCTGCATCGGCTCGATTGCTGCGTCATCAGCGACGGCGGTGGCGCGCTCGTCGTCGTTCGGCCGGAGATCGCCAAGAGCCTGCGCCGGCCGCTCATCAAAATCATCGGCGCCGGCGAAGCGGTGCAGCACCTCGGCGGCGGCACGTTCGATCTCACCACTTCGGGCGCCGCGCGATCCGGGCCGATCGCCTTTGCCGAGGCGGGCGTTGCGCCCGCCGATATCAAATACGCGTCGATCTACGACAGCTTCACCATCACCGTCGTCATCCAGCTCGAAGACCTCGGCTTCTGCGCCAAGGGTGCGGGCGGCAGGTTCGTGGCTGACGGCAATCTGATCGCCGGCGTCGGCAAGCTGCCGTTCAACACCGACGGCGGCGGGCTGTGCAACAATCATCCGGGCAACCGCGGCGGCATGACCAAGGTGATCGAGGCGGTGCGGCAGTTGTGCGGCGAGGCCCATCCGGCGGTACAGGTAAAGAACTGCGATCTCGCTCTGGCGCAGGGCACCGGCTTTCAACTCGCCACCCGCCACGGCAGCGCGACCTTGATCATGGAACGGGAGTGAGGCGATGGCGCGCAAGATCACTCCGCCGGTCGTGACCGTCGAGACGCAGGCATTCTGGGATGCGGCGCGCAAGGGCCGCTTCATGATCCCGATCTGCGCGGCCTGCTGCCGCGCCCATTGGTATCCGCGCGCCATCTGTCCGTTCTGCGGCAGCGACAAAGTCGAGTGGCGCGAGGCCGCCGGCAAAGGCGCGATCTACACCTTCAGCGTGATGCGTCGTGCCAAGGACCCCTATGTCATCGCCCACGTGACGCTCGAGGAGGGCCCGACGCTGCTGACCAACATCGTCGATTGCGATTTCAACAAGCTGCGTATCGGCCAGCCGGTCACGGTGGTGTTCAAGGAGGCGGAGAACGGCACGCCGGTGCCGATGTTCCGGCCGGCGTGACCCGCAAATCAGTCGCACCAGGGCCGGGAATCTTCGACCGGCGCGATCACGTCAACGGGGATATTTTTGCCTGCGCGCGCATGCGATAGATGCGGACAATTTCCTGTGCGGTAGCGTATTGCAATCGTTCGAAGCGCGCCAACCGCTGAACGATCTCGTCTCGCGCTATGACTCCCTTCTCGGCGCGCAGCAACAAGATTTCCCGGACGGTAGACCACGACAATCCGGCCGCCTTGGCGAGAACCAAGAGGGTTTCCGTTCGGTCCCGTGCCATGGCTTGCTCCACGAAGTGAGGCGACAGGTCGCACATCGCCGCCAATGCGGCAACCGTTTCCGCGTAGGCGCCCGCTTTGGCGAACTCGGCCAGCGCGCGCTCGTCGAGCCGCGAAGACCGTTGCAAACGTTCGACCGCCGCCGGAGCGGCGGCGTGGTCGAGCGCGGCCGGGCGCAGTCGCGCCTCGACGTGACGCGCCGCCTCCGCGACCGCCCGACGGACCTCTTCTTTCGCGTGCGGGTGGGCGGCCTCCAGTTTGGCGCGAACGGTTTGCGACGCTTTCGCAATCAGCACGGCCAGCAAATGCGGAGGAATTTCCGGCCGCAGGCCGACGAACTCCGCGAGCGCGTCGTCGCCTTCCGACCGCTGCACGAGTATCGAAAATCCACGGTCGGAAAAACTTGCACCGCGATTATCGACGGTGCTCAGCATCACATCGCGATCTCCCAGTTCGACCAATACGTCGGTGACCGCCGCGCTCAGCGAGCCGCGATGCGAGATCGCCAGCATGTGGCCTTGTCCCTTTGTCCGCACAATTTCGACCAGGGTTGCATCGTCGAGCCGTGCAGATTGGGCGAGGACCGGCCCGGCCACGTCGATCGCGTCGTCGAATGCCAGCGCGCGAATGATTTGCGGCGGCGAATTCCGAATCGGGGCAAGGCGGCGCGCCAGCAATGCCCGTGCGGATTGCTCGATCGCGGTCGCAAGACGAAGAATGACCCCGTCGAACATCGCAAGGTCTTCGGCCGTGAACTCTTCCGACCCGCTGACGAATAAATCGGTAACCCGGCGCAGCACTTCGCCACGCCGCTCGGCCGACGCGCCGACGACGGCGCTCTCGATTTCCCCGATAAAAGCGAGCCGGGCCGTCATTGCTGATCCATCCCGCGGCCCTTCGCTGCTCGTGGCGGCTCGGATGGCCGCTCCGCGGCCGCCGCCTCATCATCGGGCCATCGGGTAAACCAAAGATTGAAACCGTCCCAATATCATTCGCGCCGCGCCACCGTGCGGCCGGTTTCAAAAAGCCGGTGGTGTGGCTAGATTGTCGAAATACGGGGAGTCTCGCCTGATGCGGTTCGGTCTTTTCGGCAGCGCCACCGCCCGTCACGGCGGCCCGGATGAGCGGTGAGCGCGTCGCCTGGCGTTACTGATGATCGACAAGATCGTGCAGACAATGGCCGCGGCGATGGCCGGAATCCGCGACGGCGCGGTCGTGCTGATCGGCGGATTCGGCAGCATCGGCCAGCCGAACGCGCTGATCGACGGCCTGATCGATCAGGGCGCAAAGGAGCTGACCGTCGTCGCCAACAATGCCGGCGTCGGCCATGCCGGCCTGGCGCGGCTTCTGGAGGTCGGCCGGGTGCGCAAGATCGTCTGCTCATATCCGCGCACCACGGATCCCGTGGTGTTCGAGCGGCTGTATCGCGAAGGCCGCATCGAGCTCGACGTCGTGCCGCAGGGCACGATGGCCGAGCGCTTGCGCGCGGCCGGCGCCGGCATCCCGGCCTTCTATACACCGACTTCGGTGGGGACGAGGCTTGCCGAAGGCAAGGAGGTGCGCGAATTCTCCGGCCGGCAGTACGTCCTTGAACGGGCGCTGTTCGGCGATGTCGCGCTGATCGAGGCCTGGGAGGCGGACCGCTGGGGCAACCTCGCCTATCGGTCGTCGGCCCGCAATTTCAATCCGGTCATGGCGGCGGCGGCGAAGTTGACCATTGCGCAAGCGCAGCACATTGTCGAACTCGGCGCGCTCGATCCGGAAAAGGTCGGCACGCCCGGGATCTTCGTCGATCGCGTGGTGCACGTGCCCTATGGCGAACCGGTGGTGACGTGAGGAGGCCTGACGTGAAGGCGCACATGCGCGCGGAATTAAACGGCTTGGCCGCCTGCAAGCCATGGACCCGGGACGAAATCGCCGCGCGCGCCGCGCGCGACATCCCAGAAGGCTTTTACGTCAATCTCGGCATCGGCATTCCGGTGCTGGTGGCAAACTATGTGCCGGCGGAACGCGAAGTCATCATCCATTCGGAGAACGGCGTTCTTGGCATGGGCCCGACGCCGGAGCCGGACAAGATCAATCGTTGGCTGATCAACGCCAGCAAGAAATACGTCACGCTCGTTCCCGGCGGGTCCTACATGCATCACGCCGACAGTTTCGCGATCATTCGCGGCGGGCACCTCGATCTTTGCGTGCTCGGCGCGTTCCAGGTCGCCGAGAACGGCGATTTTGCCAATTGGTTGACGTCCGCCGACGACACCATGCCTTCGGTGGGCGGCGCGATGGACCTTGCCGTCGGCGCCAAACAAATCTGGGTGCTGATGGAGCATACGACCAAGACGGGCGGGAGCAGGCTTCTGCGCCGCTGCACCTATCCGCTCACCGCTCCCGGCGTCGTCAAGCGCGTCTATACCAACCTCGCCGTGATCGACGTTGCCGCCGACGGCTTTGTGGTCCGGGAAACGGCGCCCGGCCTTACTTTCGCGGCGCTGCAGGACCTGACCGCCGCGCCGCTGCGCCGGGCGAATTAAAGCTCAGCACGTTATTGCGGACGAGCCAAACAATCCCAAAAACGCTCTATGCGCGTCGCAATGATGGCTCACGTTATACCAGCGGCATCAGATATTGACTGCTGCCCATGGGCGGCTGGCGATTGATTTGATGCGGCCTTTGTCGGCGGTGAGCGCGTTCCAGGCTTCGCAACAAGCGTCGAGGATGGCATCGTAGCTGTCGAAGACGCGATTGCTGAGTTGGTTCTGGCGCAGGTATTGCCAGATGTTCTCGACCGGATTGAGTTCGGGCGAGTAGGCTGGCAGCTTGAGCAGGCTGATGTTGTGCGGGACGTTGAGCTTGCCGCCGGTTTGATGCCAGCCTGCCCCATCGAGCAGCACGACAGCATGACTGCCTGGGGTGACGTTACGGCTGATCTCGGCGAGATGCAGGTTCAT
>JASHPW010000045.1 GCA_030037895.1 Xanthobacteraceae bacterium | reverse complement strand
GCCGGAAATGCTGTTGTAGACGGCGAGCGCGCTCAGCACGCCGAACGCCACCACGGCCGCCTGCCAGCCGCTCAATCCAAACCGCAGATAGAGCGCCGCGCCGATCGAGCCGGCGATGAGCACCATGCAGAAAGCGATGAAGATGGCGCTGATGCGCACCATAACGACCCCGTTATGCCGTGTGGCGGACCAAGCCCGGCTCCGTCAAGGCGGCGCAGAGCCTTGAGGCCTTGATAACGATTCGCGCTCGCACGCGACCAGTGTCCACAAGCGCCGCGGCGCCGCAAGCCCCGCCCCCGCTGTCTGGCGCCCCTACGCGACCGCCCGAACGGCCCGCTTAAGCTTTTCGAAAATCTCGCTGATCTGCGCCTCGCTCACGATCAGCGGCGGGGCGATCGCCAGCGTCTCGCCGGCGATACGGACGAGCAGGTCCTCGTCGTGGAAGGCGCGCGCCATGATTTCGTAGGCGCGCTTGCCCACGGCGTCCGGGCGCGAGGCGAGGTCGATGCCGGCGGCAACGCCGACGGTGCGCACATCGAGCACGCCGGGAAGGCCTTTGAGCGTCATCGCCGCTTCGGCAACGAGCGGTTCGAGCGTCTTCGCCCGCTCGAACAGGTTTTCGTCGCGATAAAGATCGAGCGCCGCAAGGCCGGCGGCGCAGGCGAGCGGATGCGCCGAATAGGTATAGCCGTGGAACAGCTCGATCACGTGCTCCGGCCCGCGCATGAAAGCGTCGTAGATGTGCTCGCGCGCGATCACGCCGCCCATCGGCACGGCGCCGGAGGTGACGCCCTTGGCGAAGCAGAGGAGGTCGGGCGTCACGCCGTAACGTTCCGCCGCGAAGGCGGCGCCGAGGCGGCCGAAGCCGGTGATCACTTCGTCGAAAATGAGCAGGATGCCGTGGCGGTCGCAGATCGCGCGCAGCCGCTCGAGGTAGCCTTTGGGCGGCGGCAGCACGCCGGTCGAGCCGGCCATCGGCTCGATGATGACGGCGGCGATGGTCGAGGCGTCGTGCAGCGCGACGATGCGTTCGAGTTCGTCGGCGAGATGGCCGCCCCAGTCCGGCTCGCCCTTGGTGAAGGCCTGATGCTCGCGACTGTAGGTCGCCGGCAGATGATCGACGCCGGCCAAGAGCGTGCCGAAGACCTTGCGATTGCTGACGATGCCGCCGACGGACATGCCGCCGAAGCCGACGCCGTGATAGCCGCGCTCGCGGCCGATCAGCCGCGTGCGCGCGCCGTCGCCGCGCACATTGTGATAGGCGAGCGCAATCTTGAGCGCGGTATCGACCGCTTCCGAGCCGGAATTGCAGAAGAAGACGCGGTTGAGGTCGGCCGGCGCCAGCGCGGCAAGCCGGCCCGCCAGCTCGAAAGATTTGGGGTGGGCGAACTGGAAGGCCGGGGCGTAATCGAGCTCCGCCGCCTGGCGCTTTATGGCGGCGACGATCGGATCGCGGTTATGGCCGGCATTGCAGCACCACAGCCCGGCGATGCCGTCGAGCACGGCGCGGCCGTCGGGCGTGACATAGTGCATGTCCTTGGCGCGGGCGATGAGCCGCGGCGCGTGCTTGAAGGCGCGGTTCGGCGTGAACGGCAGCCAGAACGCTTCCTGGTCGTTGGGGATGGGGGCTGTCGCCGTCGGCATCGGATTTTCTCCATCGTCGTGCCCGGCTTCAATGCCGGGTCCCGCCTCTTTTGCTGATGCAACATGGAAGGCGCGGATGGCCGCGACAAGGTGCGGCCAAGCCCGAAAGAATCGCGGTCGGCTTGCCGCTCCCCGGCGCGGCTGCTACCACCCGCGCCGTCCTCTCAAACTCGCTGCGCCGAGGTTGGCAAATGGCCGACAAGACCAAAGAAGCCAACAAGCTCAAGGCCCGGCTGCCGCGCGGGCTCGCCGACCGCGGGCCGGCGGAGATCGCGGCGACGCGGACCATGATCGAGAAAATCCGCGAGGTCTACGAGCGCTACGGCTTCGAGCCGGTGGAGACGCCGGCGATCGAATATACCGATGCGCTCGGCAAGTTCTTGCCCGATGAGGAGCGGCCGAACGAGGGCGTGTTCTCGTTTCAGGACGACGATGAGCAATGGCTGTCGCTGCGCTATGATCTGACCGCGCCGCTCGCGCGCTACGTGGCGGAGAATTTCGACACGCTGCCCAAGCCCTATCGCAGCTATCGCGTCGGCTGGGTGTTCCGCAACGAGAAGCCGGGACCGGGACGCTTCCGCCAGTTCATGCAGTTCGACGCCGACACGGTGGGCTCGTCCGCGCCCGCGGCCGACGCCGAGATGTGCATGATGGCCGCCGATACCATGGAGGCGCTCGGCGTTCCGCGCGGAAGCTATCTGGTGAAGGTGAATAGCCGAAAAGTGCTGGACGGCGTGCTCGAATCCGTTGGACTGGGCGGGGAAGCCAATTCAGGAAAGCGTCTTACCGTATTGCGCGCCATCGATAAATACGACCGGCTCGGGCGAAGCGGCGTTCAAGCATTGCTTGGCGAAGGTCGAAAAGATGAAAGTGGCGATTTCACCCGTGGTGCAGGCCTCAATGAAAAGCAAATGGAAAAGGTGCTGAACTATGTCGAGGTTCAGCTGGTGGGCGATCTGGAGAGCGTCCTGAAGGATTGGTCTCGAGAAATCGGTTCCAGCCCAACTGGTCAGGAGGGCATCCGCGAATTGGCGGAATTCGGCAACTTCGTTCGCGGCGCAAATTATGGCCCTGATCGGATAAGCGTCGAATCGAGCGTGGTCCGCGGCCTTGAATATTACACCGGGCCGGTGTTCGAGGTGGAATTGACGTTCCCGACCGGCGGCGCCGACGGCTCGCCGCGCTTCGGCTCGGTCGGCGGCGGCGGGCGCTATGACGGGCTGATCGCGCGTTTCCGCGGCGAGAGCGTGCCCGCGACCGGCTTCTCCATCGGCGTGTCGCGGCTCGCCGCCGCGCTTCAACATCTCGGCAAGATCGATGCGAGGCCCGGCCCCGGCCCGGTGGTCGTCACCGTGTTCGACCGGGACCGCCTCGCCGATTACCAGGCCATGGTCGCCAGATTGCGCGCGGCAAAAATCCGCGCCGAGCTTTATCTCGGCGGCGGCCGCATGGCGGCGCAGCTCAAATACGCCGACAAGCGCAACGCACCTTGCGTCGTCATCCAGGGCGGCGAGGAGAAGGCGCGCGGCGAAATACAAATCAAGGATTTGATCGAAGGCGCCAAGGCCGCCGCCGCCATCGCCTCGCATCAGGAATGGCGCGAAAGCCGGCCGGCGCAGTTCGCCGTTGCCGAAGAAAAACTGGTGGAGGCGGTGCGCGAGGTGCTGGCGCGGCACGGATTGCGGCAAGACCAGCCTTCATCATGACGGTTCGGCGCATCGCCGCATGGTCCCGCTGCGGGCTTTACGCCCGAATCCTGCTCGCGGTGTCGGCGCTGATGGCATCAAGGCCCGGCCATGCGCTCGAACTCAAGGATCGCGAATTCCGAGAATGTCCCGACTGCCCGGAGATGGTCGGCATTCCGGCGGGCAAATTTGTGATGGGCAGTCCGGCGAGCGAGCCGGGCCGCTTCGATTCCGAGGGTCCGCAACATGCGGTCGCGATCAAGGCCTTCGCGTTGGGCAAATACGACATCACCAGCGCGCAATTTCTCGTCTTTCTCAAGCAGACGCGTTATCAGCCGATCGCCTGCAATGCGACCCTCGGCATGGGATGGCGGTC
Organism: Xanthobacteraceae bacterium; assembly: GCA_030037895.1. Lineage (GTDB taxonomy): Bacteria > Pseudomonadota > Alphaproteobacteria > Rhizobiales > Xanthobacteraceae > BOG-931. Next base: position 5,556 of record JASHPW010000045.1, on the reverse strand, counting down.
GCGGACCGGGGGACCGCCCTATTCGCCGGAATATGAGGAACCGCCAAAATGGCCGGCGGTCTGCCTCGATTGGCGCGACGCCGACGCCTATATCGCCTGGCTCAACGCCAAGGTGCGGCGCCTGCGCCCGGAACTGACGCAAGGCAACGGTCCCTACCGCCTCCCCAGCGAGGCCGAGTGGGAATATGCGGCCCGCGCCGGCACCAAAACGGCGCGCTGGTGGGGCGACGCCATCGGCGTCAACAAGGCGAACTGCAACGGATGCGGCAGCAAATGGGACAACAGATTGCTGACCGACGTGGACAGCTTCGCGCCCAATCCTTTCGGCCTCTACGGCATGCTGGGAAACGCCTGGCAATGGACCGCGGATTGCTGGCACCTCACCTATAAGGGCGCGCCCCGTGACGGCAGTGCGTGGACCGAGAAGACCTGCGCCAGACATGTGATTCGCGGCGGCTCTTGGAACAATTTGCCCGTGTTCGTGCGCTCGGCGAGCCGCAGCGGCAGTGTCACCGACGGCGGAGAATACGACTATTCCAGCCTGACCGGCTTTCGCGTCGCCAGGGATTTGCCGGACGCGGTCGGGCAATAGCTATCGCATCGCCTCCTTGGTGTTGAGGCTGAGGATGAAATCCATCACGTCGCTGTAAGGACCGGGTGGCAGCGCGAACGGCGAGGACAACAACACGGCGTTGCGCGCGCTCAATGCGATCGCGCGATATGTCTTGTCGGAGTTGAAACGGACGGTGTCCGCGATTTCAGCCTTGGTGACGACCCCTGCTTTTGTCATCTCCACGCGGATCAGCACGGAATAATTGCTGTTGCCCAAAGTCGGCAGATCGAGGTTCCAACGCCGTTCAACCTGGGCGCGGATGAAGTCCCTCACGGCATAGATCGCAAAGGATCCGCTGGCGGCCTCGTTGCTCATGGCCGACCGGCGTGAGAGGCCGATATCTTTTTCCGCCAGATGGGTGTCCACGCTTGGCTGCCGCAGCTTCGCAAGCGCATGCAGTTTTATGTCGAGGTCGTCCGGATGCGCCTTTGCCGGCGAGAGGCCGACCGGCTCCGCGGCCGGCGTTGAAGGTTGTCCTCCCTGCTGCCGAGGCTCAGGCGCCGTGTCCGGCTGCGGAGGGCCGGTGCTCCGATCGGCGAGCACCACGATATCCACGGGAAAGAAATAAGAGCTGCTTTGAGGTTCAACGGTCAAAAAGAACAGCAGCAGGGCAAGCCCGTGCAGGACCGCCGAGCACAGGAGCCAGATAATAAAATTCCCACGCCACGCTCCGTCGCCGGCTGCGCCGACGGCACCTGCAACACGCGCATCATAGGGGACGTCGGAATGCGTAAGCATGGGATTGCCGACAGTGCCCGAGGCCAATGTTATAATATTACATAGCCTAGCTACAATGGCTAACGTAACCTCCGCCTCGACCGCGACGTGCGCAATGGCGATGGAGGTTCTTGCGCCGCGGCGGTCCGCAGGTCATTGCCAGGCGCGACGCGCCGGGCGATGCCGCGTTTGCGATGGGAGAGCCGGACTGGATTGACCGGCAGGTTCGCCCGCCAATGGCAAAGTCATCACCACAAGAACGATTGGAAGCATTAACGGCGCGCGCCGATCATCGTCGAAACACGCGCCCAGCCGTGCTAAAGGGCGGCCGAAACAGCGCTTCCGCTGCGCATGAAGGGACAAACCGGCCGCGCCGGTCGTGGACTATGAACGACATGTCGAGCTTGGCCATCAACCCGCCGGACCAGCGCGCGCACATGCTCGTCGCTTCCTATGTGCGCGCCGGCTACGCTCCGATCGAGCCGCCGATCCTGCAACCGGCGGAACCGTTCCTCGACCTTTCCGGCGAGGACATCCGCCGGCGCATGTTCCTCACCAGCGATCCCGGCGGCCGCGAATTGTGCCTGCGGCCCGACCTCACCATTCCGGTCTCGCGGGCCTATCTGCAATCGCCGGCGGCGGGCCGGGCGGCCGGCTTTTGCTATCTTGGAGCGGTCTTTCGCCATCGCGAGGGAATGGCCGCCGAATTCCTGCAGGCAGGCATCGAATCCTTCGGCCGGCCGGACAAGGCGGCGGCCGATGCCGAGATGCTGGCGCTCGGACTTGAAGCCACCACGCATTTCGGATTGGCCGCGCCGGAAATCCGCATCGGCGATGTCGGGCTGTTTTCCGCCTTCGTTGCCGCGCTCGACCTCGCGCCGGCTTGGAAGCGCCGCTTGGTCAAGGATTTCAATCGGAAATGGTCGCTGGCGCACGATCTCGATCGGCTCGCGGTCGCCGCGGCGAGCCGGCCGCCGGAATACCAGGGCGTGCTCGCCGCGCTCGCCGGCTCCGATCCCAAGGCCGCGCATCACCTGGTCACCGATCTTCTGTCCATCGCCGGCATCGAAACTGTCGGCGGCCGCTCCGTGGCCGAGATCGCCGAGCGCTTTCTCGAACAGGCCGCGCTCGGCGCCGGAACGCGGCTGCCCGGGGAAACGCGGGCGCTGATCGAGCGTTTCCTCGCCGTGCGCGGCGATCCCGACGAGGCCGCCGGCGCATTGCGCGCGCTCGCCGCCGACGCCAACGTCCCGCTCGATCCGGCGCTCGATCTCTTCGAGACGCGCACCGGCTTTCTCGCCGCCCGCGGCATCGACGTGCGCGCCATCCGTTTCGCGACCGCGTTCGGACGCGGCTTCGACTACTACACCGGCTTCGTGTTCGAGCTGCACGATGTCCGCGCCAAAGACCCGCTCATCGCCGGCGGCCGCTATGACGCCCTCTTGGGGCGGCTCGGCGCGCGCGAGCCAATTCCCGCCGTCGGTTTCGCCGCCTCCATCGAAGAGCTTGCAGCGTGCGGAGGCGCCGCATGAGCGCGCCGCTCGTCCTCGCCGTGCCGTCGAAAGGCCGGCTGCAGCAGAACGCCGGGGCTTTTTTTGCGCGCTGCGGGCTCGAATTGATCAAGCCGCGCGGCGCCCGCGACTATCGCGGCGCCATTGCCGCATTGGACGGTGTCGAAATCGCCTATCTCTCGGCCGCGGAAATCACGATGCAGCTCGGCCAAGGCGCGGTCCATCTCGGCGTCACCGGCGAAGACCTGCTGCGCGAGATGATTCCGGACACCGAGCGGCGCATCGTGTTCATCGAGCAGCTCGGTTTCGGTTTTGCCAACGTCGCCGTCGCGGTGCCGCAGGCCTGGATCGACGTGCGCAGCATGGCCGATCTCGACGATGTCGCCACCGCCTTCCGCCTCAAGCATGAGCGCAAGATGCGGCTCGCCACCAAATACGCCAATCTCACGCGCGGCTTCTTTGCCGAGCACGGCGTCGTCGATTACCGCATCGTCGAAAGCTCGGGCGCAACCGAGGGCGCGCCCGCGGCCGGCATCGCCGAGCTGATCGTCGATATCACCACGACCGGCGCCACGCTCGCCGCCAACGGCCTCAAGGTGATCGAGGACGGGGTGATCCTGCGCTCGCAGGCCAACCTGGTTGCCGCCCGCACGGCATCTTGGGACGCCGCGCAGCGCGAGACCGCGCGCCTTCTGCTCGACCGCATCGCGGCACAAAAGCGCGCCCATGCCCACCGCGAAGTGCGCACGCGCTTTGCCGGAATGAACGAGACATTGCTCGGCGTCGCGCGCGAAAAATTCGGCGTCGCCGCGCCGTTCGGCGGCCCGACCTCCTCCGGCATGCTGACGCTGCACTGCCCGCCCGAGCACGTGCATGCGCTGGCGAGCTTTCTGCGCGAGCACGGCGCCGGAGCGGTCTCGGTCGCCGCGCTCGACTACGTCTATGCGCGCGACAATCCGCTCTATGCCAAGCTCGCCGCGGAGCTTGAGCGGACGTGAGCCGGTTCCTTGCCGCCAGTCCGGCTGGGCGATGAATATTGATTGCGGCCGATCGCGTCGATCTGTGCGTCCAGGCTGGACAAGACTATCGCCAACTCCTCGGACCCGATTGTCGACCAGTGCATGGTGCGCAAGGAGATGCTGCGCCCAGATTGGAAGGCCAGCAGGCTGGAGATCAGCAGCAATGCCTGAATGCGGGCGGCCGGATCGCTTTCGGTGCCGCCCAGGATGCGGGCTATCAATCGTGCCGTGATTTCGACGCCCGGCCGCCAAAGCCTCTCGTACAGAATTTCGAACGCCGGGCCGGGATCGCGCAATTCCCTGGCCACGAATTGGGCCCAGCGCTCGGCCTCCCTGGACCCGACAAGGAACTCAGCGAGGGCTCCGATTATCGCCTTCAAGCGGACCCGAGCCGACTCGGGCGAACAATCATCGTTCAAGGCTGCGGCTGCTTGCGCTGCGGCAGACGTCGTGTGGCTGCGGTACCGTTCGACAATCGCTTCGGCGCAGGCGCGGTAGAGACCTTCCTTGTCGCCAAAATAATATTGCAGGGTCGGCAGGCTGACACCTGCCGCCTCCGCAATTTTACGCGTGGTCACGGACCGGAAAGAGGCCTCGCCAAACGCCTTCAGCGCCGCGTCGAGGATCCGCTGCCGGGTCTCCTCGCCCTTGCGGTAGCCAGTGCTCGCGACCGCGCGCAGCTTCGCGGTTTTGGGCACTGCCGGCACGGTTTTCGACATTCTCTCATCCTCTCATCCATCGATCGCCGTCGCGGGTCCGGCCAGGAAGAAGCCGAAGTCTCATCCTACGCGGCGGCTTTTGCCCGGCGGCCGGGCGCAAACCACTGCCGCCGTTAGGGATTTACGCCCCTTGGGCACGCGCCCGATTTGCGCTTGCCAATAATACTATCACGTGATAGGTATGTCCATAACCTATCGTTTGATAGATATTTGAATCGGTACGCGCAAACGATCGCTGCCTTGCCGATCGCACCCTCGGGAGACTGAGCCATGAACACATCGATCACGGAACTGACCGCGACGGTCGCGAAGCAAGCCGCGCAGATTCCTTCAATGTACGGCCGCGTGGACTTTTCGATCACACCAGAGCGATTCACGGTGGCGCCGGCCGACGAGACCGAGCTTGCTCCGGAGTATGCGGAGCGGCGTCCCGAACTGCTCGCCAGCAAAGAGCGGGGCGCCCTGATAAAGGCCTACACCATGCATGGCGACCCCATCGCCGACGCCTACGCCGCGCTCATTCCGCAATACGGATTCCAGCGGTTGGTGGCGATGCTGCAGGAGGCCTGCGATCACGGGCTGGAGAGCGTGCCCGCCGCTCCACCGCAGCTCGTCCGGTTCATCAGGGAAATGGAACAATTCCCCGCATGGTTGGATGCGGAATTGATCGAACAAGGCGCCCGGATCGAGCGCAACGCTTACGCCCACCGGGCCCCTTTCATCATCCGCGGCGGTCTCATTGCAACGTTCATGAACAAGTATGCCGCTTTGCCGATGGTGTTGACCGGCGGCCTGTCGAAGGGATCGACCGCACACCGGGTGAACGAGACGGCAATCTTTTTCACTCAGACGGTCATGCCCGACGTGCTCGATCGCCACGGCGCCACGTTCAAAGCCGCGGCGATGGTCCGCCTCATGCATTCGATGGTCCGGTTCAACATCCTGCACCGCGGCGATCGCTGGGACGTCAAGACCTA
>JASHPW010000044.1 GCA_030037895.1 Xanthobacteraceae bacterium | reverse complement strand
CATCCCTTCGCTGGCGACGCTCGCCTGGGGCGCGCCGCGCCGCCGCAACTATTGGGAGCGGGAACTCATCTACGCGCTCACCATCATTCAGCGCGGCTGGAGCAGGCCCGAGGACATGATCGGCTCCTGGGCCGGCGCCATGGGCCACACCCAATGGATGCCGGAGGTCTGGCTCCATCTCGGCATCGACTATAACGACGACGGAAAGATTTCGCCGTTCGGACCGCCGGACGACGCGCTCGGAACGACCGCGCGCTATTTCGTCGAGCGCGGCAAATACCGGCGCGGCGAGCCTTGGGGCTACGAGGTGCACCTGCCGGCGAGGCCCCATGGCGATGCCGCGCGCAGCTTTGCCGCCTGGCAAAAACGCGGCGTCACTCGCGCCGACGGCAAGCCCTTTCCGCAACCGAATGCGACGGCGCGGCCCTGGGTGCCGGTGCCGGGCGGGCCGGCCTTCCTGCTCGGCCCGAACTTCTTTGCCGTGCGCAGCTACAACCCGTCGATGAGCTATACGCTCGCGCTCGTGCATCTCGGCGACCGATGCGTCGGCGGCGCGCCGTTCGTGCAGCAATTCCCCGGAGCCGAACGGGCACCGACGCTCGCCGAAGTGCAGGAGATTCAGCGCCGGCTCACCGCGCTCGGCTTCGACACCGGCGGCGCCGACGGCCGCATCGGCAACGGGACGATGCTCGCGGTGCGCAATTTCCAACGCCAGGTCGGCATGGAACCGGCCGACGGCTATGCCGGGGTCAAGCTCTTGGCCCGCTTGCGCCAAGGCCCGTGATCCGTCCGCCTCCTTCCGAAATTAAGAATTTCGTATTATGTTGATTCTGTAAATCATGGAGGATTGAGATGACATTGATGCGGGTCCGCCGCATGGCGCAGCTCACGCTCCCGGCCGATGTGCGGCGGGCGTTGAACGTCAAGGAGGGCGACTATCTCGAGGCGAAGGTGGTGAAAGACGGCGTGCTGCTCAAGCCCGTTGCCGTGGTTGCGCGCGAGCGTGCTTGGAAGGCAATCATGCATGCGGTCTCACAGGTAAAAGACCTCAAGCCCGAGCCGAACGAGAACGTTATCGCAGCAGAGAACGAGATAGCCGAGATAGTCAAGGAACACCGCCGCCAAAAAAGAAAACATGACTAAGGCGGTGATCGATACGACGGTGCTCGTCAGTGCCTTCCTGAAGCCAAACCCCGGAGGGGTTTCTTTCGAACTCCTCCTTTTTGCCAAAGAGGGACGATTTGAACTCTATCTCTCCGATGGAATTCTCGAGGAGGTGGCAGATGCGCTCATGGGATACGAGCGCATCCGACGGCGCTATCGATACTCGGATTCTTCCATCGTCGAATACTGCCAAAACCTGGAGGAGTTGGCGAAGCTGGTACGCAAAGTGCCGGAAGTCCGCGGTGTAGTTGCCCGCGATCCCGATGACGACATGATCGTCGCCTGCGCGCTGGCGGCCGACGCCGACTACCTCGTCACCCGCGACAAGGACCTGTTGTCACTCGGTCGGCACGGGAGGATCACCATGATTACGCCCGAGGCGTTCTTGCGCGTGCTGCGAGCCCGGGAATGAACTTCGATCCCTCGGTAGCGGAGGACCGAGGTCAAGCCCCGTTCGCCCGCTTGCGCCAAGGCCCGTGATCCGGTTCGATCGCGCCCGGAAAACCCGAAAGCGAGGAATGCCGCCGATGCCCCCGTCCCGCTCCGCGACCGCGCGCAACAAGGCAAAGCCCGGCGCCGCCGATCCGGCGATCGCCGCGCTCGAGCGCCCGGCGCGCTCAGGCGGCAACGCGCCCGCCTTCGGCAGCGACGTCGTCGCCGACGCGCTGCGCGCGCTCGACATTCCCTATATCGCGGTGACTCCGGGCGCGAGCTATCGCGGCCTGCACGACAGCATCGTCAATTATCTCGGCAATTTCACGCCGCAGATGCTGCTTTGCGTGCACGAGGAATCCGCCGTCGCCATCGCCCACGGCTATGCCAAGGTCACCGGCAAAGCGATGGCCGCCGCCGTGCATGCCAATGTCGGCCTCATGCACGCCATCATGGCGATGTTCAACGCCTGGTGCGACCGCATGCCGGTCCTCGTTCTCGGCGCAACCGGCCCGGTCGACGCCATGAAGCGCCGGCCGTGGATCGACTGGATCCATACTGCGCGCGACCAGGGCGCACTCATCCGCGGCTATACCAAATGGGACGACCAGCCGGCCTCGCCCGGCGCCGCGCGCGAGGCGCTCATCCGCGGCGCCTGGATCGCCAATACGGCGCCGATGGGTCCGGTCTACATCAATCTCGACGCCGGGATGCAGGAGGCAAAGCTCGACGCGCCACTGCCGCCGATCGACGCTGCGCGCCATAGGTCGCCAATCGCCACGGCGGCGCCCGCGGATGCGGTGCAGCGGGCAGCGGCGATGCTGAGATCGGCCAAGCAGGCCGTGATCCTCGCCGGCCGCGCCTCGCGCAGCCTCGAAGCCTGGAACGCGCGCATCGCGCTCGCCGAGGCGCTCGATGCGACCGTCGTCACCGATCTCAAGATCGGCGCCAGCTTCCCGACCGATCATCCGCTGCACGCCGGCGCCCCGCGCGACGTGACGCCCGAGAGCGTTCCGGCCGTGCGCGACGCCGACGTGATCTTAAGCCTCGACTGGGTCGATCTTGCCGGCGCTCTGCGATTTGCCGGTCCCTCCCCGGCGGCGAAAATCATCCAAATCTCGCTCGACCACCGCCTCCACAACGGCTGGAGCATGGACTATCAGGCCTTGCCGCCGGTCGATCTGTTCCTCTCCGCCGATCCCGACCTCGTCGTCCCGGAACTCGTCAAGGCCGTCGGCACGAGCGGCAAGCCGCGCACGGCGCCGCGCCCGCGTGCGCTGGCAAGCGATCGGGAACCCGCCGGCTTCACCAATGAGTCTATCGCCTCCGCGCTGCGCAAAGTTTTAGGCGAGCGGCCGACGACGCTCACGCATCTGCCGATCTCCTGGGAGGACCGCTGGTGGATTTTCCGCCATCCGCTCGACTATCTCGGCTCCGACGGCGGCGGCGGCGTCGGCGGCGGGCCGGGCATTTCGGTCGGCGCGGCGCTGGCGCTGAAAAACTCCGGCCGGCTTCCGGTCGCCGTCTGCGGCGACGGCGACTACCTGATGGGCGTGACCGCGCTGTGGACGGCGGTGCATTACAAAATCCCGCTCCTCGTCGTGATCGCCAACAATCGTTCGTTCTACAATGACGAGCTGCACCAGGAACGGATGGCGCGCACGCGCGCGCGCCCGGTCGAGAACAAGTGGATCGGTCAGCGCTTGGCCGATCCCGAGATCGATCTCGCCGCCATGGGCCGCGCCCAGGGCGCTGCCGGCTTCGGCCCGATCACCACGCCGGCCGATCTCGTCGCGGCCTTGGAGAAGGCGGTCGCGGCGGTCGATGCCGGGCGGGTCGCGGTCGTCGATGTGCGCGTCGAGCCCGGCTATACCGCCGGCATGACCGCGGCGATGACGCGCGCCAAAAGCTGATCGGGGCGTACACAGGAGACGATCATGACCACCGCAGCGCCGCTCAAATCCATCAAGGCCGAGCCGCTCCATCTGCCCGAGCATCGCGACGCGTTCTATGGCGGGCAATGGCACAAGCCGAAATCCGGCCGCTATGCCGACTCGATCAATCCCGGCACCGGCGAATCGCTCGGCCCGGTCGCCGATTGCGGCGCCGCGGACATCGACGCCGCGGTCGGCGCGGCCAAGACGGCTTTCGACGGCTGGCGCAATACGCCGCCGCTCGAACGCGCACGCCTGCTCAAGCGCATCGCCAATGTGCTGCGCGAGCATGCCGAAGAATTGGCGCTGATCGACGCCGCCGATTGCGGCAATCCGGTGCATGAAATGGTGATGGACGCGACGGTCGCCGCCGCGCAGATCGAGTTCTATGCCGGCCTGGTGACGGAGATGAAGGGCGCGTCGATCCCGATGGGTCCGGGCGTGGTCAATTTCTCGGTGCGCGAGCCGCGCGGCGTCGTCGGCCGCATCATTCCGTTCAATCATCCGTTCATGTTCTGCGCCGGCAAATCGGGCGCGCCGCTCGCGACCGGCAACAGTGTGGTGATGAAGCCACCGGAGCAGGCGCCGCTCTCGGCGCTGCGCCTTGCCGAATTGATCGGTGGCATCCCGCCGCCCGGCGTATTCAACATCGTGCCGGGCGGCCGGGCGGTGGGCTCCGCGCTCGCCGCGCATCCCGGCGTCGCCATGATCGCGCTCGTCGGCTCGGTGCCGACCGGCCGCGCGGTGATGAAGGCGGCCGCCGACACGCTCAAGCCGGTGATGCTCGAACTCGGCGGCAAGAACGCGCTGATCGCCTTTCCGGACGCCGACGCCGACGAGGTCGCCCAGGGCGTGATCGGCGGCATGAACTTCACCTGGTGCGGCCAGTCCTGCGGCTCGACCAGCCGCGCCTTCATCCACGAGAAAATCTACGACGCCGTGCTCGGCAAGGTGAAAGCGAAGAGCGCCCACTACCGGCCGGGCATTGCCACCGATCCCGCAACCACCATGGGCGCGATCATCTCCAAGGCGCAGTACGAGCGCATCCTCGGCTTTATCGAGTCGGGAAAGCAGGACGGCGCCCGCCTCCTCTGCGGCGGCGGCCGGCCGGCCGAGGCGGCGCTGGCCAAGGGATTGTTCATCGAACCGACGGTGTTCGCCGACGTCGAGCCCAGCATGCGCATCGCCCGCGAGGAGATTTTCGGTCCCGTGCTCTCCATCTTCAAATGGAGCGACGAACAAAAAATGCTGGAACAGGTCAACGCCGTCGAATACGGCCTCACCGCCTCGATCTGGACCAACGACCTTTCGACCGCGCACCGTACCGCCGCGGCGGTGCAGGCGGGCTTTATCTGGATCAACGAGGTCAGCAAGCATTTTCTCGGCGCGCCGTTCGGCGGCTACAAGCAGTCCGGCATCGGCCGCGAAGAATGCTTCGAGGAGATGCTGGCCTATACGCAGGAGAAGAACATCCACGTCCGGATCAAGCCGGCCAGGGCGTGACAATAAAGCCTTGCGCCAGGTGCGGCGCGGCCTTGCCAGGCTCATATCTGCCCAACGCGTTCCAGCCGGTAGCCGCGATCGAGAATAGCCTGCCACCATTGCCGGTTGCTCAAGTACCAGCGCACCGTCTTGGCCAGCGCGCTGTCGAACGACTCGGCGGCGCGCCAGCCCAGCTCGCGCTCGGCCTTCGCCGGGTCGATCGCGTAGCGCCGGTCATGACCCGGCCGGTCCGGCACGAACGCGATCAACGATTCCCGCGCGCCGGCGGCCGACGGCTGCATCTCGTCGAGCAAACGGCAGATGGAGCGGACGAGATCGATATTCGTGCGCTCGTTACGGCCGCCGATGTTGTAGGTCTCTCCGATCCTGCCGCGCTCGAGCGCGAGCGCCAGCGCCCGCGCATGGTCGTCGACGTAGAGCCAGTCGCGGACGTTTTGCCCGTCGCCATAGACCGGCAAGCGCTGTCCGGCCACGCCCTTGATGATCATGTGGGGAATGAGCTTTTCCGGAAATTGATACGGCCCGAAATTATTGCAGCAATTGGTGACGACGATCGGCAGTCCGTAGGTGCCGCCCCAAGCGCGGACCAGATGATCGGATGCGGCCTTGGACGCCGCATAAGGAGAGTTCGGCGCGTAGGGCGCAAGCTCGCTGACAGCTCCCTCGGCGCCGAGCGACCCATAGACCTCGTCGGTCGACACATGCAGAAAGCGGAACGAGCGCTGTCTGTCGCGATCAAGGCCGCGCCAGTGACGCAGCGCCTCCTGCAGCAACGTGAAGGTGCCGACGACATTTGTTTGGATGAACTCGGCGGGGCCGTCGATCGAGCGATCGACATGGCTTTCGGCGGCCAAGTTCATCACATAATGCGGCGCGTGCCGGTCGAACAGTTGCCGCAGCGCCGGGCCGTCGCCGATATCGACTTTCGCCAACCGGTAGCGCGCGCCGGCCGCGGCTTGCGGGATCGAATCCGAATTCGACGCGTAAGTAAGCTTGTCGATATTGACGATGGACGCCCGCGTTTCCGCGAGCAAATAGCGGATAACGGCCGAGCCGATGAAGCCGGCGCCGCCGGTCACGAAAACAACGGCGTTGTCGAAGCGCATGCCTCAAGGCTCCGCGCGCGCTTGGGCGAGCGCGCGATGAACACTGAAGAGATACTCGCCGTAGCTGCTCTTTGCGCACCGTTCGGCCAGCGTCTTGAAATGATCGAGCGTGATGTAGCCAAGCCGCAGCGCGATCTCTTCCGGGCAGGCGATGCGCAATCCCTGCCTTTGCTCGAGGATCTGGACGAAATGGCTCGCTTCCACCAGCGAGGCATGGGTGCCGGTGTCCAGCCAGGCAAATCCGCGCCCCAAGATCTCGACGGCGAGGCGACCGCGCTCCAAGTAAACGCGGTTCAGATCGGTGATCTCGAATTCGCCGCGCGCCGATTGCTTTAGTCCAGCCGCGATCCCGACCACGTCGTTGTCGTAGAAATAGAGGCCGGTGACCGCGATGTTCGACTTCGGTTGCCGCGGCTTCTCCTCGATCGAAAGCGGCCGACCCCTCCCATCGAGTTCGATGACGCCAAATTGCTCCGGCGAATTCACCACGTATCCGAACACGGTGGCGCCGACGCCGCGGGCACCCGCGCGCGCGAGCAGTTCGGGGAGCCCGTGGCCATAGAAAATATTGTCGCCGAGGATGAGCGCCACCCGGTCCGAGCCGATGAATTCGGCGCCGACGACGAAGGCATCGGCGAGGCCGCGGGGATGATCCTGGCGGGCGTAGGAAAATCGCAACCCGAAATCGCCGCCGTCGCCCAGCAGCCGCTCGAACAGCGGCTGATCCTGCGGCGTGGCGATGATGAGGATATCGCGGATACCGGCAAACATCAGCGTGGCCAGCGGATAGTAGATCATCGGCTTGTCGAAGACCGGCAACAGGTGCTTCGAGACCACCGACGTGATCGGGTAGAGCCGCGTCCCCAGACCGGCGGCGAGAATGATCCCCTTCATTGACCACCCTTGGCGGAGCGACGCGGCGGCCGAACCAATGACGCGTCTTCTTTTGTCAGTACTGGCAACGCCGCGGCGCGGCAGGTTCGCATTCAGGTCGGCCGTTTAAGGCGTATTTATCATCGCGCGCGCCCTTGATACAACGTGCGCCGCGCTCGACGATTCCGGCGCGAGATCGGCCTCGGACAACGATGGACATCATCAAGACCGCCATCCCCGGAGCGTTGATCATCGAGCCAAAGAGCTTCGACGACAGCCGCGGCTTCTTCATGGAGATTTTTCGGGCCGATCGTTACGCCGCAGGCGGCATCGCCCGGACTTTCGTCCAGGACAATTTTTCCCGGTCGGTCAGGGGCACGCTGCGCGGATTGCATTTCCAGAATCCCAAGCCGCAAGGCAAATTGGTGACCGTTCTGCGCGGCGCGGTGCTTGACGTCGCGGTCGATGTGCGGATCGGCAGTCCGACGTTCGGCCGCCACGTGGCAGTGCAGCTCGACGACGACACCCGCCGGCAATTCTGGATACCTCGCGGCCTCGCGCACGGCTTCATCGTGCGAACCGAATTCGCCGATCTGTTCTACAAATGCGATGAGGTCTACAGCCCCGCGGACGAGATGGTATTGCGCTGGGACGATCCGAGCCTGGGCATCGACTGGGGTTGCGACGCGCCGGTTCTGTCGGCGCGCGACGGCAACGGCCGCAGTCTGGCGCAATTGGACGGGCTGTTGCCGCGCTTCGAGCCGGCTTGATGCGTATTCTGATCACCGGCGTCACCGGACAAATCGGTGGGGCGCTCGTCTCCCGTTTGCATGGCTTCGGCACGACGCTTGCCGCCGATCGAACGGTGCTTGACCTCGCCCAGCCGCGGACGATCGCGGACGTATTGGACCGCCTGTCGCCGGACCTCATCATCAATCCGGCTGCCTACACCGCCGTTGACCGCGCCGAGGACGAGCCCGACCTCGCCATGCGCGTGAACGGCGAAGCACCCGGCACCATGGCGCGCTGGGCCGCCGCGCGCGCGGTGCCGTTCGTTCATTTCTCGACCGATTACGTGTTCGACGGATCGGGGACGCGGGCGTGGCGCGAAGACGACGAACCGCGTCCATTGTCGGTTTACGGCGCAAGCAAGCTCGCCGGCGAGCGCGAGGTCCGCGCCGCCCGCGGCGTTTTCCTCATCGTTCGCACCTCGTGGGTCTATGCCGCGCAGGGCACAAACTTCTTACGTACCGTCAGTCGTTTGGCGCGTGAGCGCAAAGAGCTGCGCGTGGTCGCCGATCAGATCGGGGCGCCGACCGCGGCGGCGCTGGTCGCCGACACGATCGCGCGTATGCTCGCCGACGGCCTCGCCGGCCTACGCGAGCGCTTCGCGCGAGCCCAGGGCCTCGTTCATCTCGCCGCGTCGGGCGAAACAAGCCGGCATGGCTTTGCCGGCGCCATCGTCGCGGGCTTGAAGACTCGCGGGCTGCCGCTCGCCGTCGAACGTGTTGTTCCGCTGCGCACGGACGAATATCCCGCGCGCGTCCGCCGACCCCTCAATTCGCGCCTTGACCTGAGCCGGCTGCAAAAGGTGTTCGGCGTCACGCCGCCGCACTGGCAGTCGGCGCTTGACGCCGAACTCGACACGCTGGTGCGGGAAGCTCGCTCGCACCTTTAATCATGCTGACTTGTCCGCGTGGATCGCCACCGCCTTATCCGCGCTATGCCGGTCAAAGCTTGAAGCTTTCGTAGGTCGCCGGATGGAACAACTCGTCGACGGAAAGCCGCCGCGAGGAAAGACCCTGCCGGTGATGCTGGGCGAGGAAATAATCGAGCACCTTGCGGTTCGGCGCCACGCCGTAGGACCAGAAATCCTCCCCCATCAGCGCCCGCGCTTCCAAGAGCCGCTCCTCGACGAACGGCAATGTGACCTTGGTCGAGGAGGTGTCGGACAGCCTCTCCAGCGCGATCGCCTTCGAGCGCTCGAAGGCCTTGAGTACGGCCGCGGGCAACCAGGGATGTTGCTCGGCCAGCTCGCGGCGAACCCCGACCAGATGCATGATCGGAAAAAATCCGGTGCGCTGGTAATAGTCCTTGGCGGCCGCCACCGGATCGGGGAACAGCCAGCCGACGTTCGGATGCCTGCGCGCGAACGGCGTCGGCACGCGCGGACCGATGACAGCGTCGATCTCGCCCATTTCCAGCATGTCCGACAATGTCCGGCCCGCCGGCGCGTCCTCAAGTTTCACACCCTTCGGCGGCGTGATGGCTATTTTTTCCAGCCTGCCGGCGTCCACCAGCCCGCCGCGAATCCAGTGAATGTCGGCCGGTTTGACACCGTGGTCGTCCTCGAGGATGGCGCGCGCCCATACATTGGCGGTGAGCTGGTATTCCGGCACGCCGACCCTTTTGCCCTTCAGGTCCGCCGGCCTCTTGATGCGATCGGTGCGCACATAGATCGCCGTGTGACGGAAGGCGCGCGAGAGGAAGGCCGGCACGCCGACATAGGGGCAAGCGCCTTGTGCGGCCTTGACCACGAAGCTCGACAGCGACAATTCGCAGATGTCGAATTCGGCGTGGCGGAAGGCGCGGAAAAAGACCTCCTCCGGATCGAGCGCCATGAACACCGGATCGACGCCGTCGATCTGGACCTGACCATCGGCGAGCGGGCGGGTGCGGTCATAGTCGCGAACGGCGACGGAAAGATTGAGCTTGGCCATCGGCATTCTCTGCGGCGGGAGACGCTTATCCACATAGCCGCGCGCGCGGGGTCATGCCAAGATCATAGTGCGGGCTCGGCGCGTGCCGCGCCGCCGCCCCTGGAGACGGAGCGATGCGCTTGCCGCTCTATCAGGTCGATGCGTTCACCGACCGTCTGTTCGGCGGCAACCCCGCCGCGGTCTGCCCGTTGCAGGCGTGGCTGCCGGACACCGCCATGCAGGCGATCGCGGCCGAGAACAATCTCGCCGAGACCGCCTTCTTTGTGCGTGAAGGCAACGATTATGCGCTGCGCTGGTTCACGCCGACCGTCGAGGTCGATTTATGCGGACACGCGACGCTGGCCGCGGGCCACATCGTCTTCCGCTTCATCGAGCCGCAGCGCGAGAACGTAAGCTTCCGCACCCTGAAGGCCGGAACGCTCACCGTGAGCCGGCGCGCGGACATGCTGGTGATGGATTTTCCGGCACGGCCTGCAAGTCCGGTCGCGGCGCCCCCGGGTCTGCTCGCGGCCTTGGGCGGCGCGCCGCGCGAGGTGCTGCGCGCCCGCGATCATCTTGTCGTCTATGACAGCGCCGCCGAGGTTGCGGCGCTCAAGCCCGATCTCGCCGCGCTCGCCAAGCTTGACTGTTGGGCCGCGATCGTGACCGCGCCGGGCGAAAACGACATCGATTTTGTGTCGCGCTTCTTCGCGCCGGCGCAAGGCGTTGCGGAAGATCCGGTCACCGGCTCGTCGCATTGCACGCTGGTACCCTATTGGGCGAGGCGCCTCGGCAAGAATGATCTCGAAGCGCGCCAGCTTTCGCGCCGCAGCGGCGCGCTCCATTGCACGCTCAACGGCGATCGCGTCAGCATCGCCGGTCGCGCCGTCCTTTATCTCGAAGGCTGGATTTCGGTATAGCGCTCGCAGGCCGAACTATATTGAACGGCAGCAGGAGATTGCATGGCGGCCAATTGCGCGCGCACCTCGGCGGCAACGAGAATTTTGATCAAGGAGACAATGTCGGCCGCCACGGCGCGGCCAAGCCGACCCAGGGGCCGGCGCCGAACCTCTCGGCCAATCGTGACTTTGCCGACCGGTAACTGCGCCCAATCCGATAGGCCGGCCGGCAGGGCGCGCGCAGGCGCCGCGGCGGGCGCATTGGCGCGCTTTGCCTGCACCGCCAAGACCGGCGCCAAAGCTGCCGCGCGTTGGTCGGCGACGGCCTTGAGGATGGCGGCCCGCTGTCCCGCGAAGGCGTCGAGCACCTGATCGCGCCGGGTGGACACCGCTTCGTACAAATAGATCCGCTGATCGGCGGCTGGGGATCGTGGCGTGGCTTCGGGCTGGCCAGCGCCGGCCGACGCTTCAGCGTCCGGCGTTGCGGACCGCGCCTGGTCGCGAAAGGCCACCATCATCGCTCTCGACGTCGTGCCGGCTTGTTGCTGCGCGTTCGCCGCCGGGCACGGCGGCCGCCTTCCGTTGTGCCGCCCGTGCCGAGGTCGGGCGGCGCGGCGGCCCCGAGCGCCCTGCTCACGCTCTGGCTCAACTGGCTGATCATGTCCTGAGTAAGCTCCAAGACCAGCCCATTCAACGGCGAGGCGTCAGATCCGGACTGCAGAGCACCCTTCATCTTCGTTTCGAGAGCGCCGAGGGCCGCCACGAAGAAATCCTCGAGCGCTTTGCTGGTATGCCGAACGATCGGGTTCTCCGGCAAGCTCGTGCTTGCCCGCCGTCGCGAGCTGGACATGCCATTGCTCATGCGTTCGTTTTCCACCCGTCGCGCGCAACATGTTCGGCTGCGGCACGCATCGGAGCGTCCCGCGATGCGACTATTGGACGCTATTTCCTCTCGCCGCGCCGGGAGCGTCCGGCTCGGCGCCGCGCTTGGACTGGCTGCCGCCGGGACGTTGGTTGAAGTCCCGGATGCTGCTGACGAGTTCATCCATTTTGGGAACGACGACGTCGGCGAGAAATCGCCGTTGTTCATCGTCAAGCTCCTCCTCCTGCAGCGCTTGGCACAGTTGGCTCATGGCCTGCGCGGCCGTCGGGAGATCATCGAAGCTGGCGCCGGCGAAGAGATATCCGCCCCCCTCCCTTTCCAGCGCGCGCGCCTCCCCGTTCAGAGCTCCCGCCTCGCTTTCTACGGCGTGAGCGTCCAATTCCACCCCCGGCGTCGGACCATGGGGCTGGGTCGCCGGTCTTGCCGACATCTGCGGGTCGGCCGTTGCCTTCGATTGATTGTCAGCCATTGGTTTGCGTTCCTCCGCGAAGCAGGCTGGAATCCCGTCCACGCCGCGAGGGCCGCATCTCGTATCGGGCGGCATGACCGCGGCTACAGCCAGAAGTTAAAGACTCACCTCCATATCAAACCGCCTGCTCCCGCCGATTAGACGGGCAAGACCAATAATTGTGAACGGCAAGCAGCCCGCCTTTCTAAGGCTGCGCCAAGCTAACGGCTGGGGTTTCCTTGTAGGTCTCTTCAAACCTCCGGATGACGCGTTTCGGTGAACGATGCACCAACCTGCGATGTTTTCTCGCAATCCGTCTCACAACTTTAAATGTAGATCGTCTTTATTAATAAACGTCTCGGTTGGGGACCGGGCTATCGATTGTGGTGAAGGGAGAGCGGACCTCAGCGTCCAATCGTACTTGCCGGAAACGGTGATCGTCGTCGGACAGCGGGTACAGCGGGTGAGCGAAGCACCGCAGTCCTGGCGCATGGGCGTCCTTGTCCGCGAGAGACGTGAAAGTCGTAGTATTTCCTGCTCGACCAGTCCCGGGCGCCAGCCGCGAGGCGGCCCGTCTCAATCCTTCAGACCAGGCCCACTCCGTTCCCGCGGGGAGCGCGGTCGGCGAAGCTCGCCATGGCGAGCGGACGCCACCGGCTGAACCGAAACCTGCAGCGGCGGCCGAGGCAATGGCGCCGCGTGCGCCGACGAGCCGCAAGACCAGCCGAAAAAAAAGACGGCGAGGCGTCAAGCGATCCGCTGCGGTCGCCGTGCTGGCGCGGGCCATCGACACTTCGCCGAGCCATGCCCGCAGCGAGTCGATGCGGCTTCTGGCGCCGGTCCTCAATCTGCAATCAACCACCCACCCCGTAAGGCGGCCTGCCCGGACCGAGGAAGAAACAGTCCCCGCCAGCAGCGACAAGCAGAAAGTCGCCGAAGCGCGCGCGACCGCCGACGCCGCATTCTGGCCGATTTGGCTCGCCCATCGCGACTATCTATACCGATACAGTCTGCGTTTCTCGAGTGGCAACACGGCCGATGCGGAAGACGCGATGGGCGAGGCCATGCTCAAAGCGGTGCAAGCGTTTCCGCGCGCCGAGATCCGCAATCATCGCGCCTGGCTGCTGCGGCTGGTTCACAACGCCTGCATGGACCGCTACCGCGTCAAGGAGCGGCAAAATCGCCTGACCGGCGATATCGCCCATGACGACGGGCAGTCGGTTCCCGCCATTGTTCCCAAGCCCAACCGCTCGCCCGAGGATCTGCTCGGCGCGCTGCAACTGATCACCTGCCTGCAAGAGGCCATGATGACGCTGCCCCGGTCGCTCGCCGAACCGCTGCTGCTCTATCTCGACGATTTGTCCGATGCCGACATTGCCGCAAGCTTGAACGTCACCAAGGAGGTCATTCGCAAGCGCCGGCAAATGGCCCGTGATTGGCTGCGCCGAAAGATGCTGCTGTAACCAACGGTCGCTGCTCGGATTCACGCGGACGCAGAGAGCGGCGGCGGCGACCGTTTCACGACTTGGGAAAGGTGCTGGCCACGGTCGTCGCCGCCGAGTCGATCTGACCGACCGTTATCGTCGCGCCGATCGCGGCCAGCATGGCCAGCAAGAGAATCTCCGCGTATGGGCTGACGCTCTTTTCGGCAAACATCATCGCCAGCGCCTTGCCCTGCGCCACGGTGCTGAGCGACAGGATATTGCGCTGATAGTCGGTGCCATCCTGCACCGCCAGCGCCGCGGCTTGCGCGACCTTTTGGTAGGCGATCGCGGTGCCGGCATTTGCCGTCGGCGCGGCGCTGGCGTTTGGCCCAAAAACGAAGCTGGTCGACCTGCCGACGGCGTCAATGATCTGCGGGTTGGCGGCGGAAGGCGGGGAATGGACATCATCGGGCATCATTTCTCTCCCGAGCGGGCGGCGCAGGCGCGTCGGCGCGGCGCCGATTTTTCATCGAAGCCGTTATTTCTGGACGGCGTTCAAGATCATCGTGACCGCGCTCGACGTCACGGCATTGCCGATCTGCTGAAGCCCGCCCTGCGCCTGCTGGGCATTCTCCATGGCGAGTGCAATCGAGTGCGCCATGGTCTGATAGATCAGCGCCATCGATTGCGCCGGCGCTTCGCCAAGCACCTTGACGTTGGCCTGAGTCACCGCGTCGGTGATCTGCGCGTTAACCGGAGTATTATCCGCCATGATACGTGCTCCCCGCCGACTTCTGTCGCACTCTCAGGCTCGTTTCGGTTCCGCTGCGCCTCGTCACCGACGCCGCGCCAGATGAAGCAGCGCCACCAGGTCGGCGGTGGAAGTGCGCCGCGTGAGTTTTTTGACCGCCGTTGCGCCGGCCGTCGTATCGACGCTGTAGATCTGGATGACGCCCTGGTTGGTCGCCGCCTGGGCGCAGATCGAGGCATTGCGCTGGGCCTGCACCGCGTTCTGATAAAGAATGCCGATCGAATGGGCGGAGCTCTGATAGATGAGCCCCATGGCGATGGTCGGCGCGTTGGCCAGAACGGCAACGCCCTGTTGCGCGAGAGCGTCGGTGATCTGACCGTTGACCGGCGTCGGATACGCCATGGCAATTCCCGTCGTCTCTCAGCACGCCCATCGACGCCATCCAGCGCTCTTCAACAGGACGCTTGCCGATCAAGCTTGTGAAGCATTGCATCGCTCATCGAGCGCCTCACGCTTTCATGATGATGGCCATCAGGGCACCGGTCGAGGTGTTGTTGATCTGCTGCATGCCACCCTGGGTCTGCGCGGCATTTTCCATGGCCAGCCCGGTCGCGTGCCCCATGGCTTGCATCGTCAGCGCCAAAGCCTCCGCCGGCGCCTCGCCAAGGACCTTAACGTTGGTCTGAGTGACCGCGTCGGTGATTTGCGGATTGACAAGGAGTCCGGAGGGCATGCGCTGCTTCCTCTGTCAGATGCGAGCCCGCTTCCTCAGGTGACGACCGGCGCGCCGGGATTCTGGTCGAGGAGAAGCCTGACGGCGCGCAACAATTCATTCACGTTGCGCGTTTGGATCGGCTCACTCGGCTGTCCGCGGAGAACCTCCGTGACGCTGCTGGCGGTGGTCGCGAGCTCGAGTGCGGCTGCCTGAGCGCTTTGCCGAGTGGCGGCGTAGGCGGCTTCGGCCGCGCTGTTCGAGTACGACGCTATCACCGCGAGCGCCGACACAAGCGGTATTGCAGCCGCCATAAAGTACATCGTCTCAGCTAGCTGTTCCTGCACATCGGCATTCGCCATCTTTCCGTTCCTCGTTATTGCGCGCCGGCTTCGCGAATCCGCGCGAGCGGGCCTCCTACTCTTTGTCAACCGACTGCTCGAGGATGTCGTCACCGTCGCCGTCACCGTCATCGTCATCGCAGATCTGGCCCGCCTCGAACATGTACCTGACGCATTTCGCCGTGACGGACATGCTGAGAATGTTGGTCTTCTGCTGGTTGGCGACCGCGTTGTAGAACATGAGCGCGTCGGCCTGATTGGCGGCCAAGATGGCGAATGCCGGCCCGTAGGCGGCCATCAGCACGGCTTGGTCCAGCATTGCGGCGGGATCAGATGAGGCTTGTGCGCCGAGCTTGCCGCATAGTTCGGCCCACGCCCCCTCACGTTGACTGGGGCGTTCCGCCTGCGCCTGGTCCTGCGCCGGGCCTGCGGGTTCCGCCGTCCGGGTCTTCTCCTGTTCGGGGCCTGAGCGCTCCGCCGGCTTTTCCCTGCGTCGCTT
This sequence comes from Xanthobacteraceae bacterium, assembly GCA_030037895.1. Classification (GTDB taxonomy): domain Bacteria; phylum Pseudomonadota; class Alphaproteobacteria; order Rhizobiales; family Xanthobacteraceae; genus BOG-931. The sequence goes on along the minus strand of JASHPW010000044.1, from coordinate 7,006 downwards.
GGGCATCGAACTTCTCCTCCATCATGTGACGGAGGCGGTCCTTCGCGCCCACACGCGTGGCGGAACCGAGGACCGCAGCCGTTTTGCAGCGAATCCAGACGTCGTCAGCCGGGTTCATGCGGTCGACAACCGCGCCCTAGTGGAGCGGATTTGACATTCGCTACCCACCTCGCCGCAAACTCGTGAAGCGAATGTCAAATCCAAAGCTCCACTACGAGTGATACTTGCTAGTGGTCCTTTGATTCCAACATTCGCATAAGAGCCTGCCGAACCCGGTTGCGAATGTTGGAATCGGACCACTAGGTCGTGGCGCGCAGCGCCGTTAAGAGCGACAATATGTTGTCGGGCACGTCGCTTTGCGCGAGCTTGGCGGCGGAGACGGCGCTGGCCATCGTATCGACGCTGTAGATCTGGATGACGCCCTGATTGGTCGCCGCCTGGGCGGCGATCGCCAGTTGCTGCTGCGCGCTCGCGGCGTTCTCGTACAAAATGCCGGTCGAGTGGGCGAGCGACTGATAGATCGCACCCATCGCCACCGCGGGCCCGTCGCCGAGCACCTTGACGTTGGACTGAGTGACGGCGTCCGTGATCTGGCCGTTCACGGGAGTTGGAAGTGCCATATAGTGTCTCCTTTGTCCTCGGAACGGCGCCGCTCGGTCCTGCCCGATCAGACTGCCGTCGCGTCAAAGACGATCCTGCGTGTCGACTTGTGAGCGTCGGAGCGCGATTATTTGCACCAGTCCCGGCGGTCATGCGGCGCAAAGAGAGAGCGGGATGGCGAAAACCCTCGCGCACCGGGAGGGGTGCCCTCGCGGGCGCCCTTCCCGGCCGCTCCTCGGCTGGTGCGATCGCGTCGAACGTCCGGATCAGGACGGCGGAACGGGACCCGTGCTCGCCCGCAGCGCGGTGAGCAGCGACAGCATGTTGTCGGGCACGTCGCTTTGCGCGAGCTTGGCAGCGGAGACGGCGCCGGCCATCGTATCGACGCTGTAGATCTGGATGACGCCCTGATTGGTCGCCGCCTGGGCGGCGATCGCCAATTGCTGCTGCGCGCTCGCGGCGTTCTCGTACAAAATGCCGGTCGAGTGGGCGAGCGACTGATAGATCGCACCCATCGCCATCGCCGGGGCATCGGCCACGACCTTGACGTTGGCCTGCGTCACCGAATCGGTGATCTGGCCGTTGACCGGAGTAGGTATTGCCATGGCATATCTCCATCAGTTCGCACCGCCCGATCTGCGCAAGGCGACGCGGTGCACAATCCACTGACGCGCACGACGTAATTTTGTGAGCGGCGATATGATTTTCTCTGCCGGTCCGCGGCCGCCCGCTTAACGCCCGACAAACGGCTCCGCGGGCGCGATGTCGGCGAGCCGGAACTGCACCCGTTCCTCGCCCTGCCAGCGATCGAGCGCGAAGGAGCCGGCGGCATGGACCTGCCGGCCGCGGTTCGCGAGGAGCGCGGCGCCGAGTTTTTGTCCGGCGGCACGGAAGGCGATGGCGCCGAGGCCCGAGCCGTCGGCCGACTTGAGCCGCACGCGCAGATGCGCCTGGCCGACCTCCTCGGCATAGGCGACGGTGTGCGCCGGCAGCGCGATCATCGGCTCGGGATTGCCGGCGCCGAACGGCCCGGCGCGTTCGATCAAAGCGACGAGATCGGCGTCCGCCGCGGCCGCGCTCACCGCACCATCGATCAACAGCCCATTGGCGCGCCGCGCGACCTCCACATCGGGACCGAGCGTCGCTTCGAGGAAGGCGCGGAACGGCGTCAGCTCGGCCTTGCGCAGCGTCACGCCCGCCGCCATGGCGTGGCCGCCGCCCTTTACCAGCAGACCCTCGGCCACGGCGCGGCGCACGGCGCGGCCGATATCGACGCCGGCGATGGAGCGGCCCGATCCGGTGCCGATGCCGCCGGGCTCGAACGCGATGGCAAACGCCGGCCGGCCGAATTTCTCCTTGAGCCGCGCCGCCACGAGACCGACGATGCCGGGGTGCCAGCCTTCCGCTGCGGTGATCACCACCGCTCCCCTCTCCTCGAGGCCGAGCGCGGCCATGGCCTCGGCCTCAGCCTGCGCCAGCATTTCCAGCTCGATCGCCCGCCGCTCGCGGTTGAGGCGGTCGAGCTCGGCGGCGATCTTCGCCGCCTCGACGGGATCGTCCTCAAGGAGAAGCCGCACGCCGAGATCGGCGCGGCCGATGCGGCCGCCGGCATTGATGCGCGGCCCGAGCAGAAAGCCGAGATGCCAGGCCTCGGGCGGACCGGAAAGCCGCGCCACGTCCATCAGGCTGACGTGTCCGACCCGCTCGCGCCGGCGCAACGCGAGGAGGCCCTTGGCGACGAAAGCGCGGTTGAGCCCGGTGAGCGGCACCACGTCGGCAACGGTGCCGAGCGCCACGTCGTCGAGGAGCGCGCGGAGATCGGGTTCGGGCCGTTCCGCGGTCCAGAAGCCGCGCGCGCGCAGCAGCCGGTTCACCGCCACCACGGTCATGAAGGCAAGCCCAACGGCGGCGAGATGGCCGAGGCCGGAGAGATCGTCGCGCCGGTTGGGATTGACGATGGCGAGCGCCAGCGGCAACGCCTCGTCAGCCTGATGGTGATCGATGACCACGACATCGACGCCGAGCTTTTTGGCTTCGGCGAGCGGCTCGATCGCGGTCGTGCCGCAATCGACGGTGACCAGGAGGGTGGCGCCGCGCGCGGCGAGCGCGCGCACGGCCTCGATGTTCGGGCCATAGCCTTCGAACAGGCGATCCGGAATGTGGATCAACGGATCGATGCCGCCGAAGCGGAGAAAGCGCGCCAAAAGCGCAGCCGACGTCGCGCCGTCAACGTCGTAATCGCCGAAAATGGCGACACGCTCGTCCCGCATGACCGCATCGGCGAGCCGCACGGCCGCTTCCGGCATGGCGGTGAGCACGTCGGGATCAGGCATCGCGCGCTTGATCGTGGGATCAAGGAACGCCTCGACCGCATCGACCTCGACGTTGCGGCCGGCAAGAATGCGCGCCAAAAGCTCGGGCAGGTCGTGGCGCTGCGCAATCGCCAGCGCCCGCGCCGATCCGCGCTCGTCAAGCCGAGGCCGCCACGCGCGCCCGGTCGCCGAATTCTCGACGCCGAGGAAGAGGCCGTTGCCCTTCACGGTAAAGTCGCGCGACTCGAAGCCCATCGAAGAAGCCTAGCTGATTCCGGACCTCCCTCCACCTGCCGCGTAACAGCTTCCCACGAAACCAACCATCAGCTCGACCGCCTCTTCATTGGATAATCCCTGCCGTCGTAACGAGCGCCAGGTGAAGAAATCGACCGCGTGCGCGATCGCGGCGGCGAGTCGCTTTTGCCGGGAGGCGCGCTTGGGCCAAGCGCCGGCGAGGACCTCGCACACCCGCTTGCGGTGCGCGATGCGGTGCGACGCGAACGGGCGCAACTCGGGCATGTCCTCAAGATCGCGCAGGATGACCCACATCCCGTTCTGATTGCGCTCGTAATAGGCGTAGAGCTGCGCAAGACCCTGTCGCAATCGGGCGTCGGGATCGTTCACGGCGAGCCACAGGTCCGGGTCGGGCCCAGGATTGGCCTTCCAGCCGTGGCTCGAACAGGCGCTGAACAAGTCCTTGAGCGTGGGAAAATGCCGATAGAAGGTCGGCCGCTCCACGCCGGCGCGCGCGGCGATGGCCGCGACGGTCGTTCGCGTGGGACCGACCGTGGTGTGCAGCTTGACGGTGGCCTCGACGATCCGCTGTCGGGTCTCAGCCTGGCGCTCCGCGCGCCGCTTCAGCGTATATTTTCGTGCCATTGCCGATACTTCGCCCCATCATCATTTCGCGTACACACATGTAAGATAATTATTGACAGGCCGAATCGCGAAGAATAATCATTATACGCCTATGTATCTCGATCATCGAGCGCGCCATGACTCAAGTGTCCGCAGCCGGACCTGAAGCTCAAACCCCGAACAAGGCCCAAATCAGCGAGATTGTTGATGGCATCTACCGCATCTGCCATCCGCCGCGGAACTATCCGATCGGTTTCAACCAGTTTCTGATCGATGACGAGCGGCCGACTTTGATCCATACCGGCTTCTACGATTCGTATGACGCGGTGCGCGCCGCGGTGGCGCAGGTGCTCGACCCGAAGCGGCTCGCCTACGTCGTCATCGGCCATTTCGAAGCCGACGAATGCGGTGGCATGGACCGTTTCGTCCAAGAAGCGCCCAATTCCGTGCTGGTGGCGAGCGAGTTGGGCGTCGGCGTCAACCTCAACCATTGGAATTACCGCGGTCCGGTCAAGGGCATGCGTGACGGCGACGGGCTCGATCTCGGCCACCATCGGCTGCGTTTTTGGGAGACCCCGCATGTGCATCACTGGGATTCGCTCATGGTCGTCGAAGAAACCACGACGAGTCTTTTCCCCGCCGATCTGTTCATCCAGCCGGGCGACCAGCCGCCGGTGGTGAAGGAGAATCTCGCCCGAGAGATGCTCGGGTTCTACCGCAAGGCCGGGATTTTTGCCCATGAGGCGCCGGTGCGCCAGGTCGTCAATCGCATCGAGCGTCTCAACCCGGCGTGGATTCATCCGATGCACGGCGGCAGCTTCACCCGCGAGCTTGCACCGCACTTCTGCCGAGCGCTGCACGAAGAGCAATTCGCCTTCAACGGCATGCTGCGGGGGCGTGAGCTTCCCGAGGAGGCGCGCGCGGCATGACCCGAGCTTGCGACCAGTCGCGTGGCTTCATCACCGGAGTCCAGTGACCTCGCCAGCGATCTCACAATCATCTCGATCGTGTACCGATAATGGCAAACGTGACGCCCGAGCCGATTATGAAGGTTGCCTCCGGCTACATGGCGGCAAAGCACCTATTCGTCGCCAACGAGATCGGCTTGTTCGAAAAGCTCGCCGGCAAGCCGGCGACGCTCGATGAGCTTGCGCGGCACACCGGCGTGCCGAGACGGACTCTGCGCATCGTGGCCGATGCCATGGCGAGCCTCGGGTTTCTCAACAAACAAGACGGACGATATCGGAACAGTGCGGCAGCCGAGACATTTCTGGGCGGCGGCCCAGGCACTGATCTGCGTCCCATGCTCCGTTTCATGAATCGCCTGCGCTACCCCCACTGGGTCGATCTTGAGGCGGCCATACGCACCGACGGCGGGCACACCAAATGGGGACAAATGACCGAGGAGGAACAGCGTATTGCCTCCGAGGGTATCGCGGCGTGGACAATACCCACTGCTGCGGCTCTTGCGGCAGACTACGACTTCGGCCGCCACCGCCATGTGCTCGATGTCGCAGGCGGCATCGGAGATTTTCTGGTCGCGCTGCTGCGCCGGCATCCGGCGCTTGCGGGCACGCTGTTCGAGTTGCCGCACACGGCCGCGGTCGCACGCCGTGCACTCGCGGGCAAGCCGGAGCTCGCACGGATCAAGATCGTAGAGGGAGACTTGTTCAAGGACCCGCTGCCGGAAGGCGCGGACGCCGTCATCATTGCCAATGTCGTCCACATCCTTTCGCCGGCGCGCAACCTCGACATGTTCCGCCGCGTGCGCCGTCAGGCCGGTGCCGGCGCGCGGCTGCTGCTCGTCGATTTCTGGACCGACCCGACGCACACCGAGCCCGCGGCCGCGGCACTCATGGCCGGCGAGTTCCTGCTCTTTGCCGGCGAGGGCGACGTGTACAGCGCACAAGAGGTTCAAGGCTGGCTCGCCGAGACCGGATGGCGGCCTCTCGAGCACCGACCGCTCAACGGACCGGCGAGCGTGATCGTGGCCGAGACAATTGCCTGACCCTTCGGCCATGAGAGCCCCGGTCGCCTGCGTTGATCGGACGCGGAATCCTTGACCCGGCCGCGCGGACCTCTGCCGCCCCGACGAAATTTTCGTATTAGTACGATTGACATGATATTATTTTCATGATAGTTTGTTTAATATGAAATCCGGCAGGCATACCCGTCCCTACACAATGACACTGCGGGCCGCGAAGATGGCGGCAACGCGCGCCCGCATCCTTGGCTGCGCCGCCGATCTCTACATGGAGCGCAGCATCGACGACTTCACGCTCGAGGAGGTTGCGCGCCGCGCCGGCACGACGGTGCAAACGATCCTGCGCATCCACGGCAGCCGCGACCAACTCTTCATTGCCGCTCTCGACAAGCTGGCGCGCATCGGCGTGCCGCTGAAGCCCACGCCTGCGGGCGACGTCGCCGCGGCGGTCGGCGCCATCTTCGACCTCTACGAGACGAGCGGCGACATGATCCTTCAATGGCTCGGCGACGAACGCCGGCGCCCGGAACTCAAGAAGACGCTGGACGAAGGCCGCGCTGATCACCGCGACTGGGTGAAACTCGCCTTCGCGCCGCAACTCGAAGCCTGCGCGAAGCCGGCGCGCGCGCGCCTCTTCAACGCGTTGGTGGTGGCGACCGATGTCTATGTCTGGAGCAAGCTGCGCAAGGACAACGGGCTTGCCCGGCCGGAGGCCGGAGCGGTCGTGCGCGACATCATCGAAGCAGTCGTGGAAAGGCAGACGAACCATGGCAAAGTGTCTGTGGCTGAACTGGTCGGGCGGCGGCAACCTTCCGCCTAGCCTCGGCATCGCGCGGGTCTTGTGCGAGCGCGGCCACGACGTGGCTTTCGCGGGTCGGCCGGAAATGGTGCCGCGGGTGAAGACCGCCGGTTTCCGCGCCATCGAGATCACCGAGGCCTATGCGCAGCTCGAAGGCTATCCGCAAGGCAGCCATCTCACCCGGATGGCCTGCTATCTCACCTCGCCCGCCGTCGAGGCGCAGATCCAATCGATCGTCGCCGCCGAGAAGCCGCACGTCCTGCTCATCGACGGGCTGGTTGTCGCGGCGCTCATGCATGCCCACGAGTTCGGGATGCCCGCGGCCGTGTTCGTGCACACGTTCGTTTTTCGCCAGCTCGACATGTGGCGAAGACACTTCGCCATCTTCAGCGACATGCGGCAAAAGGCCGGATTCTCGCCGCTGCCGACGCTCGACGAGCTTTGGCGTCCGCG
>JASHPW010000043.1 GCA_030037895.1 Xanthobacteraceae bacterium | reverse complement strand
GCAGCCTAATCTGGCCGTTTTCAAGACGGGACAGCTGCTGCTTGGAAACGCCCGACAGCCGCACCAGCTCGGAGCGGCTTATGCCGCGTTCCACGCGGGCGTAATAGAGCCCGGTCTTTTGCCGAACCTGCCGGTTCCTGCGCGCCATGGCGGTCATTGTCACCAATTCGGTTTTGGGCGCCTAGGCTCCAAAGCGGTGACTTGACTGTCACTAATGGCAGGACTATATCACAAACAGTGACAATGCGTCGCCACCGTGCCTGCGGCGGCAGCGTCACGGCGCTGAGAGTTCCGCGGAGGAGAGGCGATGCGAGGCAAAGCGTGGACGGCGGAACGCATCGACCTGTTGCGGCAGCTTTGGGCCGCGGGCGCGACGGCGAATACGATCGCGCTTCGCCTCGGCGGGATGACCCGCTCGGCGGTGTTGGGAAAGGTCTTTCGCCTTCGCCGTAGCGCCGCCGGCGCTGCCGCGACCGCCCCGGCTAAAGAAAAACCTGCCGCGCAACTCGACGGCAAAAGGACTCGCCCGCCGGCGGAACTTGCCGAGACACGCTTCTCGCAGTCAGAGGTCGCGCCGCGGCTGCGCGACGCTGCGCCGGCTCGCCGTCGACGTGGCGGCAAACGAGGAAATTCGCGCGCGCCTCGGGCGCCGGCGCCAGCACGCGGCAAAACGCTCCTCGACTTGACCAATGCGAGCTGCCGCTGGCCGCACGGCCGTCCGGGAACAGCAAACTTCTTCTTCTGCGGAGCGGCGGGCGCGGACCTGAAACGGGGCATCCCTTACTGCGCCCGCCACATGCGGCGCGCCTATGCAACGTTTGCGACCGTGGCCGCGCAAGACAAGCAACCGGCGTTCAATCGCGAGCGTCGCCAACGAGAACGGCGGTGATTTTGAGCCCGGTTCAGGAGCACCTGGAAGATCGCGACGGCGACCCCGTGGCCGCGGACGGCACGCTCGCCGGGCGGGCGGCGACAGCGGCGCGCGCACGGAGATTCTCGGCGCAATCGGGCGTGCCGCGCCCTTGCCGCTCGCGCCCGCGCGGCGGGTGCCGGACCGCTGGTCGCTCCTCTTCGTCATGGAACGCATGGAGGAAGCGTTTCGCATTCTCGCGCGGCTGCCGGTCGCGACGCGGCCGCGCGGCTATGTCAATTCCATGCCGTTTTATCTCTACGATCGCGGCGATCTCAACGCGCAGATCGAGACCTGCGAGCTCGAACGCATGGCGCACCTGCGCAACCGGGTGCGTATTCCTCCATCGCCGGCCGAAATCGCGCGCATGGAAGAAGCACTCCATTGGCCGGCGGCTTATCTTTCGGGATTGGAATTTCATCACCTCGCGCGCGCGGTCAATCTCGGTTCGCTGTGGGCGACCTTCGATGCCAATGTCGACGAAGGCTTGAGGCGGCTGAAGATCAGCCGGCGTTCGTTCGCCGCGCGCAAGCTCCAGGGATTGCGGATCATTACCAGTGAGCTGATCCGCCGCCGCGTGCCGATCCGGTGAGCGGTCGCCGGACAAATAACGACGCGCCGCGGCGGCGCCGGTCGCGCGCGCAATCGGCGCTGGTCGCGGCTTATCGCCAAGGGTTGGGGCTTGCGGCGGTCGCGGTCGCTCGCAGCCCCGCCGGCCTTCGCATCACGGCGCTTGCGTCAGACGACGGCGCGCCGGCAGCGGCGGGCGTGTCCGCGGCCGCGGCGCATTGGTGGTGCCGACGCGCGAGCGACGCCGCGCGCGTTGTCGTTGCGGCGCGACTCCAATTACGCCGTCGCGAATCATGCGACGAAGCGGCGCGAGTCTCCGCTGCCGCTTCGCCACGGTCTTCCGGCGCCCGGCCGGACGCGCTGTCGCGTGCCTGCGCGTCAATCGTCGGCGTCGCCAATGAACTCAACGTCGCCCTCTATACCGACGAGGAAATTTTCGCCGACGCGCAGAGAATCATTGCGCGTGCAGACGAAGAGATCGAAGCATTGCGGCGCGCGGGGGAATTGAGATCCGTCAATAGCTCCTATCGGACCTACCGTATGGCCGCGGCGGCGCGGGGCGAAAGCGCGTCATGCGCTATGCCGAATGGTTCGGAAAATACCAGGAAACATTGGTGCGCCGGCTTGCGGAGGCGTTGCGCTATGCGTGAGAATCATTGCGAGTGCGCGAGGGCGGGGCGATCCTCGCCGGGTTGCCGCGGCGATCGCCGGAACAAAAAATTTGTTCTTTCGGTTCAACGCGATCGCGTGAAGATCGGCCGGAGCCGCAAAGCCGGCCGCTTGACAGGACCGGTTTTCCGCGGCACAGCCTCGCGCGCATGCGGGCCTTGCAGAACTGCGCCCGCCGCCTTTTTGATCGTCCCGCCAGAAAACTTGATGCAACTTCAGTCGCGGCCCCGCGTCGCGACGCTGCGGCGCGTCTCCGAATATGGGACACGGTGGAGGTGAGCACGTGAGCGTCACGGGCAAGGTGAAATTTTTCAACGAGTCGAAGGGCTACGGCTTCTTCACCCGCGACGACGGCACCGGAGATGTCTTCGTGCATCGTTCCGAACTCCCCGTCGACGTCAAGCTCCTTTATGAAGGCCAGCCGGTGAGCTTCGACATCGAGAAGACGACGCGCGGCTTGCGCGCGGTGAACGTCAAGGTGCCGTGAACGCGCGCGGCGCTTCGGTCCATGGTTGCCCGTGTTTTTCAATTTGCCGTAGCTGAGTTGGGCCTTAAATCCGATGACGACGACCAAACCAAATTGGAAAATTTCGGACGCGAATGGAAGACAAGACCGATTCGTCGGTAGTGCCCGTCCACGCCGCTGTTAAAGTTTACGCCCAAGCAAAAACAGGCGCAGCGGCTCCTCCGGGCGCATCGGCATACGCTTTTGGTCGGCGGCTCGCGTTCGGGCAAGACCACGCTGTTGGTGCACGAAATCGCGGAGCGGGCGCTGCGCGCCGACAATTCGCGCCATGTCATCCTGCGTCTGCACGCCAACGCCGCGCGCGCCTCGATCGCGCTCGATACGCTGCCGAAAGTCTTTCGCCTCTGCTTTCCCGGGAAGCCGCTGAAGCGGCATCGTGCCGAGGGCTATTTCTCGCTGCTCAACGGGTCGGAAATCTGGATCGCGGGCCTCGACGATCAGGAGCGGATCGAAAAGATTCTGGGCAAGGAATACGTCACCATCTTTCTCAACGAATGCTCGCAAATTCCCTATTCCTCGGCGCTGGTCGCGCTGACGCGCCTTGCCCAGGTGGTCAAGGGAGTCAAACAGGCCGCTTATTACGATCTCAACCCGACCAGCAAAGGCCATTGGACCAATCTCCTGTTCGGCGAGAGGCGTGATCCGATTTTGCGGCTGCCGCTCGCCAACCCGGACGATTACGCGCGGATGTTTCTCAATCCGCTCGACAATGCCGCCAATCTCTCGGCCGAGTACCTGAAAAACCTTGAGAGCCTGCCGGAGCGGCAACGCAAGCGCTTCTTCGAGGGCGCGTATGTCGATGACCTCGAGGGCGCGCTGTTCAGCTACGAGGTGATCGCCCGCGCGCGCGTGAGCGAGTTTGCGCCGGCGCGCTGCCGCCGGGTCGTGGTGGCGGTCGATCCGTCGGGCGCCGCCGGCCGCGACGACGAGCAGGCCGACGAGATCGGCATCGTCGTCGCCGGGCGCGGCGACGACGGGCACGCCTACGTGCTCGCCGATCGGTCGCTGCGCGACGCGCCTGCCGTCTGGGGGCGCATCGCGGTGCAGGCCTATGACGAGTTCGAGGCCGACCGGATCATCGCCGAAGAAAATTTCGGCGGCGAGATGGTGCGCTTCGTCATCCGCGCCGCCGACGCCCACGCGCCGGTGCAGGTCATCTCCGCCTCGCGCGGCAAGGTGTTGCGCGCCGAGCCGGTGTCGGCGCTCTACGAGCAGGGCCTGGTGCATCACGTCGGCCGCTTTGCTGTGCTCGAAGACCAGCTTTGCGCCTTCACCACGCAGGGCTATCGCGGCGAGGGCAGCCCCGATCACGCCGACGCGCT
>JASHPW010000042.1 GCA_030037895.1 Xanthobacteraceae bacterium | reverse complement strand
GGCGTCGACCAGGGCATGGAGCGCGACATCGGCGTCCGAATGCCCGGTCAAGCCGCGCGCGTGCGGGATTTTTACGCCGCCGAGCATGACGTGATCGCCATCGGCGAAAGCGTGGACGTCGAAGCCGTTGCCGGTGCGCACGTCGGACAGCGCCGCGACCCGCAAGGCTTCCGCGCGCAGAAAATCGTCGTTGGTCGTGAGCTTCACGTTGCCGGCTTCGCCAGCGAACACGGCGACGCGATGGCCGGCCCATTCGGCGAGCGCGGCATCGTCGGGAAAATCCTCGCGCCCGGCCGCCGCCGCACGCCGGTGCGCCTCGAGGATCAGGTCGAAAGCGAATGCCTGTGGCGTTTGCACCATGCGCATGCGGGTGCGGTCGAGCGTTTCGGTCACGAAGGCGGCGTCATCGATTCTTTTCACCGTGTCGGCGATGGCGATGGCCGGCACCGCGGCGCCGTGCTCCTTGGCCGCGGTAATTGCCCGGCCAATGAGGGCATCGCTCACGAACGGTCGCGCCGCGTCGTGAATGAGGACGAGGTCGGGTGCGGTCGCACCGAGCGCTTCGAGCCCGGCGCGCACCGAGGATTGCCGCGTGGCGCCGCCCCAGACCGGCCGCAGCAAATCCTTGAGGCCGGCGGTCGCAGCACGAAATGCCTCTTCGTCGTGCGGATGAATGACCGGTTGCACCGCGCCGATTTGCGGATGGGCGAGGAAGCCGGCAAGGCTTGGACGGATCACCGGCTCGCCGGCGAGCTCCCGGTATTGCTTGGGGATGTCGCCGCCGGCGCGCAGGCCCCTCCCGGCCGCAACGACGACAGCCGCGACCATGCCTGTCATGGGACCACCCTCTTTTGCGCGTTCGAGGTGGCTTTAGCGCAAGTTGCGGAAATGCGCGAACCGGCGGGTTTTGCGCCATCCACATCCCAATGGCAGGAGCGAGGGCAGGCCCGGGATATTGCAGTGCAGCACTTGCGCGCGACAGGAAATTGGCTAAACTCTATGCAACCTAAAGCAACGCCTATTTCGTGTGCATATGTCCGTATTCAGCCTCTTATCATCGAAAAGGAGCCGGTTTCCCGGCCGTAGGCAGGGCCGTTTGTGGCGCGGCTGCAGGCCGGAAGCGGGGAATCGGGCATGACGTCCGCCGAATCATCATTGGCTACGATGACCGCTGATGCGGTGCTCAACGCACTGCCGCATCCGGTCGTTGTCGTGTCGTCCGACGGCAGGGTCATCGACGCCAATGCGGCAGCGGAGGCTTTTTTCGAGGTTTCGACGCCGCTGTTGCGGCGCAACCTGCTGCGCGACCTGGTGCCGTTTGGCAGTCCCTTGCTCACACTCGTGGACCAGGTACGTGCGCGCGGCGCCGCGGTCAACGAATACAAGGTCGATCTCGGCACCCCGCGCAATCCCGGCGACCGCCTGGTTGATTTGCACGTCGCCCCGCTGCCGGAGCGGCCGGATCACGTGGTGGTGATGCTGCAAGAGCGCACCATTGCCGACAAGATGGATCGTCAACTCACCCACCGCGGCGCGGCGCGCTCGGTGATCGCACTCGCGGCCATGCTCGCGCACGAGATCAAGAACCCGCTGTCCGGTATCCGCGGCGCGGCGCAATTGCTCGAGCAATCGGTCGATGACGACGACCGCACGCTGACCCGTCTGATTTGCGACGAGGCCGATCGCATCGTGAAGCTGGTCGACCGTATGGAGGTTTTTGCCGACGAGCGCCCGGTCGAGCGCGAGCCGATCAACATCCATGTCGTGCTCGACCACGTCAAACGGCTGGCGCAGACCGGCGTCGCCCGGCACATCAAATTCGTCGAGGACTACGATCCGTCGCTGCCGGCGGTCCTGGCCAACCGCGATCAACTCATTCAGGTTTTCTTGAATCTGGTCAAGAACGCGGCCGAGGCGATCGGCGAAAATGCCAATAGCGGCGAGATCGCGCTGTCGACCGCATTTCGCCCCGGCGTGCGGCTGTCGCTTCCGGGCGCGAAGGCGCGCGTCTCGCTGCCGCTCGAATTCTGCGTGAAGGATAACGGTCCCGGCGTGCCGGACGAATTGATGCCGCACCTGTTCGATCCGTTCGTCACCACCAAGCCGACCGGATCTGGCCTCGGATTGGCGCTGGTGGCCAAAATCGTCGGCGATCACGGCGGCATCATCGAATGCGAATCGCAGCCGCGACGAACCGTCTTTCGCGTGCTCATGCCGATCTACGCCGGGGAGGGCGCCGAGCCGGACGGCGCCGGCGAGCCACGAGGGGATCATTGATGCCAGCGGGAAGCATTCTCGTTGCCGACGATGATGCGGCGATCCGGACCGTGCTCAATCAGGCGTTGTCGCGCGCCGGCTACGAGGTCCGCTCGACCGGCAATGCCGCCACGCTCTGGCGCTGGATCAGCCAGGGCGACGGCGATCTCATCATCACCGACGTGGTGCTGCCGGACGAAAGCGCCTTCGATCTGTTGCCGCGCATCAAGAAGGCGCGGCCGGATTTGCCGGTCCTCATCATGAGCGCGCAGAACACGTTCATGACCGCGATCCGCGCCTCCGAGCGCGGCGCCTACGAATATCTGCCCAAGCCGTTCGACCTCAAGGAGCTGATTGCCATTGTCGGGCGCGCGCTGTCGGAGCCGAAGGAGAAGCCGCGGCAAGCGGTCAAGGCCGAGGATTTCGAGTCGATCCCGCTGGTCGGCCGCTCGCCGGCGATGCAGGACATTTATCGCGTGCTGGCGCGGCTGATGCAGACCGACCTGACGGTCATGATCTCGGGCGAATCCGGCACCGGCAAGGAACTGGTGGCGCGCGCGCTGCACGATTACGGCAAAAGGCGCGCCGGGCCGTTCGTCGCCATCAACATGGCGGCGATCCCCCGCGACCTTATCGAATCGGATCTGTTCGGCCACGAGAAGGGCGCCTTCACCGGCGCCAATACGCGCAGCGCCGGCCGTTTCGAGCAGGCCGAAGGCGGCAGCCTCTTCCTCGACGAGATCGGCGACATGCCGATGGAGGCGCAGACCCGGCTCCTGCGCGTGCTGCAACAGGGCGAGTACACCACGGTCGGCGGCCGCACCCCGATCAAGGCCGATGTCCGCATCATCGCGGCGACCAACAAGGAATTGCGCCAGCTCATCCAGCAGGGGCTGTTCCGCGAGGACCTGTTTTTCCGCCTCAACGTGGTGCCGTTGCGCCTGCCGCCGCTGCGTGAACGCACCGAGGACATTCCCGATCTGATCCGGCACTTCTTTGCCGTGGTCGAGCGCGAGGGCTTGCCGGGAAAGCAGATCGATCAGGCCGCCCTCGACCGGCTGCGGCGCCATCGCTGGCCGGGCAATGTGCGCGAATTGGAAAATCTCGCCCGGCGGCTCGCCGCCCTCTATCCGCAGGAAACGATCACCGCCGCCGTGGTCGATGCCGAATTGCCGCAGCCCGCGTTCATTGCGCCGGGCGACGCCCAGCGCGGGGAGGAAAATCTGTCGGGCGCGGTCGAGCGCTATCTCGCGCGCTATTTCTCCGGCTTCGATGACGGTCTGCCGCCCCCCGGCCTTTATCACCGCATCCTGCGCGAAGTGGAGGCGCCGCTCCTCTCGGCTGCGCTCGCGGCGACCCGCGGCAATCAAATTCGCGCCGCCGATCTTCTCGGCGTCAACCGCAATACGCTGCGCAAGAAGATCCGCGATCTGGAGATCCAGGTCTATCGGACCGGCGGCGGTTGACGGCGTCGTTCCGGATTACGGATTACGGTGACACGTTACTATTTCCCCATTATTCGTCGGCGTCCGCGCGTGCGCGCCGTCCCCGCTTGCCTGGCCGCAGCCTGCGGCCCAACCTCGCTTCGAGGCGAGCGAGAAACGCCGGCGAGCCGAGCGGGCGTCCGATGGTCTCGGCCGCGCGGATCGCCGCGAGTTCCTCCGGCGTCGGCGCAGTGCCGAGAAGATCGGCGAAGCGGCCGGCGACTCGGTCGATGAGCGGCGCCACCGCGACAAGACCGTCGTCGCGCCCGCGCAGATGCGCGCGCACGCTCGACCACGGCCAGTCCCGCGCCAGCCGCGTGAGCCGCGCCCGCACCGGATTGAGCGCCACATAGCGCGCCGCGGTCAGGAGATGCGGCTCGTCCAACACCACGGAGCCGAAGCGACCCTGAAACAGATGCCCGGTGACGCGCAGGCGCGCGTTGACGAAGCCGGTATAGCGGCGGTGCGTCTCGCCGAGCGCGCGCGCCAACCCGTCCGCGGTTGCCGGCACGAGGATGAGGTGGACGTGGTTGGGCATCAGGCAATAGGCCCACACCGCGACTCCCGCCTTGCGGCAGCGCTCGGCCAACAGATCGCGGTAGAGGGCGTAATCGCTGTCCGCGAAGAAAATCTTCTGCCGCCGGTTGCCGCGCTGCGTGACGTGATGCGGCAAACCGGGAACGACGATGCGGGCAAGGCGAGCCATGAGGGGAGTGTATAACGCCTGAAAATAATATGGGGAAACAGTAAGGTGTCACCGTAATTTACGCCCCCGAATTGTCGCAATTTGGCAACATTGTTGTATAAAAGCATCACTTGGAACGAATGGGCCGGGGCTCCATTCGTTCTGCCGCCAAAGTCCCGCGTTTCCAGGCGTCCATGACGACTGTCGATCAGGTCGCTCCGCTCGACCCGGCGGCACCGATGCCGGTCGCCTCCCGGCTCATCGGCGCGGGCGCGGTCGGCATCGCGCTCCTTTCCGCCACCGCCACCTTCCTCGTGCTGTCCGGCATGACGCCGATCGCGCCGGTTCACGAAGTCGTGGTCAAGCTCCTCCTTGGCAATGCCGCGACCGGGCTTTTGCTGCTCGGCATCATCGGGCGAGAGGTTTGGATGGTGGTGCGGGCGCGCCGGCGCGGCTATGCCGGCTCGCGGCTGCACATTCAGATCGTCGGCCTGTTCGCGGTGATTGCCGCGGTTCCAACCATCCTCGTTGCCGTCGTAGCGTCAACGACGCTCGATCGCGCCCTCGACCGCTTCTTCTCGACCCGCACCCGGGCCATGATCGAGCAGTCACTGATCGTAGCCGATGCCTATGTGAGCGAGCATGTCCAGGCGATCCACGGCGAGATCCTGGCCATGGCCTTCGACCTCAGCCGCGCCAAGCCCATGTTCGATCAGGACCGCGACCGCTTCCAAAAATTTTTCACCGCGCAAGCCACGGCCCGCGGCCTCTCCGCCGCTCTGATGATCCACTCCGACGGCTCGACCGTAGAGCGCGCCGACGTCAAGATGGACAAGGCGATCGTGCTCCCTTCGAAGGAGCTGCTGGAGAAGATCACCGAAACCGAGCCGCAGGTCGCGCTCATTCCGGAAGGCAACCACGTCGCCGCCGCGGTCAAGCTGCACGGCTATGACGACACCTACCTTTACGTCGCACGCATGCTCGATCCGCGCGTGGTCCAACAACTGCGCGCCACGCAGGAGAGCGTCGGGGAATACGCCAATCTCGAAGCGCGCCGCCTCGGCATCCAGATTGCCTTCTGGTTGATGTTCTCGGTCATCGCGCTCATCGTTCTTCTCTCCTCGGCCTGGATCGGCCTCGATTTTGCCAACCGGCTGGTCGCCCCGATCCGCCGCCTGATCGGCGCCGCCAATGTGGTCTCCACCGGCAACCTCCAGGTCCAGGTGCCGATCCGCCGTTCCGAGGGCGATCTCGCCCAGCTCGGCGAGACCTTCAACAAGATGACGCAGGAATTGCGCACGCAGCACGACGACATCGTGCGGGCGCGCGATTTGATCGACAGCCGGCGGCGATTCACTGAAGCGGTGCTGGCCGGCGCCTCGGCCGGAGTCATCGGCGTCAACGCCGACGGCCGCATCACCATCCTCAACCGCTCGGCCGAGCGGCTGATCGCACGAACCGAAAGCGACGTGCTCGGCCATCCTCTCGGCGAGGTCGCCCCCGAACTCGCCGACATTTTCCAAGCCGCGCGCAACGGCAATCAGCGCCTCGTCCAGCGCCAGGTCGCGGTCAGCCGCAACGGCCAGGAGCGAAACTTCTCGGTGCGGGTGACCAGCGAACAAGCCGCCGAATCCGACCACGGCTACGTCATCACCATCGACGACATCACCGAGCTTGTGCTCGCCCAGCGCTCCTCGGCCTGGGTCGACATCGCCCGGCGCATCGCGCACGAGATCAAGAATCCGCTCACGCCGATCCAATTGTCCGCCGAACGGCTGCGCCGCAAGTACCGCGGCGTGATCGTCGACGACCCCGCGGTGTTCGAGCAGTGCACCGACACCATCGTGCGCCAGGTCGACGACATCAAGCGCATGGTCGACGAATTCTCGCGCTTCGCGCGCATGCCCAAGCCCGTCATCGCCGCCGAAGACGTGGCCGACACCGTGCGTCAGGTCGTCTTCCTGATGCGCGTCGGCCATCCGGACATCGACTTCGAGGTCGAGCTGCCGGCGGAGAATATGCCGGCGCGCTTCGATCGACGGCTGATTTCTCAGGCGCTCACCAACATCATCAAAAACGCGACCGAAGCGATTGGCGCGGTGCCGCCCGCCGCGCTCGGACGCGGCCGCATCACGGTGAGCGCGTGTCGCGACGGCAAGGAAGTGGTGATCGACGTGATCGACAACGGCGTCGGCCTTCCCAAGGACAACCGCGCCCGCCTGCTCGAACCTTACGTGACGACGCGCGAGAAGGGCACCGGGCTCGGGCTCGCCATTGTCGGCCGCATTCTCGAAGAGCATGGCGGGCATATCGAGCTGCGCGACGCGTCGGAAAAAGTCGCCGGCGCCCGCGGCGCGTGGATGCAATTGCGCTTTACGGCCGAGCCGATCGACGCCGAGTCGGCAGAACTGCGCAAGGCGGCGGTCTGACCATGGCGTCCGATATTCTGATCGTCGACGATGAGGCCGACATCCGCGAGCTGGTCGCCGGCATCCTGCAGGACGAGGGCCACGGCACCCGGACGGCGGCCGACGGCGACGCGGCGCTTGCCGCCGTCGTCGCCCGCCGCCCCAACCTCGTGTTCCTCGATATCTGGCTGCAGGGCAGCCGGCTTGACGGCCTGCAACTGCTCGATGCGCTCAAGCAGGATCATCCCGAATTGCCGATCGTGATGATCTCCGGCCATGGCAACATCGAGACCGCGGTATCGGCCATCAAGCGCGGCGCTTATGACTTCATTGAAAAGCCCTTCAAGGCCGATCGGCTGATCCTCGTCGCCGAACGGGCGCTGGAGAACTCGCGGCTCAAGCGCGAGGTGAAGGAACTCAAGCAGATCACCCCGCTCGCCGCCACGCTCATCGGCCACTCGTCCGCCATCAATCAGCTGCGGCTGACAATTGAGAAAGTGGCGCCGACCAACAGTCGGGTCCTCATCGTCGGGCCCCCGGGCAGCGGCAAGGAACTTACCGCCCGCACCATTCACGCGCTCTCCGAGCGCGCCAACGGACCGTTCGTCGTGATCAACGCCGCCGCCATCACGCCGGAGCACATGGAGGTGGAGCTGTTCGGCGTCGAAGCGGGAAACGGCACGCAAAGCCGCAGGGTCGGCGCGCTCGAGGAGGCCCATGGCGGCACGTTGTTCATCGACGAGATCGCCGAGATGCCGCGCGAGACGCAGAGCAAGATTCTGCACGGGCTGGTCGACCAGACCTTTCAGCGCGTGCGCGGCAGCACCAAGGTCACGGTCGATGTGCGCATCGTCTCCTCCACCAGCCGCAATATCGAGGCCGACATCGCGGCCGGAAAATTCCGCGAGGACCTCTATCATCGGCTGTCCGTGGTGCCGATCCGCGTGCCGTCGCTCGCCGAGCGGCGCGAGGACGTTCCCGAACTCGTCGAATATTTCATGACGCAGATTTCGCACACCACCGGACTGCCCAAACGCAGGATCGGCGCCGATGCGCTCGCCGTGCTGCAGTCGCACGATTGGCCCGGCAACGTGCGGCAACTGCGCAACAACGTCGAGCGGCTGATGATTCTCGCCGGCGGCGATCCGGATGCCGTCATCACGGCGTCGATGCTGCCGGCGGACGTCGGTACCATGATTCCTGCGATGCCGAACAGCAACGGCGGCGAGCGCCTCATGAGTCTCGCCTTGCGCGAGGCGCGTGAAGTGTTCGAGCGCGAATATCTCCTGGCGCAAATCAATCGCTTCGGCGGCAATATTTCGCGCACCGCCGAATTCGTCGGCATGGAGCGCTCGGCGCTGCACCGCAAGCTCAAGGCGTTGGGAATCGACTGAGGGCGGACGACGGATGACAGACGACAGAGGACAGATAGGAAGTTCCGGCGCCATCCGTTCTCCGTCTTCTGTCGTCTGTCCGCTGTTTTCCGTCGTCTGTCATCCGTCCGCTGTCGTCCGATGAGCCGGATCGCCTATGTCAACGGCCGCTACCTGCCGATGCGCGGCGCCACGATCCATATCGAGGATCGCGGCTACCAGTTCGCCGACGGCGTCTATGAAGTCTGCGAGGTGCGCGGAGGGCGGCTCATCGATGAGCGCCGCCACCTGGCGCGGCTGCAACGCTCGCTCGCCGAATTGCGCATCCGCGTGCCGATGTCGCTCGCCGCGCTCGGCGTCGTGCTGCGCGAGGTGATTGCAAAAAACCGCGTCGGCTACGGCATCGTCTACCTGCAGGTCACCCGCGGGGTAGCGCGGCGCGACCACGCGTTTCCGGCGCCGGAGGTGGCGCCGAGCGTGGTGGTGACGGCGCGCGCGCTCGACAGAGCGCGCAACGAGGCGCTGGCCGGCAAAGGCATCGCCGTCGTCAGCGTGCCGGACAACCGCTGGGGCCGGGTCGACATCAAGTCGATCGGCCTTCTGCCCAACGTGCTGGCGCGGCAGGCGGCGATCGAGCAGGGCGCCCGCGACGCCTGGTTCGTCGACAAGGACGGCGCCGTGACCGAAGGCGCTGCGACGAATGCCTGGATCGTCACGCCCGCCGGCACCGTCGTCACGCGGCCGGCCGATCACGCCATCCTGCGCGGCATTACCCGGTCGGTCCTGTTCGACGTCATCAAGGCGCAAGGACTTCGCCTCGAGGAGCGGCCATTCACGCTCGCGGAAGCCTATGCCGCGCGCGAGGCCTTCGGCACGGCGGCGAGCCAGATCGTTTTGCCGGTAATCAGCATCGACGGCCGCACCATCGGCGACGGCAAGCCCGGCCCGGTGGCGATGGCGCTGCGGCGCGAGTTTCATCGCTATGCGGAGGCGGGATGAACCGCCATGAGCGTCTTCAGCCAATCAGCGGATTGATTACCTTCAATTCGGGAAAACGGCTGAAGTCGCGGTCCGCAGACCAGAACTCGCGGACACCATATTGGAGGCAGATTGCGGCGATCCGCGCGTCGTGAACCCGCGGTCCTACAATTCTCGCCGCCACGATCAGCGATTGCGCGCGCGGCCAATATCCCTCGGCTTCGGCGAGCAGAACCAATGTGGGGGCTTCGAGCCAGCCATTCACCGCGTCAAGCGCCACATCCATTGGAGTTGGTGGATCATAAACACGAGGATGAGTGACGATGCCAAGGAATTCATGGATACAAGGCCAGGGAATCGCCCACGGCTCGCGACCTTTCGCGAGGTCCGCGAGCCGTGCCGCAGCAATCGAATGAAAGACGGCTTCTTCGCGGTGGGCGTAGACAAGGATGTTGGTATCGACGGCAATCACTCGTCGGGGAGTCCATAGGCGAGGTTGCGGATTCTCTCCCAGCTTGCTTCGCGCAGTTCGGGTCGCAAGCCACGTCCCTTGAAGGTCACTTGGCGCAATCGAAATGTCCGGTGCCGTTTGTTGTTGAGCGCGACAACGTGGCGGAGACCCTGCTCAACCAGAGCCCGCAGGGTCGTCCCATCGCGGGCGGCGATCTTGCGGGCGTCGCGCAACAGCGGATCGGAAATGTCAAGCGTCGTTTTCATTTTGACAATATTTATGGGTCGCATGATATGGGTAGCAATATAAATGTCGGAAAGCGCAATGCAAGACGGTGCGCGGACGCGTTGCGTGCGTAAACGCAACGCCCGCGGTGGCAAACTGTGATCACACGTTTACTCTGGGGCGACGGCAGGCCCAGCCCGGTGGCGATGGCGCTGCGGCGCGAGTTTCATCGCTATGCGGAGGCGGGATGAGTTGGCGAGATCGGGGTAAGCGGGCAAAATCGCGGTTTCGGCTCCGATTTTGCTCCGAACCGGGGCTTGCATCGCCTCCGCCAGTAGCCTCTAATAGTTGACTGCGCCGGCCGAGGATAAGGCGGGCAAAACAAACCTGTAGAATGGGTTGAGCGCAGCAAAGCCCATCGTGTGGACGTGCGGTTTGCGGTGGGGTTGCTGTGCTCAACCCACCCCTGTCCTCCTTCCTCCACCATCGGGGACGGAGGGCGGGGCGGCAAGAAAAGACCCGCGGGGCAAGGGCCCGCGGTACAAGAACGGAAACAACGGCCATGGCAGCCGACCGCGCACAAAACTTGCAAGATACGTTTCTCAATCACGTCCGCAAAAACAAGATACCGCTCACCATCTTCCTGGTGAACGGCGTGAAGCTGCAAGGCGTGGTGACGTGGTTCGATAATTTCTGCGTGCTGTTGCGCCGCGACGGGCATTCGCAACTTGTCTACAAGCACGCCATCTCGACCATCATGCCCGGTCACCCCGTCCAGCTGTTCGAAGGCGCCGAAGACGCGCCGGCCGCGGAAAAGGTTTGATTGGAGCCGCGCCGTCGCGACACGCGCGCCTCCGTCCCATTCTCCCCCGCCAGCGGGGGGAGAAAGGGGGGCGGTCTTACCGGCTCGGCGACCGGGCGCGCGCTCGTCATTGAGCCGGTGCTCCGACGCGCACCGGCAAAGGCGGCGTCAGCCGCGCGTCCGGCGGCGGCGCGGCTCGACGAGGCGGTTGGGCTTGCTCAAGCCATCGGCCTCGATGTCGGGCAATCCGGCACGGTCACGCTCAACGCGCTCAGGCCGGCGACCTATCTCGGCACGGGCAAGGTCGAAGAGATCGCCGGTCTCGTCAAAACGCTCGCGGCCGGCATCGTGGTGATGGACTGCGCGCTCTCGCCGGTGCAGCAGCGCAATCTGGAGAAGGCCTGGAATGCCAAAGTGCTCGACCGCACCGGGCTCATTCTGGAGATCTTCGGACGGCGCGCGCGCACGCGCGAGGGCGCATTGCAGGTCGAGCATGCGCATCTGACCTATCAGAAAGGCCGGCTGGTGCGATCCTGGACCCATCTCGAGCGACAGCGCGGCGGCTTCGGCTTTCTCGGCGGGCCGGGCGAGACCCAGCTCGAAGCCGACCGCCGCATGATCGAGGAACGCCTCGCCAAGATCGAAGCCGAGCTTGCCAAAGTGAAGCGCACGCGCGAACTGCACCGCGAGAGCCGCCGCCGCGTGCCCTATCCGACCGTAGCGCTCGTCGGCTACACCAATGCCGGCAAATCGACGCTGTTCAACCGCATGACGCGGGCGAGCGTCGCCGCCGCGGACATGCTGTTCTCGACGCTCGATCCGACGCTGCGCGCGGTCGCCTTGCCGCACGGCGCCCGCATGATCCTCTCCGACACGGTCGGCTTCATTTCCGATCTGCCGACCATGCTGATCGCGGCGTTCCGCGCCACGCTCGAAGAGGTGATCGAGGCCGACGTGGTTTTGCACGTGCGCGATGCCGCGCACGAAGACACCGAGGCGCAATTGCACGACGTGGAAAAGATCCTGCGCGAGCTCGGCATCGATCCGCACAACAAGGAAGACCGCAAGCGGGCGCTGATCGAAGTATGGAACAAGATTGACCGGCTCGACGCCGACGCGCGGCGACGCCTCGAAAACCTCGCCGAACGCCGCGCGCCGAAACGCCCGGTGCTGGTTTCGGCGTTGACCGGGGAGGGAATCGCGGTGCTCTCCGCCGCCATCGAGGCCGAGCTCGCCGCCGAGCGCGTGCTCGTCGAACTTCGTCTCGACGCCGCTGACGGCGCCGGGCTGAGCTGGCTCTACCGCCACACTGAAGTGATCCATAAGGCGATGGACGACAAAACCGGCCGTATCGCCATGACCGTGCGCGCCAATGCCGAGAAGGCGAATATGGTGAGGGAGAAGTTCGGCGCACATTGACTTATCCTCCACGCTGGGCGTGAGAGGATGGAATGACAAAGAGGCTATTCTCGCGCCTTGGCGTCCTCCCACAGCGCATCCATCTCGGCGAGCGTTGCATCCCGCGGCGCCTTGCCGCGCTCTGCGAGCGCGCGCTCGATCGCTGCAAAACGGCGCTCGAACTTTTTGTTGGTCTGTCGTAGCAGCGCTTCCGGATCGGCGTGCAGGTGGCGGGCGAGATTCACGGCCGCGAACAGAAGATCGCCGACTTCGGCCGCCGCGTCCGCTACGCCCGGTGCGGACGGCGCGTCCGCCGCACCTGTGCCGCCATCGAGCGCGGCCTCGATCTCGTCGGCCTCCTCGCGAACCTTGCGCAGCACCGCGCGCGCGTCGTTCCAGTCGAAACCGACCTTGCCGGCCTTTTGCTGCAACTTCAGCGCGCGGGTAAGCGCGGGCAGGGCGACCGGTATGCCGGCCAAGGCGCCGTCATGGCGCGAGTCCGAGGAGCGGCTGCGGGCGGCCTTCTCCTGCGCCTTGATCCGCTCCCATAGGCCCTCCACCGCCCGCGGATCGTGCGAGCGCGCGTCGCAAAAAACATGCGGATGCCGGCGAATGAGCTTTGCGGTGATGGTCTCGACCACGTCGCCGAAATCGAAGGCGCTCTGTTCCTCGGCCATGCGGGCGTGGAAAACGACCTGCAGGAGGAGATCGCCCAGCTCCTCCTCGAGGTCGGCGAGATCGTCGCGCGCGATGGCGTCGGCGACTTCATAGGCCTCCTCGAGCGTATAGGGCGCGATGGTCGCAAAGTTCTGCGCCAAATCCCACGGGCACCCGGTCTTGGGCGTGCGCAAGGCCGCCATGATTTCGAGGAGCCGGGCAATATCGCGCGATGGGGTCATGAGAGCGGTCCCGCAATGAAGCGGGAAAGCTCTATCAGACGCCGTCGGCCGCGGCGACGGGTCAGAGGCAGGCCGCCCAAGTGGCGATCAATGGCCCGAGGCGTCGCCGCTGCGGCTCGCCTCGAACAGGAACCAAGTACGCCTCTCGGTCTCGTCGATGAAGTTTTCGAGGAGGCCGGCGGTCGCCGCGTCTTCGTGCTTGTCCGCAAGCTCATGACATTCGCGCATGGACGCGGCGATCGTCTTGTTGTCGTTCATCAATTCGCGCAGCATTTCCTCGGCCGCGACAAAATCGGCATCGTTGTCCTCAATGCTTTGCAGCTTCGCGATATGGCCGATGGAGCGCAACGTGGTGCCGCCGATCTTGCGCACGCGCTCGGCGACCTCGTCGGTGGTCGCGAAAATCTGTTCCGACTGCTCGTCAAGGAGGAGGTGATAATCGCGAAAGTGCGGGCCGCTGACGTGCCAATGGAAGTTTTTGGTCTTGAGGTAAAGGGCAAAAGCGTCGGCCAGGATGACGTTGAGCTTGGCCGCAAGCTCGCGGACGGCATTGGGCGACAGATCGGTCGGCGTATCGAGCCGCTCAGGATCCTTCTTGGAGCGCTCGAGGCTTCTGACCTTGTTCACGGATCACCTCTCATTCGGTCGATTGGAAACCCCAATGCGAGCCGGTCCGGCCCGGGGGAGGCCGGGCGCTGCGAGGACAAACGGTGAAGACCGGCGGCTGGTTCCATCGTCCTTTGCAAAACGACGTCCACCGCGGCGTGTCATGATTGGCCCCCCGGCGCATGAGTCGATCCCCACTGGGGGCCGCGCTAACCCAAACGACTGTCCGCGTCTTCCGGCGCCGGCATGGACTTTCCTCTATCGACGCCGCTATCCTGCGAATCCGCCACCGTTGAGAAATTCCAGTTCATCGGGCGTGGCATCGCGGCCGAGCGTGCGGTTTCGATGCGGAAAGCGTCCGAATCTCGCGATGATGTCGCGATGCACGGTTGCGTGTTTCAACCGCTCCGCATCGCCCAACGCCTCGTAGAGTCGCACGCAGCGATCCTGATCGGCAATGAACTCGGAATGCATGAATGGCATATAAAAGAACGTCCGCATCGTTGCGTCGGTCGCCTGGTCGAAGCCGCGGGCAAGCGCCCGGCTTGCCGCGGCGCGCGCCAACGGGTCGGTCGCGAAGGCGCGCGGACTGCCGCGGAACATGTTGCGCGGAAATTGGTCGAGCAAGATCACAAGCGCCAGCGCGCTTTCCGCGCTTTCTTCGAATACCGCGAGTTCGCCGCGCGCCGCCGCCTCGTGAATCGCGAGAAATCTCGATCAGATCGTCCGGTCGAAGGCTTCGTCCTTCTCCCACCACCTGTCGGGACCGGCATCGCGCCAGAAAGATACGATCTCGGCGGGTGTCACGTCGCTCAAGCGACTGCTCCTACTGCCCACGGCCGGTGGCGCTGGCGAAGCGTTTGGCTTCCTCCGCGGCGCGGAACAGCGCCTTCGCCTTGTCGATGCATTCCTGCTGCTCGAAGTCCGGATCGGAATCGGCGACGATGCCGGCGCCGGCCTGCACGTACATGACGCCGTCCTTGATCAGCGCCGTGCGCAGCACGATGCAGGTGTCCATCTCCGTGCCGGCGGAGAAATAGCCGACGCAGCCGGCGTAAAGCGAGCGCTTCTCCTTCTCCAACTCGTCGATGATCTGCATCGCGCGCACCTTGGGCGCACCGGAGACGGTGCCGGCGGGAAAGCCGGCGGCGAGCGCATCGAGCACGTCGCGGTCCTTGCGCAGCCGGCCTTCGACGTTGGAGACGATGTGCATCACCTGGCTGTAGCGCTCGATGAAGAACTGGTCGGTAACCTCGACCGTGCCGATCTCGGCGACGCGGCCGACATCGTTGCGGCCGAGATCGAGCAGCATGAGATGCTCGGCGCGTTCCTTGGGATCGGCGAGCAACTCCGCCTCAAGCGCCGCATCCTCGTGCGGGGTGGCGCCGCGCCGGCGCGTGCCCGCGATCGGACGGACCGTGACCATGCCGCGGCTCGCCTTGACCAGGATTTCAGGGCTCGAACCGGCGACCGCGAAGGATCCGAAATCGAGGAAGAACAGATAGGGCGACGGATTGACGCGCCGCAAAGCGCGATAGAGCGCGAACGGCGGCAGCGGGAACGGCGCCTCGAAGCGCTGCGAGAGCACGACCTGAAAGATATCGCCGGCGGCGATGTACTCCTTGGCGCGCAACACCATGCGCTTGAATTCGTCCGCCGTCGTGTTCGAGCGCGGCGCCACTTGGAGCGGGCCGGTGTCGGCCTCAATGGACAATTTGTCGAGCGGCCGGTCGAGCGCGCCGACCACGGCCGACAGGCGCTCGACCGCCCGCGCCAGCGCCGCCGTCGCGGTCACTCCGGCCTGCGGCCGCACCGGCGTGACGATCGTGATCGTGTCTTCGACGGCATCGAAGGCGATCACCAGCGTGGGCCGGATGAGGAGCGCGTCCGGAATGCCGATCGGATCGCGGCCCGGCGTCGCCAAATCCTCGATCAGCCGCACCGTGTCGTAGCCGAGATAGCCGAAGATTCCGGCCGCCATCGGCGGCAATATGTCCGGCAGCGCGATGCGGCTCTCGGCAATGAGGGTGCGCAACGCCGAAAGCGGCGCCTCGGGCGTCGGCATGAAGGCATCGGGATCACGCTGCGGCGCGCGGTTGATCTCCGCGCGCCGGCCGTTGGCGCGGAAGATCACGTCCGGCTTGAGCCCGATGATCGAATAGCGTCCGCGCGCCTCGCCGCCTTCGACCGACTCGAAGAGAAAGCTCAGCGATGAACTCGTGGGCTTTGCGCCGGTGATCTTGAGAAAGGCGGAAACCGGGGTTTCCAGGTCGGCGACCAGCGTCGTCCACACGGCCTGCGGCCCGCCGGCCGCATAGCGCGCGGCGAACGCTGCGGCCGACGGCTCGATCTGCATTCAGTTGGTGTCCGGCGCGCCGTTGCCCAAAGCTTGGGCCAGAGCCGCCCGATTGACGCTGGTGCCAAGATCGCCCTGGAGCCAGGTCACGTATTGACTGAAGACATCATCACTCAGCCGGCGCTGCACCGTCTCGGCGATGTGTTTGCCGTCGGACGCGTTCGCGTCAAGCTTCGGCACGGTCACGTCGGTCACGCGAAACACGATCCATTCCGTGGGCTTATCCCCCGCCGCGCTGCCGAAAGAATCCTTGGCGGTGTGGAAGATCGAGGCGATCGTCGTCGCCGACAGGGTTGCGCCGGCCTTGGCGCGTGTGAGCTTGTCCGCCGTTTCGACTTGGAGATCATTGGCCTTGGCGACGGCGTCGAGTGAATTGCCGTTCTTGAGCTTATCCAGGAGGTCGGCCGCTTTCGCCTTCAGCCGCGACGCCACCTCGTCATCCCGCCAGCGCTGTTCCACCTGATCTTTGACTTCGTCAAGCGTCCGGTCGCGCGCCGGCGTGATGCTGACCACATCATACCAGACGTAACCGCCGTCGGCCTCGATCGGGTCGTTATCGACGCCGACATCAGAGGCAAAGGCGGCGCTGATGACATCGCCGGCATGCGGAAGATTGGTGACGAGCTTGCCGCTTGGATCGCGGCCGGAGCGATCGAGCGCATCGTAGGTGACGACCGGCAGCTTCGCCTTTTGCGCCGCCTCTTCCAGCGTGCTGCCGCCGGCGCGCGCGTCCTCGATCTGGTCGTGGAGGTTCTGGACCTCGGCCTTGGCGCGCTCCGCCGCGATGTCGTTGCGGATTTGCGGCGCCACGTCGGCCAGCGATTTTGTCTCCTCGGGCTCGATCTTGGTGACGGTCACCAGCACCGCACCAAAGCGCCCGGCGATCGGCGCGCTCACCTCGTTCTCCTTGAGAGCGAACGCCGCAGCGGCGACCGCCGGATCGATGATCTCCGATTTCGGCACTACGCCGAGGTCGATATCCTGCTCCTTGAGGCCGCGTTCGGCGGCAAGCGCCGTAAAGCTGAGGCCGGTCGTGATGCGCGCGGCCGCGGCCTCTGCCTCGGCCATGGTGGGAAACACGATCTGCTCGACGCGCCGCCGCTCCGGCGTGATGTAGCGGCTGCGCTGCTCGTCGAAGGCGCGTTTGATGTCCGCCGCGGGAATTTCCATCCATTTCGCGAGATCCGTCGGCGTGAGCTGGACGGTCACGATCTTGCGATATTCCGGCGCGCGGAACAGGATTTTGCGCGCGTCGAAGTACTTGTTGAGCTCTTCGGCAGTCGGTTGCGGAACCTCGCCCGCCTGCGCCGGGCCGAGCGCCACGTACTCGACGCTGCGCTCCTCATGTTGGAACTGGTTGATGGCTTCGAGCCATGCCTTGGGCACGGGGAGCTCGCCGGAGAGTGAATCGATGATCTCCCGGCGCAGCATCACCTGCCGCTGCTCGGCGACGAAGCGCTGCTCGGAATAGCCGGCATTGCGCAGAAGCATCTCAAACCGCCCGCGGTCGAACTTGCCGGTCGGACCGTGGAAAGTCGGATCGGAGGTGATGCGCCGCACGATCTCGGCATCGGAAATGCCGAGACGCATCTGTCGCGCGCGCTGGTCGAGACCGGCCTCGGTGATCATTTCGCCGAGCACCTGGCGATCGAGGCCGAGTGCGTTCGCCTGTTCGGGCGAAAGCGGATGGCCGAGCTGGCGTTCGACCTGCTGCAGTCGCTCGTCGTAGGTCTGGCGGAAGAGGTCGATCGGAATCTCGATGCCGCCGATCTTGGCGAGCGTGGAGCGGCCGAAGCCGCGAAAGATGTCGTTGATACCCCAGATCGCGAAGCTCGCGGCGAGAAGGCCCATGACCACGCCCATCACGGTGCGACCGAGCCAATTCGCGGAGGCTTTGCGGATACCTCGAAGCATTTGGTCCACACGCGGGAGTGATGCCGGCGGGGATCGCCGAGCGCGAGCGGCGCGCATCATAGGGAGGGCCGCGTTCTGCGGCAACCGACCGGATTTCTTGGCAAAACGCCCCTTTTCCGCATGCAATCGGTCTGCTACCGGCTCTTGGTCGCTCACGCGAGCTACCGGGGCCAAGATGAGAGCGCGCCGCCCGCTGGTCGCAGGCAATTGGAAAATGAACGGGCTTGGCGCTGCACGCGCCGAGTTGGACAAGATGATCGCTGCTGCGGCCGGCCTGCCGGCAAATATCGATATCTTGGTATGTCCGCCGGCTCAGCTCCTCGCCGGCTTTGCCGCGCGCGCGCGCGGATCGCGGATCGCCATTGGCGGACAGGATTGCCATGCCGAACCTTGCGGCGCGCACACCGGCGACATTTCCGCGGAGATGCTGGCTGATGCCGGCGCGGTCGCCGTCATCGTCGGCCACTCCGAGCGGCGCCAGGATCATGGTGAGACCGACGCGATGGTGCGCGCAAAGGCGCACGCGGCGCGGCGCGCCGACCTCACCGCTATCGTGTGCGTGGGAGAGGCGCGCGCCGCTCGCGACGCCGGAGGGGCGCTCGCCGTGGTCGGCGCGCAGCTCGACGGCTCGCTTCCGGAGGATGCGGGGAATTTCGTCGTCGCCTACGAGCCGGTCTGGGCGATCGGCACCGGACGCACGCCGACACCCGGCGATATCGGCTCCATGCACCGTTTCATTCGCCGGCGGCTGTCTTCGCGCTACGGCGATGCAGGAGAGGGGATCCGTATCCTCTATGGCGGCTCGGTAAAGGCGGAGAATGCGAGACAGCTATTGACGGGTGAGAACGTCGACGGCGCTCTTATTGGCGCCGCCAGCCTCGAGGCCGAGGAATTCCTGGCCATCGCCGAGGTTTATCGATGAACTTTCATCCGCGCCGGCGCGGTGAAACATAGCGGGAGAGGATCAACCGCCATAGAAAATCCACAGCCGATCATGTAGAGACGCGCACCAATCCCTATATGACGCACGGCGGCGGCGGGCCGAAGCCGACCGCGGCCGCAAGCGGAACATCATCGATGCTGACTGTCGTGATCGTCATCCACCTGATGCTCGTCCTCGCCATGATCGGGGTCGTGCTGCTGCAAAAATCGGAGGGTGGCGGACTCATCAGTTCCACCAGCGGCTTCATGACCGGCCGCGGCACGGCGAACGTGCTCACGCGCACGACGGCATTGCTCGCCGTGGGTTTCTTCGTCACCAGCTTGGCATTGTCGTGGC
Source organism: Xanthobacteraceae bacterium (assembly GCA_030037895.1). Lineage (GTDB taxonomy): Bacteria > Pseudomonadota > Alphaproteobacteria > Rhizobiales > Xanthobacteraceae > BOG-931. Next base: position 12,301 of record JASHPW010000042.1, on the reverse strand, counting down.
TTGCCGGCCTCAGCCGCAAGCCGGCGTCGATCGTGAACACGCCCGCGCCGGTCGAGGCGCCGATCGGCGCGGGCGGCGCCCCGGCTGCGCCGCTCAGCCAAGGCGGCCATGGCGTTCTCGACCAATTGCGCGGCAACGCACCGTCGGCGAACGCCCCGGCTCCGCCCAGCCCGGCGCCCGGCGGACCGCAGGTGCCGCAATCGCAATAGGAGCTGCGGTACGACGTTATGATTATGTTGGAACTAACTGTAGCTCCACAGTTTTTCGAGATTATAGCACAACGCGCGCGGCCGCCATTCGCGAAAATCGCTCGCCGAATCGTGTGATCCGCGCTAGAGGTTAAGTCCCATGGCGCGGTACATTTTCATCACCGGCGGCGTGGTTTCCTCACTCGGCAAGGGTCTCGCTTCGGCGGCGCTCGGCGCACTCCTGCAGGCGCGTGGCTACAAGGTGAGGCTGCGCAAGCTCGATCCCTATCTCAACGTCGACCCGGGCACGATGTCGCCCTATCAGCACGGCGAGGTCTTCGTCACCGACGACGGCGCGGAGACCGACCTCGATCTCGGCCATTACGAGCGCTTTACCGGACGCCCGGCAACGCGCGCGGACAACATCACCACCGGCCGCATCTATCAGGAAATTCTCATGAAGGAGCGGCGCGGCGACTATCTCGGCGCCACCATCCAGGTCATCCCGCATGTGACCAATGCCATCAAGGATTTCATTCGCGCGGGCAATGAGGGCTTCGATTTCGTCTTGTGCGAGATCGGCGGCACGGTCGGCGACATCGAGGGGCTGCCGTTCTTCGAGGCAATCCGCCAGCTCGGCAACGATCTGCCGCGCAACCATGCGCTTTACATCCATCTCACCCTGATGCCGTTCATCCCGAGCGCCGGCGAACTCAAGACCAAGCCGACGCAGCACTCGGTGCGCGAGCTGCGCGCCATCGGCATCCAGCCGGATATCCTGCTCTGCCGCACCGATCGGCCGATCCCGGACGGCGAGCGGCGCAAGCTTGCTTTGTTCTGCAACGTGCGCGAGAGCGCCGTGATCGAGGCGCGCGACGTCGACAACGTCTATGCCGTGCCCGAGGCCTATCACGCCGCCGGCCTCGACAGCGAGGTGCTCGCCGCCTTCGGCATCGAGTCCCCGCCGGAGCCCGATCTCGCCACTTGGCGTCTCATCAACGAGCGCATCCGCAACCCGGAAGGCGACGTGACCATCGCCATTGTCGGCAAGTACACCGGCATGAAGGACGCCTACAAATCGCTGATTGAGGCGCTCTCCCACGGCGGCGTCGCCAACAAGGTCAAGGTCAATCTCGACTGGATCGAGAGCGAGGTGTTCGAGAACGAGGATCCGACGCCGTTCCTCGAGCATGTCGACGGCATCCTGGTGCCGGGCGGTTTCGGCCGGCGCGGCAGCGAGGGAAAAATCCGCGCCGCCCGCTTCGCGCGCGAACGCCATGTGCCCTATTTCGGCATCTGCTTCGGCATGCAGATGGCGGTGATCGAGGCGGCGCGAAACCTCTGCGCCATTGAGCAGGCGAGCTCGACCGAGTTCGGCCCGACGCGCGAGCCGGTCGTCGGCCTGATGACGGAATGGATGAAAGACAACGAGCTGCAGAAGCACGGGCTCGGCAGCGATCTCGGCGGCACCATGCGGCTCGGCGCCTATCCCGCCGTGCTGCAACGCGGCAGCCGCGTCGCCGAGATCTATCACGCCACCGAGATTTCCGAGCGCCACCGCCACCGCTACGAAGTCAACACCGCCTACAAGGACCGTCTGGCGCAGCACGGCATGCGCTTCTCCGGCATGTCGCCCGACGGCCTGTTGCCGGAGATCATCGAGTACGACGATCATCCCTGGTTCATCGGCGTGCAATTCCATCCCGAGCTGAAATCGCGGCCGTTTGCGCCGCACCCGCTGTTCGCCTCGTTCATCGGCGCGGCGGTGGAGCAGAGTCGGCTGGTGTAGTTTGTCTCGAAGGTGGCGAAGCCCGACGGATTTGTCGGCGTGACCTGACCGCGCCGCGCCGACGGTGGTGTTGACCCTCGGACGCCGGATGGTCATGGTCGCCTCCGATGAAGCCGACAAGCGAATGACAGCCGGTCCGACTTCCATCGTCGCCGTGGGCAAGGTGCGCTTCGGCAACGCGTTGCCGCTCGCCCTGATCGCCGGGCCTTGCGCGCTGGAAAGCCGGGCGCATGCGCTGGAGACCGCTGCGGCGCTCAAGGAGATCGCGGCGCGGCGCGGCATCGGCCTCGTCTACAAGACCTCGTTCGACAAGGCGAACCGCACCAGCGCCGCGAGCCCGCGCGGGCTCGGGCTCAACAGGGCGCTGCCGGTCTTCGCCGAGCTGCGGGAGACGCTCGGCGTGCCGGTTCTCACCGACGTGCACGAGCCGGGCCAGTGCGCGCGCGTCGCCGAGGTCGTCGACGCGTTGCAGATTCCGGCCTTTCTCTGCCGGCAAACCGACCTCCTTGTCGCCGCGGCCACCACCGGCCGCGCCATCAACGTCAAGAAGGGTCAGTTCCTCGCGCCCTGGGACATGGCCAACGTCGTGGAAAAGATCGTTGGCGCCGGCAATGGCAACGTGCTCGTCACCGAGCGCGGCGTCTCCTTCGGCTACAACACGCTCGTCGCCGACATGCGCGCGCTGCCGGTGCTCGCCAAGACCGGCGCGCCGGTGATCTTCGATGCGACCCATTCGGTGCAGCAGCCGGGCGGGCAGGGGGCATCTTCCGGCGGCGAGCGCGAATTCGTGCCGGTCTTGGCGCGTGCGGCCGTCGCCGTTGGCATTGCCGGCCTCTTCATCGAGACTCACCAGGACCCCGACCGCGCCCCCTCGGACGGCCCGAACATGATACCGCTCAAGGACATGGAGCCGCTTCTTGAGCGGCTGATGCAATTCGACGCTGTGGCGAAGGCGCAGGCCAAAGCCCCGGTCACGAGCACGGCCAAAGGGTAAAGCCCCCGCGCCCTTGTCGCGGCGCATGAAAACCACCATCATCAAGGCTGACGGCCAGGGGTGCCGCGACGAACGCGTAGATGCGCGGATGTGTCGGCGGCTGAGATCACACCCGTCGAACCTGTCTGGATCATACCAGCGAAGGGAGCCGCATTGACCGATCCCACTTCCGCCATCGCCAAGCGTCCGCGCATTGCCATCATCGGCGCCGGCGTCATCGGCCTGGGCATTGCCTGGCGGCTCGCCGGCCGCGCCACGGTCACGGTCTTCGACCGCGGCCAGGCCGGGTCGGGGGCGAGCCACGCCGCCGCCGGCATGCTCGCGGCTTGCTGCGAAGCCGAGCCTGGGGAAGAGGCGCTGGTGGCGCTCGGCCGCGACAGCCAGGCGCGCTGGCCGGCCTTTGCCGAAGAGCTTCGGCGCGCGAGCGGTATCGACGTGGAATTGCGGCAAGAGGGCACGCTCGTTCTTGCCTTGACCGCGGACGACCAGGCCGAGATCGCGCAGCGATTGGAGTTTCAGCGCCGGCTCGATCTGCCGCTCGAATGGCTGTCGCCCGCAGCGACACGCGCGCGCGAGCCGCACCTCGCCGGCAAGATCGCCGGCGCCCTGTTCAGCCCGCAGGACCATCAGGTCGACAACCGCAAGCTGGTGCAGGCGCTGCGCATCGCCGCCGCGGCCGCCGGCGCAACGATTCACGAGCATCGGCCGGTCGAGGAGATCGTCGTGCAGGGCGGACGGGCGCGGGGGGTGAGATTCGAAGACGGCACGATCGCCGCCGCCGATAGCGTCGTGCTCGCCGCCGGCGCCTGGTCGCGCGGCATCGCCGGGCTGCCGCCGGACCGGCGGCCGCCGGTGCGGCCGGTCAAAGGGCAGATGTTGGCGCTGCGCATGGACGCAGCCGCGCCGCTTCTTTCTCACGTCCTGTGGGCGCCGGGCGCTTATCTCGTGCCACGGCGCGACGGCCGGCTGATCGTCGGCGGGACCGTCGAGGAAAAGGGCTTTGACGCCACGATCACCGCCGGCGGCATGCTCACGCTCCTCGAAGCCGCCTGGCGCGCCGTGCCCGCGGTCGAGGAGTTGCTGATCGACGAGATGTGGGTCGGCCATCGGCCGGGGAGCCGCGACGACGCCCCGATCCTCGGACGCGGACCGCTCGACGGCTTGTTCTATGCGACCGGCCACCATCGCAACGGCATCCTCCTGGCGCCGGTGACGGCGGATGCGATGGCCCGCCTCGTGCTCGACGACGTCGTCGAGCCGGCCATCAAGCCGTTCGGCCTCGAACGCTTCTTGCCGGCGCAGGCGGCCGAGTAATTTTGGAGACGCCGATGACCGGGTCCACAATCAACGTGAACGGCAAAAGCGAAGCGCTCGCGGCCGCCACGCTTGCGGCCTTGCTGGCTGAGAAGACTGTCGATATTGGCCAACGCGGCATTGCGGTCGCGCTCAACGGCGCCGTGGTCCCGCGCGCGGCGTGGCCGGCGACGCCGCTCAAGCCCGGCGACAACGTCGAGATCGTGCGCGCGCGCCAGGGAGGATGAGATGAGTTGCTCCGGGCGGGGGGCGAACCGATTTCCAATCCCTCCCCCCTTGTGGGGGAGGGTGGGGACGGGGGGGTGAGGTAAGCGCGAGCATGAATGCTGTTTCCTGGTCTCGCGACCCCCACACCTAACCCCTCCCCACAAGGGGGAGGGGGAGCATTCGGAGTGAGAGAATGTCCGATCCGCTGATCATTGCCGGTAGCGAATTCCGCTCGCGGCTGCTCCTCGGCACGGCCGGCTATCCCAATCGCAAGATCATGCTCGATTCCGTGGCCGCGAGCGGCGCCGAGATGGTCACTGCCGCGATCCGCCGCATCAGCTTGGCTGGCGACGACGAGAGCCTGATCGACCTGTTGGCCGGCCGCGTCCGCTTCCTTCCCAACACGGCCGGCTGCCAGACCGCCAAGGACGCCGTGCTCACCGCCGAGCTGGCGCGCGAAGCGCTCGACACCAACTGGATCAAGCTCGAAGTGATCGGCGACCGCGAACTCCTCTATCCCGACGTCGAGGAACTGGTGCGCGCAACGGACATGCTGGTCGCGAAAGGGTTTGTCGTGCTGCCCTATTGCACCGAAGACCCGGTGACCTGCAGAAAACTCGCCGATGCCGGCGCCGCCGCGGTGATGCCGCTCGGCTCGCCGATCGGCTCCGGCCTCGGTATTTCCAACCCGCATCTGATCGAGCTTGTGTGCGCGCGCTCGCCGGTGCCGGTGGTGCTCGACGCCGGCATCGGCACCGCCTCCGACGCCGCGCTCGCCATGGAGCTTGGCTGCGCGGCGGTGCTCGTCAACACCGCGGTGTCGAAGGCGCGCGATCCGGTGACGATGGCGAGAAGCATGCGCGCGGCCGTGGAGGCGGGACGATTGGCGCGGCTCGCCGGCCGCATCGCCAAGCGCACCCACGCCGAACCGTCGAGCCCGCAATTCGGGCTAGTGGGGACGTAAGCGGCCCGAAGAGCCGCTGCTCACAGCGGCCAGCGTGCCGCCAGCTCCAATCCGTCGGCAATGCGATGCAGAGGTTTGTCGCGAGTCCATAAAGCGGCGCCTTCGGTCAATGTCGTGGCCGCGAGAAGATGCGCATCGACATAGCCGATGCCCCGCCCGAACAGCCGGCGTTCACCAATGAAATGCAGCACTTCTTCATGTGAGGCGACGACGGCCCGCGGCAAGTCGTGCAGGTCGCCCAGGATGAGATCGCGCGGCGCAAGGTGACCCAGCGACAATTCGCCAATAACGAACGGATGGACGAGAATCTCTCCGGCTTCAAGCAATTGCGTCAGGGTCGGATTATGTCGTCGCAGATGATCCACCCAGACCGAGGTGTCGGCGAGAATCACTTGCGCGGCGCCCGCCGGCGGCGCGGCGCCCGCAACCGCGGCTGGCTGCCGCCCAAACGCGCCAATCGCCGCGCTGCCTCCCGCTCGATCAAGGCTTTGAGCGCCTCGCGAACGAGAGCGGATTTCTCCTTCAGTCCGGTGAACTCTTGCGCCTTGGCCAATTGCGCGTCGTCAAGCGCCAACGTCGTGCGCATAAATTTCTCCTCCGCGCATAGATCTATCATCATTTGATGATCGAATCAATGCCGATGAAAGTCGATCCCCGATCACGCCAGCAAGTCGCGCACCCTCGGCATCACCTTGCCGGCGTAAAGCGCGATGCTGCGCATGAGTTTGTCATGCGCGAGCGTGCCGGCGCTGTATTTCATGTCGAAGCGCGCGAGGCCGAGCGCCTTCGCGGTGGCGGCGATCTTGCGCGCCACCGTTTCCGGCGCGCCCACATAGAGCGCGCCGCGATCGACCTCCTGATCGAATGCGGCGCGGTCGAGCGGCGGCCAGCCGCGCTCGGCGCCGATGCGGTCGTGCATGGCCTTGTAGGCCGGCCAGAAATCCGCGCACGCCTGTTCGTCCGTCGCCGCCACATAGCCGGGCGAGTGCACGGCGATCGCCTGCGCGGGCCGACCGACATGCGCAAAGGCGCGGTGGTAGAGGTCCACATAAGGTCGGAACCGCCCGGGATCGCCGCCGATGATGGCGAGCGCCAGCGGCAGGTCGTAGCGCGCGGCGCGGACCACGGAGTCCGGGCTGCCGCCGACGCCGATCCAGGTCGTAAGCGGCCCGGCCTCGATCGGCGGGAAGACGCGCTGGTCGGTGAGGGGCGCACGCGTGCTGCCCTGCCAGGTCACCTTGTCCTGCCTGATCAGCGCCGCGAATAGGCCGAGTTTGTCCTCGAACAGCTCCTCGTATTGGGAGAGATCAAACCCGAACAACGGAAATGATTCCGTGAATGAGCCGCGCCCAAGCGTCACCTCCGCGCGGCCATTCGCGGCGGCGTTGAGCGTCGAGAACCGCTCGAAGACGCGAACAGGATCATCCGACGACAGCACCGTCACCGCCGAGCCGAGCCGGATGCGTTTTGTGCGGCCGGCGATGGCCGCAAGCACGATCTCGGGGGCCGACATGGCGAAGTCGGGGCGGTGATGCTCGCCGACGCCGAAGGCGTCGACGCCCGCTTCGTCGGCGAGAATTCCCTCCTCGATGACGTCGCGGATGACCTGCGCATGGCTCAGCGGCCGGCCGTCGGGGCCGGCGGTAATGTCGCCGAACGTATCCAGTCCAAATTCGAAATGCCGTGTCATGAATGCCGTTCACATTGGTGTTTGGCGGAAGAAGCGCCGGCATCCGACTCGTAGAGTGCGCCTCACACCGCGGCAATGCCGTTGCTGCGTCTTGCGCGATGCGGCTCAGAACGGACCGGAACGCCGCTGACGTGATAGAATGAGCAAAAGAGGCGGCGGGTGGGCTGACGGGACCGGCCATCGTCCGGACCGGCGGCCGGGAATCTCGCGACCGTCGCCAATGGCTACGCGTTGCGGAATTGGACCGAAGCGCGGCGGCAACAGCCACCGCGTCCGCTTGCAACGCCGTCGAGGCGCAGAACGAGAAGGGCCGCGCGCAGCGCGCGGTATGAGCCGATGCCGGAATTCTACGATGATCTGGAGACGCGGGCGCCGGAATTGCGCGAGCGCGAGCAATTCTCGAAGCTGCCGGAGATCATCGCGTGGGCAATGAATGCGCCGGGCTGGGCCGAGCAGCTTGCCGGCGTCGACCCGCGGTCGGTCACCTCGCGCGCCGCGTTTGCCGCGCTTCCCGTGCTGCGCAAGCCGGAGCTGAAAGAGCGGCAGCAGGCAAGGCCGCCGTTCGGCGGCTTTGCCGCGGCCGCGCCGGGAAAGCTCAAGCGTCTGTTGATCTCGCCCGGCCCGATCTTCGAGCCCGAGGGACACGGCACGGACTGGTGGAATTGCGCGCGCGCTCTCTTCGCCGCCGGCTTTCGCGCCGGCGACATCGTGCACAACAGCTTCGCCTACCACCTCACGCCCGGCGGCTTCGTTTTCGAATCCGGAGCGCACGCGCTCGGCTGCACGGTCATTCCCGGCGGCGTCGGCAATACCGAGCAGCAGGTGGAGGCGATCGTGCGATTTAAACCGAGCGGCTACACCGGCACGCCGGATTTTCTCAAAATCCTGCTCGATGCGGCGGCGAAAGCGGGCAAGGACGCCTCGTCGATCAAGCGCGCGCTCGTCTCCGGGGCGGCGCTGCCGCCGTCGTTGCACGCCGAGCTTGCGGCCCGCGGCGTGGCGGTGCTGCAGGCCTACGCCACAGCAGAACTCGGCGTCATCGCCTATGAGACGCCGGCGCGCGAAGGCATGGTGGTCAACGAGTCGGTTATCGTCGAGATCGTGCGCCCGGGCACGGGCGAGCCGGTCGCCGACGGCGAAGTGGGCGAGGTGGTGGTTACCTCGTTCAATCCGGATTATCCCATGATCCGCCTCGCCACCGGCGATCTCTCGGCGGTTCTGGCCGGCCGCTCACCGTGCGGGCGCACCAATCTGCGGATCAAAGGCTGGATGGGGCGCGCCGACCAGACCACCAAGGTCAAGGGAATGTTCGTGCATCCCGGCCAGATTGCCGACGTCGCCAAACGTCATCCCGACCTCGGACGGGTGCGGCTTTGCGTCACGCGCGAAGCGGAACAGGACGTAATGACGCTCGCCGCGGAGTGCGCGGCTCCCGCGAGCGGGCTAGAGGCCGCGGTCGCGGCGAGCCTGCAAGCGGTGACCAAACTCAAGGGCCGCGTCAAGCTCGTCGCGCCCGGCACCCTGCCCAACGACGGCAAGATCATCGCCGACGAGCGCAGCTACGGGTAATATGAGCCCGCACAACAGCGGACAGTGCCGGCGGTATGCCGGCACTTCGACTGCCACCTGCCAAACCGAACTTACTTCAGCTGGGTGGAAATACTGGTGAACGTCGAGTTCAACTGCGTGCCGAGGCCGTTCACGACGGCGATGATCGCAATCGAGATACCCGCCGCGATAAGGCCATATTCAATGGCAGTGGCGCCCGCCTCTTCCGTCAGAAAACGCATGGCAAGTTTGTACATGGTGGCTCCTCAGTCCTCGCTAGGTATTGGTGCGTAGGGCACCCCACGTGTGTACCGAGAAGAAGCTTTCTCCGGTTTAAGCAAATCGTTCGGATTTTCGGCAACCCGTTGCCATATTGCAGCGCGGCTTGTCCGCTTCGCGGGAGGGACCGTGAAATCGGTCGCTCACGGTCGCATCGATGATTGGAAGCGTAGTTTCAATTGCTCAGATGGCGGGCCAGCCGAAGCCGGACAGGGCGAAAGGTGGCGGAAGGGGTGAGATTCGAACTCACGAGGGAGCAGAACCCCCTGCCGGTTTTCAAGACCGGTGCCTTAAACCACTCGGCCACCCTTCCGTCTTCGATTTCCCCGCCTTGGAGCGCGCATTTTATGCGCGAAATGTGTGACCGATCCGACGAAACCGCAACGACGCGACAGCGGACTCGAAAGTGCCCGTGCATGCACAGTTTGACACACGATTCCAACGACTCGCGGCGATAGCGCAACCCCGGCCGGACGCGCGGCCGCGTGCGGCCACACAATAGTCCGTTCACTATCGAGGGGGTAAAGCTCTTTTTCGCCACAATCTCACCATGCTGCGGTTTGATACCTGTCGGCGGGATCGGGGACGATGCGGGCTCGGGCCAGCGCAACATTACGACAGTTTGCGCCGATTGGCGCCTGCGCCGCGCTTTGCCTCCTGCTGGCGCATTGCTCCGATGCTAACAGAATCGATCCGCGCTACGGGGTTTCCGCCAGTCCGCGTGTTGTCGATGCCGGCGAGCCGGTGCCCAAAGGTGGCGGGGTCTACCGGGTCGGCGAGCCCTATGTCGTCGGCGGACGGCTCTATGTGCCGGAAGACAACCCGCACTATCGGGAGGTGGGCCTTGCGTCCTGGTATGGCGAAGACTTTCACGGCCGGCTGACCGCCAACGGCGAAGTCTTCGACGTCGGCGGCATCTCTGCGGCGCACCCGACGCTGCCGCTGCCGAGCTACGCGCGGGTCACCAATCTCGCCGACGGCCGCTCGCTGGTGGTCCGGGTCAACGATCGCGGACCCTATCACGGCGATCGCATTATCGATGTGTCGGTGAGGGCGGCGCAGCTTTTGGGCTTTTACGGTCATGGCATCGGGTGGGTGCGGGTCGAATATCTCGGCCGCGCTCCACTCGAAGGATCAGACGATCGGGTCCTGGAGGCGACGTTGCGACAGGGCGAACCGGCGCCGGCTCCGGGCCGCATCAGGACGGCCGCGCGCGTCCCGGTCATTCCGGAAGAGCTGGCGTCGCCTCCGGCAGGCAATGCGCGGTTCGCGAGTGCGTCGGCGGGCGACGCCTTCCCCGCGCCGGCGGGGATGCGGGCCATGTCGTATGCCGATCCGTCACGGGGACTCGACGGCACCGACCAGTTCTTCAATGGCCGCGGGCTCTATTGATCTGACCCTCCCGCCTGCGTCATTTTCACCTCGTTGCAATCACGGCCATGCGCGCGCCCCATTGCGCGCCGGAAGGTCGGAACAAAATTGGTCTTCGGCGTCGGTTGGACGCCGGAGAGGAGGCGTACTTGCGGAGCGGGCGTCACGGAGTCTTGGTGCGGGGAAGAACGCTGTGCACCATGGCGGCTTTTTTGTTCGCCGCCAGCCTCACCGCTTATGCCGCCCAGGGCTTGACCACGAAGAAGGACGATTCCTTCCAGACCAGCGTTCCCAACGCCATCCTCATCGATCCCGACAGCGACAGCGTCCTGTTCGAGAAGAACGGCGATCAACTGGTCGCCCCGGCGAGCCTGGCCAAGCTCATGACGCTCGAATTCGTATTCAACGAAATCAAGCAGGGCCGCCTCAAGCTCAGCGACGAGTTCACCATCAGCGAGAACGCCTGGCGCCAGGGCGGGGCGCCGTCGCACGGCTCGACCATGTTTGCCGCCATCCACAGCCGGGTGAGCCTGGACGACCTCATTCACGGCATCATCGTCGATTCGGCCAACGACGCATGTATCGCCATCGCCGAGGCGCTCGCCGGCAGCGAGACGGCGTTCGGCGACATGCTCACAAAGCGCGCGCGCGAAATCGGGCTGGAAAAATCGACCTTCACCAATTCGACCGGCTATTCCGACCCGAACCTGCGCGTCACCGTGCGCGAACTTGCCGAACTCGCGCGCCACATCATCCAGACTTACCCCGACTTCTATCCGTACTTCGCCGCGCGCGAATTCACCTGGAACAACATCCGGCAGCAGAACCGCAATCCCTTGCTGACAATGGACATCGGCGCCGATGGGCTGAAGACCGGCGAGACCGCCGAAGCCGGATTCAACCTCGTCGGCTCGGCGGTGGCGGACAATTTGCGCCTGATCGTCGTGGTCGCCGGGGCGAAATCGGAGAAAGAGCGCGCCGAAGAGGCGCGCAAGCTGCTCGACTGGGGATTTCACGGCTTCGAGTCCCGGGTGTTGTTCGCCGAAGGTCAGACGATCGGCGAGGCCAAGGTATTCGGCGGCGACTTAAGCTATGTTCCCCTCATTGCCCGCGGCACCATCCGGGTCATGGTGCCGCGCAACGGTGGCGAGCGGCTGGTCGCGCGGCTCATCTATACCGGTCCGGTGCCTGCTCCGGTCCGCAAGGGCCAGGCGATCGGCAAGCTCAAAGTGTGGCGCGGCGGAAACCTTGCGCTCGAAGTGCCACTCCAGGCCGCCGAGGAGGTGGGCGCCGGCGGCATGACTGGACGCGCGATGGACGCCGCCACCGAGTTGATGATCGGCCTGTTTCGGGCCGGCGTCGATCGGCTATGATCGATCGCGCTTGGGCCGGTGCTCCAACGGTGCGCCCCGCCATGGCCATTGGCAGCACCATCTTGCCTCCCACATCTTCGCGACAGAGACGAAGATAGATATATAACTATCTGATTCATATGGTCTTACTGCCACAAGAATAGGGCGGGCAATGCCGGTACAATACAGCGCTTGTCCGATCGAGACGCGAAGATGAGAGGACGGTTCATCACCTTCGAAGGCGGCGAGGGGACCGGCAAGTCGACCCAGGCTGCAATGTTGGCGGCCCGCCTCGAAGTCCTGGGTCTCGGCGTGCTGCTGACCCGCGAGCCTGGCGGCTCGCCCGGCGCGGAAATCGTCCGCCACGTGTTGCTGTCAGGGGCGGCAAAACCGTTCGGACCGGACGCGGAGGCCATGCTGTTCGCGGCCGCGCGCGACGACCACGTCAGGTATACGATCCTGCCGGCGCTCGAGGCCGGCAAATGGGTCGTTTGCGATCGCTTCGCCGATTCCACCCGCATTTATCAGGGGGTCCTCGGCAAGGTGGATGAGCGCTTGATCAAGGCGCTCGAGCGCATATCCCTCGGCGATCTTAAACCCGACCT
>JASHPW010000002.1 GCA_030037895.1 Xanthobacteraceae bacterium | reverse complement strand
GGTCGCGGCTCATCACGATCACGGTGCGGCCCTTGAGCGGACGCGCGAGGGTCAGAAAGGTCTTGCGCCCGAAGATGACCGGCTTGCCCAGGGTCAGCGCGCGGAAATGCTGCAGGTCCGACTTGAGCCGCCACGGCAGCGCATTGTCGCGGCCGATCACGCCGTTCTCGGAAATCGCAGCGAGGAGGATAACGTCGGGCACCCAACCGTCCGGCAAATGATTTGCTATGCTGCGTAGTGCGCCTTACGCAACTCGGGCGCTACGTACACAACTACGACACTTTCAAAGTAAAATCCGCCGGTAAACGTAGTGTCGAATTGCCGTCCCAAATCCTCGGAACTGCGAAGATAAGCACCAATGGCGCGAGCGCGCTCGATCTGACTGGCATCTACAAAAACATCAGAAAGTGAAAATACAGTTCGATAGGGCTGCGTAATCATTATTTTTGAAGTTGAGCGGACCAATTCGCTCTCGTGTTGGGTAGACTTCGGAACAAGGTAGAAAATCCAACGCTCCTTTTCTTGCCCCCACTCCCAGTAGGCGGCGAGCAACGGCGCCCCGTCGGACGTTAGTTGCCTAACCAGATCTCCTGAGACTTCGAGCTTTCGCTCTACCAGCGCGCGGTCAGCCATTTAAACAGTCCTTCCGCATGGCCATCGCCATCAATCGCGTCGATGATAGCTGCGGCTTGCTCCTCAGTCCAAGCGCTATAGCGCGCCTGTTCGTTCCAATTTTTGACAATGGACCACCGTCGATCAAGGTCGGAATCGCTTCGGCGCGCGGCGTCTAACTGCGATTCCAAACCCGCCAACTTAACCAAATCTGGGAGATCGTGCGTGTAAACGCGATTTACCAGTGCCCTATCGGGAATTTCATCCGCTCGGAACTGTGCCGCAATGACGGCCTTAAGGGCGCATTCGATCGCATATCCTGCCAGATAATAAGCACCCGATGGTTGATGCTCCCGAGACAATAGTTTTGCCTCACTTAGCCGGAGTTCAGCGAGCCGCTGAAAGTGTGTTCGTTCATTGGCCATTATACCGCCACCGCGGCCTTGATATGCGGGTGCGGCTCGTAGCCTTCGAGCGAGAAATCCTCGTAGCGGAACGCGAACAAATCTTTCACCGCCGGATTGAGCCGCAGCGTCGGCAGCGGCCGCGGCTTGCGCGTGAGCTGCAGCCGCGCCTGATCGAGATGATTGAGGTAGAGGTGAGCGTCGCCCAGACTGTGGATGAAGGCGCCGGGCTTGAGGGCGGTCACCTGGGCGACCATGAGCGTGAGCAGCGCGTAGGAGGCGATGTTGAACGGCAAGCCGAGAAAGACGTCGGCCGAGCGCTGATAGAGATGGCATGACAGCGCGCCGTCGGCGACGTTGAACTGGAACAGGCAGTGGCACGGCGAGAGCGCCATGCGGTCGTTCTCCGCCGGATTCCAGGCGGTGACAATCAGCCGGCGCGAGGCGGGGTTGCGGCGGATCTCGGCGAGAACATCGACCATCTGGTCGATGCGGCGCCCGTCGGGCGCCGGCCAAGAGCGCCACTGCCGGCCGTAGATCGGGCCGAGATCACCGTCGGCGTCGGCCCATTCATTCCAGATGGTGACCCCGTGATCGTTGAGGAATTTGACGTTGGTGTCGCCGGCGAGGAACCAAAGGAGTTCGTAGATGATCGACTTGACGTGCAGCTTCTTGGTGGTGACTAGCGGAAAGCCGCCTGTAAGATCGAAGCGCATCTGATGGCCGAAGATCGAGCGCGTGCCGACGCCGGTGCGGTCGCGTTTTTCCACGCCCTCGGCGAGCACCCGTTCCATCAGATCGAGATACTGGCGCATGGTTGTTTTTTGCTTTTGCTTCTTAGCGTCTCTGCGCATTGCGTCTGAGTCGCGGTGAAGCTTAGCGTTAAATGAGCGGCCGACGAAGGCCGCGCAAGCCCGCGGTGGATAGCTCTGCGCCGTCATTCCGGGGCGCCACGAAACGGCGGACCCCGAATGACGACATCAATCCACCAACGCGCCGATAAACCGCGTGGCGCGGGCATAAATCCCCGGCGCTTCGCTTTGGCGCGGGCCGCCGATGACGACCGTCAGGTCGGAGCCGAAGCGGACACGCTGGGCGCGCAGCCACGCCGCGGCAAGTTCGCGAACGCGCGACGCGCCGAGGTCGGCGATGATTAGCGGCTTGCCGTGGCGCCGCGTCAGGTCGCGCGCGAGCGCCGTGCCCGGCGAGGCGGTCAATCCGCCGGCATCGATAATGATCAGGCCCGCGTCGGCGTCGCGCACGTTCCATTCCGTGCGCTGTGCCGGATCGGCAAGCGGCGTCTCCCGGAGGTTCGGATATTTCGTCATGACGCCGGGCGGCGCGGGAAAATCCTCGGCCCAGCCGCCTTTGGGACACCAGCCGCCGTAATCGATGCCGCGCGCGATCGCCACATCGAGCACGGCGCGGTCGACGCCGCTCTGTCCGCCGGAAAGGAGTTTCATCGGTCGTGACTTTCACGCCTTCCCGCTTGCCGGGGAAACGAAGACTCAATCCAGCACGTGGCTGACCATGCCGTCGGCGAGTTTCGGCTCGAACCAGGTGGATTTCGGCGGCATGATTTTGCCCGCGTCGGCGACCGCCATGAGGTCGCGCATCCGTGTCGGGTAGAGAGCGAACGCCGCCGCCATCTCGCCGGTGGAGACGAGCCGCTCGAGCTCGGCGAGACCGCGGCCGCCACCGACGAAGTCGATGCGCTTGTCGTTGCGCGGATCGGTGATGCCGAAAATGGGCTCGATGATGTTGCGGGTGAGGAGCGTGATCGGCAGTTGCGCGACCGGGTCCTCCGCCGGCGTTTTCGCCGCCGGCGGCGCCGGCCGCAGCGTGAGCCGGTACCAGCGCCCGGCGAGATACATCCCCACCTCTCCGGCGGCGGCCGGCCGCGCCGGCTCCGCGCTCGCCTCGACCGCGTAGCGCCGCGCGATTTCCGCCAGAAGCTCGTCCGCGCTGCGTCCGTTCAGGTCGCGCAGCACGCGGTTGTAGTCGAGGATGGTCATTTCGTGCTGCGGAAAGATGACCGCGAGGAAATAGCTGTGCGGGCCTTCGCCGCCCCGTGCCGCCGCCACGCGCGCGGCGGCGGCCGAGCGGTGGTGGCCGTCGGCGATGTAGAGCGCCGGCAGGGCGTCGACCGCGCGCGTGAGCGCCGCGATCGTCGCCTCCTCGTCGATCACCCAGAGCTGGTGGCGCACGCCGTCCGCGGCGGTAAAGTCGGCCGCGGCGCTGTCCGCAGTGCTCGCGGCGGACGCGAGCAAAGCGTCGATCGCGGGCGCCGACGGATAAGCGAGCATGGCCGGGCCGGTTTGCGCATTCACCGCCTCGATCTGGCGCACGCGGTCGTCCTCCTTGGCCGGATTGGTGTGCTCGTGCTTGCGGATGCGCCCGCCGGTGTAAGCGGCAATGGAGGCGATTGCCGCGAGCCCGGTCTCGACGTGCTCTTTTCCTTGGTCGCGCCGGGTCAGCCGATAGACGTAGTAGCAAGGCCTGGCGTCGCGCACGAGCACGCCGGCGGAAATCATGCGCCGCAAATTCTCCGCGGCCTTGGCGTAAACCGCGCGATCATAGGGGTCGACCGCCGGATCGAGGTCGATCTCCGCCTTGGAGACATGAAGAAAGCTCCACGGCTTGCCCTTGGCGTGCGCGCGGGCCTCCGCGCTCGAGAGCACGTCATAGGGCGGCGCTAGAATTTCCGCCGCGCGTCCCGGCGCCGGCCGCAACGCGCGGAAGGGCTTTATCAGGGTCACATGGCTGCTCCGACGAACGCTTTCGCCTGCGGGTTTTATTTCGAACAAATCCGCACTACGTCAACCCCGTGAGCAAGCCCGAAACGATCCTCATCGCCGGCCCGACGGCGAGCGGCAAATCGGCGCTGGCGCTGGCGTTGGCCGAAAAGCGCGGCGGTGCGGTCATCAATGCCGATTCGATGCAGGTCTATCGCGACCTCGCCATCATCACGGCGCGGCCGACGCCGGAGGCGGCGCGCCGCGCGCCGCATCGGCTTTACGGCCACGTCGACGCGGCGGAGAACTATTCCGTCGGCCGTTGGCGCACGGAAGCGGCCGCGGCGCTCGCGGCGGCGGAGCGCGAATCGCGCGCGGCCGTCGTCGTCGGCGGCACCGGCCTTTATTTCAACGCGCTCACGCGCGGGCTCGCCGCCGTGCCGCCGATTGCGGCCGAGATCCGCGAGGCGGTGCGCGCGCGGCTCGCGAGCGAGGGCGTTGCCGCGCTCCATGCGGAACTGAAACGGCGCGATCCGGCGGCGGCGGCGCGGTTGATGCCCGGCGATCGCGTCCGCATCACGCGTGCGCTCGAAGTGGTCTTGGCGACCGGCCGCTCGCTCCGCGACTGGCACGAGGAAGGCGCGGCGGCGAGCCTCGATCCCGCCCGCGCGGCAAAAATCTTTCTCATGCCCGAGCGCGACGCGCTCCTCTCCCGCATCGACGGGCGCTTCGAGGCCATGATCGCGGCGGGCGCGCTCGAAGAGGTGCGCGCGCTGGCCGCGCGCAATCTCGACCCCGACCTGCCGGCGATGAAGGCGCACGGCGTGCCCTGGCTGATCCGTCACTTAAATGGCGAGATCACGCTGGCGGAGGCGGTCGAGGGCGGCAAGCGCGACACGCGGCAATACACCAAGCGTCAAGCCACGTGGTTCCGCAACCAGCTTCCCGACTTCGCCTGGGTCGAGCCGGAGCGGGCGCTCGCCATGGTCGAAGCGCAGTTGCGGGCGTTGGCGCAGTGATGCGGCTTGCCGCTCGCTCGCGGGCGCGGCGTGTGACAGGGAATCGTGTGACAGGGAATGATGTCCGCCTTTACGGCGAGACGATTCGATGGCAGATTTCGACATCGTGCATTTGAAGCAGGGAGGAATCGATATGCGTCACCTCGTGCTCGCGATAGTCATGGCAGTGGGAGTGAGCCTGATCGGGATCGCGGGTGCCTCGGCCGCGCCGGCGGCCAATGGCCAAGCGATTCTCAAGGCCGCCAATCAAGTGAGCCCGATCACCCAGGTCAGTGGCGGTTGCGGACGCGGCTGGCATCGCGGCCGGCACGGACACTGCCGTCGTAACTAGAGCATGATCCGGAAAAGTGGGAACCGGTTTTCCGAAAAGATCATGCTCCACCAAGAAGCTGGAGCGTAATCCGATTCAATGTGATTGGATTGCGCTTTAGCGCGCCTGTTTCCATCCAAAGCTCCGACCGATCGCCGGTTGCGCCAGCGGTCGGTCGGACATTTGATACGCATCTCATCCTCACCGCGGAGTGAAGCCGGCGGACGGAGGATGAGCTTCTAATGCGAGATATATTGGAGCCCGGCGGAGTAGGCGGCGCCGCCGATCACGCAAGGTATGCCTAGCTCGATCTGCCCGGTCGCCGCGGCGATGACGCAGCCCATGGACAGCGCGCCCTGGCCGACTTGGCCCCAGCCGGTGAGTTCGCGCTTCGAATCTGGACCCTTCTGCTTGAGCTCTGCGATGGCGGCGAGCGATTCCCTGCGCATGCGCGCCGTATCGACGGTCTCCGCGGTCTCGATCACGTCTTTGAGCACCGCGGCGACCTCCTTGGGCTCGGTCTTGACCGCCGCTTTCAGCATGGCGAGAAGCTTGAGATCGCGCACGGCGTTGCTGGCGAGCGTGAATTTGGCGGCGCTCCCGGTGGTGAGATTGTCGACGTTGTCCTTGTCGTTGGCGAGCGGCAGGAGCTTGATGATGCGTCCGATCGGCGCAAAAGCGCCGGTCGCGAGATAATAGCCCCAGAGCACGTCGATCAGCTCCGGGCTCGGCTCGATCGCGACCTCCTTCTTGTGATCGCCGTCGATCTTCAGGACCCGCTTGATCTTGTCGAGCACGCCGGGCTTGGCCGGTCGGTAGGCGATCTGATCGAGCGTCGGCAGCTTGCCGTCGAGATATTCGTTGATCATGACGCGCCGCGTCGGCATGCGATCGACAAAGGTGGCCAGCACTTCCTTCCAGTCGGGCAGGCCGGAATAGGCGATGGCGCGCACCAGCACCCAATGATCGGCCGGCGCGATCGGCAGCATCTTGGCGACCAGCTCCTCGGCGCGGTCCGGATTGGCGCCGAGGACCCCGGCGATGAAACCGATATAGGCGCCCGAGGTTTCGGCGTCCTTGAACGCCTGCCGGTCGCTCAGCGCGCGGACGAGGACGGGAAGGCCGTCCGGCTCGGGCTTGCCGCGATAAGCGTTGATCCATTTGAGCATCGCGTCGGTCGAGTTGAGCGCCGGCCCCGGCGAGGCGGCGGCCGGTGCGATGAGGGCTCCCCCAAGAGCAATAGTGGCGAACAGGCCGGCCGCGGCGCGGCGCCGGCATCCGGCAACAAAGCCTCCTGCAACCATGTTCTCCTCCCGGCAGAGCAGGCGGGCGGCGCGGCTTACCGTCCGCGCCCCCCGATGCGGACCGAGCAAAACAGGTCGGCGGGGCGATTTGCTGACTGCTCCGGCGCGAAATCGCGGCTGAGCTGTGGCACTTAAAAGCGTCCGCGGCGGCGCTTTTCCACGCCGTACAGATTTCAAACGTATGTTTGAAGAGAGCCAAGTCAGATTGCGGCCGCATTTGCCTTGACCGGCGCTGCCACAATGCTTATAACGGCAGCCTGAGAAAGAAGGGTTCAGTCGTGGCCACGTTGCTCATTCTCGTATCGAAGCGCACCGCCGGGGGTGGATGACCCACCCGCGCGACGTGGCGGTGCGCAGTCCAGGGGCTCTTGAGCCCCTTTTTTATTTTCGCAAGCAACGGCGTGACGATGAACCGAAACCGATTTCGCCCCGACCATTCCGGGGCGGCCAGACGGGCCGGATCCGGAATGAGTGACGGCGGCGGCACGAAGCGGAGCAAGCCATGACGGACATGACCGGCGCGGAAATGGTGATCGCGGCGCTCGCCGATCAGGGCGTCGAGCACATTTTTGGCTATCCCGGCGGGGCGGTGCTGCCGATCTACGATGCCTTGTTCAATCAGGACAGGGTGAGCCACATCCTGGTGCGTCACGAGCAGGGCGCGGTGCACGCCGCCGAAGGCTATGCGCGCTCGACCGGCAAGGTCGGCGCCGTGCTGGTCACCTCCGGGCCCGGCGCCACCAACGCGGTGACCGGCTTGACCGACGCGCTCTGCGACTCGGTCCCGCTCGTCGTCATCACCGGGCAGGTGCCGACGCACCTCATCGGCAACGATGCGTTCCAGGAATGCGACACCGTCGGCATCACCCGGCCGTGCACGAAATACAATTATCTGGTCAAGAACGTCGCCGACCTGCCGCGCGTCCTGCACGAGGCGTTTCATATCGCCGCGAGCGGGCGGCCGGGCCCGGTCGTGGTCGACATCCCGAAAGACATTCAATTCGCCAAAGGCGCCTATTCCCGGCCCAGGGAATTCCAGCACCGGGGCTACCGGCCGAAGACGAAGGGCGATCTCGATAAGATCAAGGAGGCCGTCGACATGATGGCGGCGGCGCAGCGCCCGCTGTTCTATACCGGCGGCGGCGTGATCAATTCCGGCCGCGCGGCGAGCGATCTCCTGCGCGAACTGGTCAAGCTCACCGGCTTTCCCATCACCTCGACGCTGATGGGGCTCGGCGCCTTCCCCGCCGCCGACCGGCAATGGCTCGGCATGCTCGGCATGCACGGCACCTGGGAAGCCAATTGGTCGATGCACGATTGCGATCTGATGATCGCGGTCGGCGCGCGCTTCGACGACCGCATCACCGGCCGGCTCGACGCCTTCTCCCCGGGCTCGAAGAAGATCCACATCGACATCGACCCGTCCTCGATCAACAAGAACGTCAAGGTCGATCTCGCCATCGTCGGCGACTGCGCCCACGTGCTGGAGGACATGGTGCGGCTGTGGCGCGCGAGCGCGCTCGTTCCGGACAAGAAGGCGCTCGAGGCCTGGTGGACGCAGATCGGCAAATGGCGGGCCAAGAACTCGCTCGCCTATCGGAATTCGAACGAGATCATCAAGCCGCAATACGCGATCCAGCGCCTTTACGAATTGACCAAGGGCCGCGACATCTACATCACCACCGAGGTCGGCCAGCACCAGATGTGGGCGGCGCAGCTCTATCAGTTCCAGGAACCGAACCGCTGGATGACCTCGGGCGGGCTCGGCACCATGGGTTACGGCCTGCCGGCCGCGGTCGGCGTGCAGCTCGCGCACCCAAACTCGCTCGTCGTCGATATCGCCGGCGAAGCCTCGGTGCTCATGACCATGCAGGAGATGTCGACGGCGGTGCAGTACGACCTGCCGATCAAGGTCTTCATCATCAACAACCGCTATATGGGCATGGTGCGGCAGTGGCAGGAGCTTCTGCACGGCGGCCGCTACGCCCATTCCTACACCGAGGCGTTGCCGGATTTCGTCAAGCTCGCCGAGGCCTATCACGCCCACGGCATCCGCTGCGAGCACCCCGGCGAGCTCGACGAGAAAATCCGTGAAATGCTCAAGGTGAACAAGCCGGTGCTGTTCGATTGCGTGGTCGATCCGGCGGAAAACTGCTTCCCGATGATTCCCTCCGGCCGCCCCCACAACGAGATGCTGCTCGGCGATGCCGCCACGCGGGTCGAGGATGCCGTCACCGAAGAGGGCAAGGTGATGGTGTAAAAGTCGCGCCGAATAACCAGCCCTCGGCAAGGGGGTGGCGGTCAACAGGAGCAACCTTCGTGAACACCGCAGCCACCACGCATTATCCGGCCATGACCACGTCGCAGCAGGTCGAATCGCGCACGCTCTGCGTGCTGGTGGACAACGAGCCCGGCGTGCTCGCGCGCGTGATCGGGCTGTTCTCCGGCCGCGGCTACAATATCGACTCGCTCACCGTTTCCGAGACCGAGCATGAGGAGCATCTCTCCCGCATTACCATCGTCACCCGCGGCACGCCGATGGTCATCGAGCAGATCAAGAATCAGCTCGATCGTCTGGTGCCGGTGCACCGCGTCGTCGATCTGACCAGCGGCGGACCCGCGCTGCAGCGCGAACTCGCCATGGTCAAGGTGCGCGGCAAGGGCGAGCACCGCATGGAGGCGCTGCGCCTCGCCGACGCTTTCCGCGCCCGCGTCATCGACGCCACCAACGAGAGCTTCGTGTTCGAGATCACCGGCGCGTCCGACAAGATCGAGAGCTTCGTCAACCTGATGCGGCCGCTCGGCCTGGTCGAGGTCTCGCGCACCGGCATCGTCGCCATCGGCCGCGGGCCGGAGGGGATGTGAGGTTACGCCGCCGAACGCGCCGGCTGCGCCGACAATCGCGCGACGAGCGAGGCGAATTGGTCGAGGAAGCCGCGGAGGAATATCCGCGTGCTCTCGTCGCCGATGTGGCCTTGATCGTCCACAAGGTTCGGCTTGAACGTGATGTAGGCTTCGCCGCCGAGCAGGATCATGCCGAGCCCGGTCATGACCGAACGCAGATGCTGTTGCGCCAGCGCGCTGCCGATCGCGCCCGGCGACGTGCCGGTGATGAAGCCGGGCTTGCCGGCCCACGAGTTTCTGCCGTAAGGCCGCGCGCCCCAATCGACGGCGTTCTTCAACACCGCCGGAATCGAGCGATCGTGCTCCGGCGTGACGATGAGCACGCCGTCGGCGCGCGCGAGCTCGCCCTTGTAGCGCACGACTTCGGCCGGCAGGTCGCCCTCGAGGTCCTGATTGAACATCGGCAGATCGTCGATGCGGACGAAGTTCGCGTCGAATTTGTCGGCGCCGAGCTTGACGAGCGCGCGGGCAAGCTTGCGGTTGAGCGAATCACGGCGGTTGCTGCCGACGATGACGGCGATCTGCGGCTTGGACATGGTGGATCACCTCGGTTAGAAATCGTAACCGAGGCTAGATAGGTGACCGGGCGCAAGGCCCGCAAGAGGGCACATCGATGAAACCAGGCCACATGGATTTGCCCGCGGATTGCCGCGCCATCGGCGACGTGCTCGCCCGCATCGGCGACAAATGGTCGGTGCTGGTCGTTTCCCGGCTCGGCCAGGGGCCGCTGCGCTTCAACGAGCTGCGGCGCGCGATCGGCGGCATCTCGCAGCGCATGTTGACGCTCACCCTGCGCGGGCTCGAGCGCGACGGCCTGGTCACGCGCACGGTGTTCCCGACCATTCCGCCGCGGGTCGATTACGCGTTGACCCCGCTCGGCCGCGATCTGTTAAACCCGGTCTCGGCCCTCGGCGCCTGGGCGATCCGCAACCAGGTGAAAATCGCCCGCGCGCGCGAGCGGTTCGACGGCGCGCACGCCGCATCCGCTGCGGGCTGAGGATGGACAACTTTCGGTTACGGATATTTTGTATATCGGTATGGATGTAGCCGGGGACTCGTCTCCGATCCGGGCCGGGGACCTGGTCTGCCGGCCGCGTTGACGGTGCGCGGCGCGGTGCTGGTGGATCAAATCCGGACCTTTGACCGTTCGGCGCGCGGATTTCGCCCGGCAGGTCGCGTACCGGACGAAATCCTCAATGAGGTGCGGGGACGTCTGGCCACGTTGCTCGGACTCAATTTGATTGCTATCGGCCGCGAGTCGGAAGAAAATTGAGGTCGGCCTGATCCATCCGGCCGAAGATTTCCCGCCTGCGCTTGCAGAATCGAAGCAAGCGTCGTCATTGCCAGTACTGGCCTGAGTAAGGATGAACACCATGCGCGTTTATTACGACCGCGACGCCGACCTGAACCTGATCAAGGGCCGGAAGGTCGCCATCATCGGCTATGGCAGCCAGGGCCACGCCCATGCGCTCAACCTGCGCGATTCCGGCGTCAAGAACGTCGCCGTGGCTTTGCGCAAGGGCTCGCAAGGGGTCAAGAAGGCGCAAGCCCAAAAGTTCAAGGTCATGGAGGTCGCCGAGGCCGCCAAATGGGCCGACGTGATGATGATGCTTACGCCGGACGAGCTGCAGGCCGACATCTACGGCAACCAACTGCGCGCCAACATGAAGGACGGCGCGGCATTGATGTTCGCGCACGGGCTCAACATCCATTTCAACCTGATCGAGCCGCGCAGCGATCTCGACGTGATGATGATCGCGCCCAAGGGACCGGGCCACACCGTGCGCGCCGAGTATCAGCGCGGCGCCGGCGTGCCGATGCTGATGGCGGTGCATCGCGACGCCTCCGGCAACGCCCACGACCTCTGCCTGTCCTACGGCGCCGCGATCGGCGGCGGCCGCGCCGGCATCATCGAGACGACGTTCCGCGAGGAATGCGAAACCGACCTGTTCGGCGAGCAGACGGTGCTGTGCGGGGGCTTGGTCGAGCTGATGAAGGCCGGCTACGAGACTTTGGTCGAAGCCGGCTACGCGCCCGAGATGGCCTATTTCGAGTGCGTGCACGAGGTGAAGCTGATCGTCGACCTGATCTACGAGGGCGGCATCGCCACCATGAACTACTCGGTCTCCAACACGGCGGAGTACGGCGAGTACGTCTCCGGCCCGCGCGTGGTCGACGAGGGAACGCGCGCGGAGATGAAGCGCATTCTCGCCGACATCCAGTCCGGCAAATTCGTCAAGGACTGGATGCTGGAGAACAAGGTCAACCAGACCTCGTTCAAGGCCATGCGCGGCAAATGCGTCGCCCATCCGATCGAAGAGATCGGCGCCAAGCTGCGGACGATGATGCCGTGGATCAAGGAGCGGGCGCTGGTGGATCGGTCGCGGAATTGATCCACGGCATTTGCGTCAAGCCGGGCCTCCGCTGCTGACGCGCCTTGGCACGTTGTGCCTACCGACCATGAGCACGTCGCCGGGCTCGCGGTTGCCGAGGCGATTATCGCGGCGCTGGAGGAGTTTAAGCTTGACTACCCCAAGGTCGCAAGGCGCTGACCGAGATCAAGGCCGTGGACCGCGCGCTGGAAGGCGCAAGCGCCGCGCTGAGGTGAGCTTGCCTCGCCGCCGCGTCTTCCGCTAAAAGGATGCCCGGCCCCATGTGCGGTTAAGGCGGTCTTTACCGACTTTCGCGACCCTGGGCCGACGAGGGCAGATGCAGATGATGGCGGCGCGCCACCATATCCGCAGGATCAACCGGACGGCCGATGCGGCCTCCGCCGGCGTTGCCCTCATTCTCCGCGGACTCCTGCTCCTTAGCGTCCCCTGAGCGCCGGCCGGGCGTTTGCGCCTGGGTGCTCAGGGGTCGATCGAGCCACGGACCCATGAGCGCCCGGCTCGCCCAGAAAGGCGAACACATTTGACGGGCGCAAGCGAGAGAAGGATTTAAGCCATGACCACGCCGATCAAGTCCGAGAAGGACCGCGTCGTCATTTTCGACACCACCTTGCGCGACGGCGAGCAATGTCCCGGCGCGACCATGACGCATGAGGAGAAGCTCGAAGTCGCCGAGCTGCTCGACACGATGGGCGTCGATATCATCGAGGCCGGCTTCCCGATCGCGTCGGAAGGGGATTTTGCCGCCGTCAACGAGATCGCCAGGCGCGCCAAGACCGCCGTGGTTTGCGCGCTCGCGCGCGCCGGTTCCCAGGACATCGACCGCGCCGGCGAAGCGGTCAAGCCGGCGCGGCGATCGCGCATCCACACCTTCATCTCCACCTCGCCGGTGCACATGAAGTGGAAGCTGCAGCTGGAGCCCGAGCAGGTCTACGAGATGGTGATCGCCTCGGTGACGCGGGCGCGCGGCTACACCGACGACGTCGAATGGTCGTGCGAGGACGGCACCCGCACCGAGCGCGATTTCCTCTGCCGCTGCGTCGAGGCGGCGATCAAGGCCGGCGCCACCACCATCAATATTCCCGACACGGTCGGCTATGCCGTGCCGGAGGAATATTCTGCCCTCATCAAGATGGTGCGCGAGCGGGTGCCGAATTCCGATCAGGCGCGCTTTTCCGTGCATTGCCACGACGACCTCGGCATGGCGGTGGCGAACTCGCTCGCCGGCGTGCGCGCCGGCGCGCGGCAGATCGAGTGCACCGTCAACGGCATCGGCGAGCGCGCCGGCAACGCCGCGCTCGAGGAAGCCGTCATGGCGATGCGGGTGCGCCAGGACCTGCTGCCGTATTGGACCGGCATCGACGCCACCATGCTGACGCGGGCGTCAAAGCTCGTCGCCGCCGTCACCTCGTTCCCGGTGCAGTACAACAAGGCGATCGTCGGCCGGAACGCCTTCGCCCATGAGAGCGGCATCCATCAGGACGGCATGCTCAAGCACGCGCAGACCTACGAGATCATGATGCCCGCGGATGTCGGCGTGAAGCAGACCTCGCTGGTCATGGGCAAGCATTCCGGCCGCCACGCCTTCGTGCACAAGCTCGAGGAGTTGGGCTATCACCTCGCCGGCAACCAGCTCGAAGACGCCTTCGTCCGCTTCAAGGCGCTCGCCGACCGCAAGAAGCACGTCTACGACGAGGATATCGAGGCGCTGGTCGACGAAGAGATCGCCACCGCGCAGGATCGCATCAAGCTCGTTTCGCTGTCGGTGATCGCCGGCACCCACGGACCGCAGCGCGCGACCATGAAGCTCGATATCGACGGCAAGGCCCGGATCGAGGAATGCGAAGGCAACGGCCCGGTCGACGCCACCTTCAACTGCATCAAGGCGATGGTGCCGCACGCGGCGGTGCTGGAGCTCTATCAGGTCCACGCCGTCACCGAAGGCACCGACGCGCAGGCCGAAGTCTCGGTGCGCCTGGCGGAGAACGGCCGCGCGGTGACCGCCAAGGGCGCCGATCCCGACACGCTCGTCGCTTCCGCCAAGGCCTATCTCGCCGCGCTCAACAAGCTGACGGTCAAGAGCCGGCGCGGCCAGGCCGAGGCCCTCGTCGTCGGCGAGCGGCGCATCCATTCGACCGACGTCGGGTGAGAAACGGAGGAATTCCGGTTAGGGATTCCGTTCGTCATTCCGGTTTGCCGCCGATCTCGGGGTTTGTCCGAGATCGGCAAAACCCCCGTCGGTAATGATGGATTCTGGGTTCGCGGATTGTCGGCCCGCGCCCCGAAAGACGAAAAGATAAGGAATTGTTTACCTTATCTGTTTACCGATCGGCGGCGGGCGGTGTCGGGATCGATCACATGCTGATGGCCAGCCGGATCACGATCGGGCCGTTCGTTCCCGAGGATTTCGGTCCGGTGTTTTGCTGGATGAACGACGTCGCCGCCGCGCGGCTCGACTTCGCCTATCGGCCGGTCGACATGATGACGCATCAGCGCTGGTGGCAAAGCCTCGGCAGGGACCAGACGAAGGTCGTGTTCGCCATCAGGAAGACCGCCGATCTCGCCATCATCGGCTACGTGCAGATCACCGGCATCAACAGCGTGCACCGTTCCGCGGAGATCGGCATCAGGATCGGCGAGGAAAAGAATCGCGGCCGGGGATACGGCAAGGAAGCGCTGCGTCTCGCCGTGGAGTTTTGCTGGAACCATCTCAACCTCAATCGGGTCCAATTGGTCGTGTTCAAGCACAACGACCGCGCCATCCGCGCCTACCAGGCGGTGGGCTTCAGGAAAGAGGGCCTGTTGCGGAAGGCCGCTTTCATCGGCGGCGATTGGGTCGATTTGATCCTGATGGCGGCGCTGCGCCCGGCGCAAAGAGCGTCGCGCAGATTGCCGGCGTCCACCGCGGCGAAGGGCGTCGCGGCGACCGGCGACCTCGGGTCGACCCGTCATCCGGTCGCCGCATGAGGCTTGGAATCGCGCCGCCAATGCCCTAGATGTGGCTTGAGCGAAGGCGCGTTGCTCTCCCGGTCGCGGCGTTGCCTCGACGCAGGAGGGGAACGCGAGCTTCGGCTGGCGCCGGTGGCGTCACGACAATCGGTGGAACGGCCGGGCCTCTCGTCGTTCCTCGGTTGGGGCGCATAGCTCAGTTGGTAGAGCAGCTGACTCTTAATCAGCGGGTCCAAGGTTCGAGTCCTTGTGCGCCCACCA
>JASHPW010000041.1 GCA_030037895.1 Xanthobacteraceae bacterium | reverse complement strand
GTCACGTTGAGGACCTGCTTGCCCTTGCGCGTGGTGGCGAGGCACTCGTCCTCGGGCACGATGAATCCCCTGCCTTGCCGGCTCGCCACCACGAGCTTGCGCGCGCCCTGATGGCAAAACACCGCGACCACGTCGGCCTCCTGCTCAAGGTCGATGAACAGCCGGATCGGCTCGCCGTGCCCGCGCCCGCCCGGCAGCTTGGCCGCCTCGATGGTGTAGCAGCGCCCGTTGGTGGCGAAGACGAGGAGCTTGGACGTCGTCTCGGCGAAGAACGCGAGCTTGAGGCCGTCGTCAGTCTTGAAGGCGAGACCGGAGAGGTCGGCGACCTGGCCGCGCAAGGCGCGAATCCAGCCCTTCTCGGAGACCACGACCGTGATCGGCTCACGCTCGAGCAAAGCCGCCTCGATCGCGGCCTCGTCGTGCGCCGGCGCCGGCGCAAAGCCGGTGCGGCGCTTGCCGAGCGGTGTTTTCGGACCGAATTTGTCGCGCACCTCGCGGATCTGGCCGGCAATGGTCTTCCACTGCGCCGGCTCCGAGCGCAACAAATCCTCGACCTTGCGCTTTTCCGCGCGCAGCGCCTTGTCCTCGGCGCGGATTTCGATCTCTTCGAGCCGGCGCAAATTGCGCAGCCGCATATTGAGAATGGCGTCGGCCTGAATCTCCGACAGCCGGAAGCTCCGCATCAGCACCGGCCTCGGCTCATCCTCCTTGCGGATGATCTTGATGACCTTGTCGAGGTTCAGATAAGCGACGAGATAGCCGCCCAGAACTTCCAGCCGATGTTCGATCTCGCGCAGCCGATGGCGGGAGCGGCGCAGCAAAACGTCGCGGCGGTGGGCGAGCCATTCGCTCAGCGCTTCGGCGAGCCCGACAACCTTGGGAATGCGGCCGCGGACGAGCACGTTCATGTTGAGCGGCACCCGGCTTTCCAGTTCGGTGAGCTTGAACAGGCTCTCCATCATCAGCGCCGGATCGACGCTGCGCGAGCGCGGCTCGAACACGAGGCGCACGTCTTCCGCCGATTCGTCGCGCATGTCGGCGACGAGCGGCAGCTTTCTCTCGTTGATCAGCCCGGCGATCCCCTCGACGAGGCGCATCTTCTGCACTTGCCAGGGGATTTCGGTGACCACGACCTGATAGGTGCCGCGCCCGGTATCCTCCGTCTTCCAGCGCGCGCGCAGGCGGAACGCGCCGCGCCCGCTCGCATAGACCTCGGCGATCGTCTCCGGCGGATCGACGACGACGCCGCCGGTCGGAAAATCCGGGCCGGGCACGAATTTCATCAGCGTGCCGGCGCGCGCCTTCGGCTGCTCGATGAGATAGAGCGCCGCCTCGCACAGCTCGGCGACGTTGTGCGGCGGAACGGCCGTGGCCATGCCGACCGCAATTCCCTGCGAACCGTTGGCGAGCAGATTGGGAAAGGCCGCCGGCAGAACGGCGGGTTCCCGGGCGACGCCGTCGTAGGTCGGGCGGAAATCCACCGCGTCCTCGTCAATGCCGTCGAGCAGAAGACGCGCGACGTCGGTCATGCGCGCTTCGGTGTAGCGCATGGCCGCGGGATTATCGCCGTCGATATTGCCGAAATTGCCCTGGCCGTCGACCAGCGGATAGCGCGAGGAGAAATCCTGGGCGAGGCGCACCAGCGCCTCGTAGATCGCCTGGTCGCCGTGCGGATGGAAATTGCCCATCACGTCGCCGACGATCTTCGCCGATTTCTTGAACGCCGCGGCGGGATCGAGATGCAAGAGCCGCATGCCGTAGAGGATGCGGCGATGCACCGGCTTGAGCCCGTCGCGCGCGTCGGGCAACGCGCGATGCATGATGGTCGAGAGCGCGTAGGCGAGATAGCGCTCCTCGAGCGCCTCGCGCAGCGCGATCTCCTGCACATCGCCGGGATCGGGGGGAATCAGTTTCTTGTTCACGGCCGAGAGCCGTAGCGCGGTTGGCCGTTGCGAACAAGAACGGCGGCGAGGAACCGCGCGCGCGCGTCGGGCAAGGCGAGTCCGCGCGGCGCGAAGGCGCGGCGGTCGAGAAAGAATCCGGTCAGCGCGAAGGCGTCGGCGAGATCGGCGGCGGAGGCCGGATCGTCATCCGTGCGCAGGAACGCGGGGAGCCGCATGAGTTTTTCGCGGTAGGCTTCGCCGGCCGCGCGCGAGACGGCGCGGCCGGAGCGCGGCGAGACGTAGATAAGATCGTCGGTCGCGCCGGTCGCGGCGCAGGAGCGAAGGTCGAGCCCGAAGCCCAGCTCGGCGAGAAACATGAGCTCGAAGCGCGCCACCATGGGCGCGACCACGACGGGGTCATCGAGCGCATCGAGGATTGCTTCGAGCACGTCATGGATGCGCGCATGCGGCTCGCGCTCGGCCAGGAGCCGGCACAAAGCCGCCAGATGCGTGACGCCATGGACGGCATGCGCCGCCGCGAGAAAATCGGCCGCACGCAGATGGACGCCCTCGACGAGATAATAGCCGAGATGTTCGTCGAGCCGCGCCCGCCAGGTCGCGCGCAGCGAATTGCCGGGCTGCAACACCGCGCGCAGCCGCGCGCCGGCGCCGCCGCGCACCAGGCCGAGATGGCGGCCGCGCGCATGCGTCATCAATTCGAGAATGACGCTGGTCTCGCCGTGGCGCTTGACCCCGAGCACGACGCCGTCGTCGGTCCATTGCATGTTCGTCATTCCGGGGCGACGCAAAGGGCCGAACCCGGAATCCATCATCACGAATCTCGCGAAACTCGCACTGAAAAAATATGTAGCCACGAACCCGGTGGCTATGGATTCCGGGCTCGCGGCCTGCAGCCGCGCCCCGGAATGACGCTACTCCTTCGGGAATTCCAGGCCCATCTCGCGATAGCGCTCCGGATCGTCGCCCCAGCCTTCGCGCACCTTGACGAACAGGAACAGGTGCACCGGCTGCTCGATCGCCGCGGCGATGTCGGCGCGCGCCGCCGCACCGATCGCCCTGATGGTTTGGCCGCCCTTGCCGAGCACGATCTTGCGCTGGCTTTCGCGCTCGACATAGATCGTCTGCTCGATGCGGACGGAGCCGTCCTTGAGCTCCTTCCAGACCTCGGTCTCGACCGTCGACTGGTACGGCAACTCCTGGTGCAGGCGCAGAAAGAGCTTTTCGCGCGTGATCTCGGCGGCAAGGTGGCGCAGCGGCGCAGCCGCGATCTGATCCTCGGGGTAAAGCCACGGCCCCGCCGGCACACGGGCGGCGAACCAGCTCTTGAGGTCGGCGACGCCGTCGCCGGCGAGCGCCGAGACCATGAAGGTCGCGGCGAACGCCGCGCGTTCATTCAGCGTCTGCGCCAAGGCGAGCAACGCCGGCTTCGCCACCAGATCGACCTTGTTGAGCACCAGCGCTCTGGCCGCGCGGATATCGGCCACACCGCGCAAAATCATATCATCATCGTGCTCAATGCCGCGGCGCGAGTCGAGGAGGAGCGCGACGATGTCGGCGTCCTGCGCGCCGCTCCAGGCGCTCCCCACCATGGCGCGGTCGAGCCGGCGGCGCGGCGCGAAAATGCCCGGCGTATCGACGAGGACGAGTTGCGCCGGGCCTTCGACGGCGATGCCGCGGACGAGCGTGCGCGTGGTCTGCACCTTGGGCGTGACGATCGACACCTTGGAACCGACCAGCGCGTTGACGAGCGTCGACTTGCCGACATTCGGCGCCCCGATCAGCGCCACGACGCCGCACCTCGTGGCGCGCTCGGCCGGCTCAGCCATCGAGCCGTTCGGGCTTGACGCCCTCGCGTTCGATCATGGCGGCGGCGGCGGCCTGCTCCGCGGCGCGCTTCGAGCGCCCGCCGCCCTCGGCGGAAGCGAAGTGAGGAAGCTCCACGGCGACGCGAAATTGCGGGTCGTGGGCGGGGCCGGAACGCGCGATCTCACGATAGCTGGGCGGCGGCAGGCCGCGCGCCTGCGCCCATTCCTGCAGCACGGTCTTGGGATCGCGGAGCGGCTGCGCCTTGGTGCGCATGCGCGCTTCCCACAGCCGTCCGACGAGGGCCTTGGCGGCGGGAAAGCCGCCGTCGAGATAGACCGCGCCGATCAGCGCCTCGCAGACATCGGCAAGGATCGCCGGCCGCGTGCGGCCGCCGGCATTGACTTCCGAGGCGCCGAGACGGATCGCCGCGCCGAGATCGATGGTGCGCGCGATTTCGGCGCAGGTTTCCTTGCGCACCAGATCGGCGAGGCGGCGCGACAGCTCGCCTTCATCGGCCTTGGGAAAGGCGCCGAACAGCATGTCGGAAATCACCAGGCCAAGCACGTGGTCGCCGAGGAACTCGAGCCGCTGATAGCTTCCGGCGCGATTGCGCGCGCCCTTGAGCGCGGAAACGTGCGAGAGCGCGTGGTCGAGCAAGGCGGCGTTGGTGAATCGATAGCCGATGCGGTCCTCGAGCGAACCATCGCCGCCACGGTGGCGACGGCGGGATTCCTCCGGCCCGCCGGGCGGCGCTGCCGAGGCGGAGGATATCTCCGCTGCGGCCGGCGCGATCGGCGCCGCTCGCGCGGCGAGGAGGTCACCGGCAGAGGGCGGTTGCCGCGGCGTTGCGATCGATGTGGCTTTGCGCCGGCGACTCATCTCACGAGCGTAAACAGGCGGCCCCAGCGTACCGTCCACGGCCAGCGCCAGATCTCCCAGGCATGGATGTCGCCCTTGATCGAGAAGAAGATGATCTGCGCCTTGCCGATAATGTTTTCGTAGGGCACGTAGCCGACCTGGCTGAGCACACGGCTGTCGGTCGAGTTGTCGCGGTTGTCGCCCATCATGAAATAATGGCCCGGCGGCACCACATAGAGCGGCGTATTGTCGTAGAAGCCGTTGTCGGTGAGATCGAGCGTGGTGTAGGTGACGCCGTTCGGCAGCGTCTCGCGATACTGTTTGACGCGCTGGACGGCGCCGTCGTCGTCGGTGACGAAGTCTGCGACCCGCTCGCGCTTGACCGGCACGCCGTTGATGTTGAGGACGCCGTCGATCATCTGTATGCGATCGCCGGGGAGTCCGATGACGCGCTTGATGTAGTCGGTGGTGTCGTCCTTCGGCAGCCGAAACACGACGACATCGCCGCGATCGACCCGACCGCCGAAAATGCGCCCCGAGAACAGCGGCGGCGAGAACGGCAACGAGTAATGGGTATAGCCGTAGGAATATTTGGAAACGAACAGATAATCGCCGACGAGCAGCGTCGGGATCATCGAGCCAGAAGGAATATTGAAGGGCTGAAACAAAAAGGTACGGATGACGAGGGCGATGATGAGGGCGTGGATCACCACGCGCACCGTCTCGGCGATTCCGCCCTCTTTCCGTTTGGTCCCGCTCTGCACGCTCATCCGCCTATTGTCCCGTTCCGGTGCTCCGCCCCGCGACCTTGTAACCCCTGAGGCAGAGGCGCGCAATTGCGCCCGGGATTTCGCCGCGGAACCGGCCGTTCGCTTTTATCCAGGAACGCCATGAGCTTAGTGCCGGGGCCGCGCGAACATGACGAATTTTTCATCGCCGCTGCCCGCCGCCGCCGTTGCACGCTGCGGGCCGGCTCGTCGGCGCCGCAAATCAGCGGCCGCCGACGGCGATCGCAGAGATGATGACGAGGGCGTGGGCCATGGGCCCCTCGTCGGTGATGGTGAGGTCGATGCGCGCCTCGTAGCCCGCCGGCGTCATGGCGTTGAGGCGGCGCTTGGCGCCGCCCGTGAGTTCGAGGGTCGGCCGTCCCGACGGCAGGTTGACCACGCCCATATCGCGCCACCAGACGCCGGCGCGCAGCCCGGTGCCGAGCGCCTTGGCGCAGGCTTCCTTGGCGGCAAAGCGCTTGGCGTAGGTCTCGACCCGGTTTCGCCTCTTGTCGGCGCGCGCGCGCTCGGTCGGCGTGAAGACGCGATCGAGAAAGCGCTCGCCGTGACGTTCGATCACCTTGGCAACGCGGCGCACGTCGGTGATGTCGGAGCCGATGCCGAGGATCATGGCTTGGCCCCGATTTTGCGCCGGCCTCGATCCATCGCCGCACGCATCTTGCGCACGACCACGCCGAGGCCGTCGAAGACCGCTTCGCCGATGAGAAAGTGGCCGATGTTGAGTTCGACGATCTCGTCGAGCCGCGCGATCATTTCGCCGGTCACGAAATCGAGGCCGTGGCCGGCGTGGACTTCGAGGCCCGCGCCCTTGGCGAGGGCCGCGCCGCGCGCGATGCGCTCGAATTCCACGGCGCCTGCTGACGCATTGCCTGCCGCCACGGCGTCGCACCAGGCGCCGGTATGAATCTCGATGACCGGCGCGCCGATGGCGGCGGCCGCTTCGATCTGCGCCGGCTCGGCGGCGATGAACAGCGCCACCCAGATGCCGGCCGCGGCAAGTTCGCCGACCGCCGCGCGCAACGTCTCGCGCTCACCGGCGGCATCGAGCCCGCCCTCGGTGGTGCGCTCCTGCCGCCGTTCGGGAACGATGCAGGCGGCATGCGGGCGCAGCCTGCACGCAATGCTCACCATTTCCGGCGTCGCCGCCATTTCCAGATTGAGGGGCTTGGTGATGCGGTCCTTCAGCCGCGCGATGTCGTCATCGACGATGTGGCGGCGATCCTCGCGCAAATGCGCGGTGATGCCGTCGGCGCCGGCGGCAATCGCGATCTCGGCCGCCTTGAGCGGATCGGGATGCCGGCCGCCGCGCGCATTGCGCACGGTCGCGACGTGATCGACGTTGACGCCGAGACGGATGGGAGCGATCGCTGGCATGGCGGCTTCCGCCTATCTGGTCCAGTTCTCGACCGCCAGATCGGGAACACGGCGGAATTCCCGTTCATTGTTGGTGACCAGAATGAGGCTTGCGCAGATCGCGTGCGCGGCGATCCACAAATCATTGTTCCCGATCACCTGTCCCTTCGCTTCCAAGAGCGAACGGATCTCGCCGTATTTGCGGCCGGCTTCGACCGGGAGCGGCAGAACTTCGATCAAGCCGAAGAACTCATCCATCTGCCGCGCCGCCTGTGGCGAAGGCGGCCGGAGCTTTGCATAACCGTACATGAGTTCCCCGCAGGTCACCACCGAAAGCGCCGCGTCGCCGCTGCCGAGCCGCGAAAAACGGGCAAGCACTTCGGGCGGCCGTCGGCGCCGGATGTAGATGCAGATATTGGTGTCGAGCAGATAGCGCGGAGCCATTAAAGCTTTTCTCGCTCCTGCGGCGGCTCGTCGTGTGCCTCTTCAACCGCGTCGACGTCGATTGGCAGGCTGGCGATAAGCTCAAAGGCGCGAGCCATCCCCTTGGATTTCTCCCGCATGACCACTTCGTCGCCGCGCCGGAAGATTTCCACTTCCTTGCCGCGAAACCGGAACTCCTTCGGCAAGCGAACCGCTTGGCTGTTCCCCGACTTGAAGACACGGGCCGTTGTCATTTTGAATCCCGTATATACCTATAAGTATATACGGCCTTTCCGGCCGCCAATGCAAGACAGGCGAACGTCCAATCGGTCACGCGTTCACGACAGCATCGTCCCGTCCCAGCTTGGAAAATGAAAATGAAACAGTATCACCGCTCTGCCAGCACGCGCCAAATGAAGGCTCAACCGTTCACCCGCTCGGCGTTGGCCACCACCTTCTTTGCCCGCAATTGCGAGATGATCGAAGTCAGGTGCTTGAGGTTATAAACTTCGAGGTCGATGGTCAGCTCGGTGAAGTCGGGCGCTTGGCGGGTCATGCGGATGTTGTCGATGTTGCCGTCGTGCTCGGCGATCACTTGGGCGATCTGCGCCAGCGATCCGGGCTCGTTCACCGATTGCACCGCAAGCTGCGCCGGGAAACGCTGCGGGGCCTTGTCGTCCACGTCCCAGCGCACGTCGAGCCAGCGCTCCGGCTGGTCCTCGAACTCGGTCAGCGCCGGCGAATGGATCGGGTAGATGGTGATGCCCTCGCCGGGTGTCATGATGCCGACGATGCGGTCGCCGGGAACCGCGCCGCTCGGCGCGAAGCGCACCGGCAGGTCGGCGTTGATGCCGCGGATCGGGATTGCGGCACCGCGCGTGTCGCTCTCCCGCTTCTCCGGAAGCTTGAACTTCACCGCCTTGGCCCGCTTGAGGCCGAACCAGCCGCTTTCCGCCTTCGGCGCCCGCGGCCCGACGCGCTCGTCCTTGTAATCGGGATACATCGCGCGCACGACGTCGGCGGCCTTCATCTCGCCGCGACCGACTGCCGCCATCACGTCCTCGATCGAGGCGCGCGCGAGCCGCGGCAGCGCGCCTTCGAGCTTTTCGTCCGCATAGGCGATCTTGGCGCGCTGGCACAGCCGCTCGACAATGCGCCGCCCGAGGCCGGAATATTGGGTGCGCACGGCGGCGCGCGTCGCGCGCCGGATGGCGGCGCGCGCCTTGCCGGTCACCACGATCGATTCCCAGGCCGCCGGCGGCGCGGCCTGCGCCTTCGAGGTCAGGATCTGAACCTCGTCGCCGTTCTCCAGCGCCGAACTGAGCGGGCCGATCTTGCCGTTGATCTTGGCGCCGACTGCCATGTTGCCGACGTCGGTATGCACCGCATAGGCGAAATCGATCGGCGTGGCGCCGCGCGGCAACGCGATCAGCTTGCCTTTAGGAGTGAAGCAGAACACCTGGTCATGGAACAGTTCGAGCTTGGTGTGCTCCAGGAACTCTTCCGGATTGGAGCCCTCGGCCAACAGCTCGATGGTGCGGCGCAGCCATGCATAGGCGTTCGACTCGCGCGACAGCATCTCCGTCGGCGAGCCGACGCCGTCCTTGTAGAGCGCGTGCGCGGCGATGCCGTACTCGGCGATCTGCTGCATGGCGCGGGTGCGGATCTGCAGCTCGACGCGCTGCTTGCCCGGCCCGATCACGGTGGTGTGGATCGAGCGATAATCGTTCTGCTTGGGGGTGGAAATGTAGTCCTTGAAGCGGCCCGGGACGACCGGCCAGGCGGTGTGCACGATGCCGAGCGCCTGGTAGCATTCGGCGAGGCTCCCGACCACGACGCGGAAGCCGAGGATATCGGAGAGCTGCTCGAAGCCGACCGCCTTTCTTTCCATCTTGCGCCAGATCGAATAAGCGCGCTTGCGCCGGCCGGAAACCTCGGCGGCGATGCCGCTGTCGGCGAGCTTTTTGGCGAGCTGCCGCTCGATCTCGGTGACCCAGCCGCTCGAACGCGCGGCCAGCGCTTCGAGCCGCTCGGTAATGACCTTGTAGGCGTCGGGATTGAGTTCGCGGAACGCCAGATCCTCAAGCTCCTCGCGCATCTCCTGCATGCCGATGCGGCCGGCGAGCGGCGCATAGATGTCGAGCGTCTCTTCCGCCGTTTGCCGGCGCGCCTCCGGCGGCCGATGCGCCAACGTGCGCATGTTGTGCAGCCGGTCGGCCAGCTTGATGAGCAGCACGCGCACGTCGGCGGCAATGGCGAGCAGAAGCTTGCGCAGATTCTCGGCCTGCTTGGCCTCCTTGGAGACGAGATCGAGCTTCTTCAGCTTGGTGAGGCCCTCGACCAGGACCCCGATGTCGTGCCCGAACAAGCGATCAATCTCGGCGCGGGTGGCGTCGGTATCCTCGATGGTGTCGTGCAGCAGCGCCGCCGCGATGGTGGCGTCGTCGAGCTTGAGATCGGTGAGGATCGCGGCGACCTGGAGCGGGTGCGAGAAATAGGGGTCGCCCGAAGCCCGCCGCTGTTCGCCGTGCGCGCGCATGGCGTAGACATAGGCGCGATTGAGCAGGTCCTCGTTGGTCGCCGGATTGTACTGCCTGACCCGGTCGACCAGCTCGAATTGCCGCATCATTTGCGGTTTGCGCGGCTTTGCCGCCACCTCGTCGTCCAACGGCACGAGGTTCGGGCCGCGCGCGACCGCGACCCGCGGCTGGGCCTCGTTCTCAATCCGCGGCAGATCGATCGGCGAACTCGCCATGAACAAGACCTCGGCTCCGCCGAAAAAGACGGCGAAAGGTGATCACAAAGATATCATGGCGTGGCGCCCGCGCCACAAGTCGTGTGCGGGCGTCACTGCGGCCGCAACCACAGTCCCGGCCGTTCGCAAACGTTTCGTTAATGGAGCCGCGCCGGCGACGAGCCGCCAGGAAGAGCCTTATTCCTCGTCCTCGCCGACATCGGTGTCGACATCGGGCTCGGGCTGGCTCTCGGGAGGCGTGAGGCCTTCCAGGCCCTTGAGCAGCTCTTCCTCGCTCATCCGCTCGGTGGTGACTTCGGTGTCGTCGGCATCGACGCCGGTGCCGGGCGCGCCGATCAGCGGCACCCCCTCGGGCTCGGGCTCGTCGACCTCGACGTATTTCTGCAGGGAATGGACGAGCTCCTCCCTGAGGTCCTCGGGCGAGATCGCCTTCTCCGCGATCTCGCGCAACGCCACGACCGGATTCTTGTCGTTGTCGCGCTCCACCGCGATCTGGCCGCCGGACGAGATCAGGCGCGCGCGATGGCTCGCAAGCAAAACGAGATCGAAGCGGTTTTCGACCTTGTCGATGCAATCTTCGACGGTGACGCGGGCCATGGCAACTCTCCTGCGCGGGCGTTGTTCCCCGGGCGGCCGTTAATTATCGTCGCCGGCAGGCAAGCGCAAGGGCATTGTTCGGCCGGCAGCTTTGTTCGACGCGCGCGACGCGGCCTCTGAAATTGCGAGTTTTAACTTGGCGTGCGCGCGCCGCTCTGTTACTCCACTTTCGGGGAACCGAACCGCGGAGTTGCGAATCATACTCCCGGCGTCGGCGCGACGGCGTGCCGCAGTTATTTTGCCGCGCCGGACTTGCCAGTGCGCGCTGCGGCGATTGTACTTCGCCCGTTGAACGTTGCCGATGACGACAATTTGATTGTGAACAAGCGCCGGAACCGTCGAGTCCATTGCGGCTGATCCGGTTTCATCACGAGAGACGCATCGCGAGAGACACCATGTCGGCACAGATCGAGAAAATCGCGCTGTTCATCGACGGCGCCAACCTCTACGCCACGGCGAAGTCGCTCGGCTTCGATATCGATTACAAGCGCCTGCTGCGCGAATTCCAGTCGCGCGGTTATCTGATGCGCGCATTTTATTATACCGCGGTGATCGAGGATCAGGAATATTCGTCGATACGACCGTTGATCGATTGGCTCGACTACAATGGCTATACCGTGGTCACCAAGGCGACCAAGGAGTTCGTCGACCAGACCGGACGGCGCAAGGTCAAGGGCAACATGGACATCGAGCTTGCGGTCGATGCCATGGAGATCGCGCCGCATATCGACCAGATGGTCCTGTTCTCCGGCGACGGCGACTTCCGCTCGCTGGTCGAAGCGGTGCAGCGGCGCGGCGTGCGCGTGATCGTCGTGTCGACGATTTCCACCCAGCCGCCCATGGTCGCCGACGAGCTTCGTCGCCAAGCCGACCAGTTCGTCGACATCATCGAGCTGCAGGGCAAGATCGGCCGCGATCCGGCGGAGCGCCCGATGCGCGACCCGCGTGAGCCGAAGGAAGCGCGGGAGCCGCGCCACACGCCGCAATTCCTCCAGCGCAGCACCGCCTCCCCGCGCACTGAGGTCGAGGTCGAAGACGAGTTCGACGACGAATAGGTCGGACTTAACCGCAATGGCGTGCGCGAGCGGCAAGCCCGGCCGCAATTGTCCGCGCTGCCCGCGTCTGGTCGCCTTCCGCAACGCCTGGCGCAAACGCGAGCCGGCCTGGTTCAACGCGCCGGTGCCTTCCTTCGGGCCGGTGGGCGCGCGGCTCCTCATCGTCGGCCTGGCGCCGGGGCTGCGCGGCGCCAACCGCACCGGACGGCCGTTCACCGGCGACTATGCCGGCGATCTCCTCTACGCCACGCTCGAGGAATTCGGATTTGCCCACGGCCGTTATGCGGCGCGCCCCGACGACGGCCTCACCCTGAGCGATTGCCGAATCACCAACGCCGTGCGCTGCGCGCCGCCGCAGAACAAGCCGACACCGCAGGAAATCGCGACTTGCCGGGATTTCCTCGCCGCAACCATTGAGGAGATGCGGAAGCTCCGCGCCGTTGTCGCGCTCGGCCGCATCGCCCATGACACGGTCACTGCGGCGCTGACGAATGGCGCGCGGCGCTCCGATTATCCCTTCCGCCACGGCAGCGCGCGGAAAATGGGCGCGGTCACGCTGTTCGACAGCTATCACTGCTCGCGCCTCAACACCAGCACCGGCGTGCTGACGCCGAAAATGTTCCGCGACGTTTTTGCGCGGGTGCGCAAGCACCTCGACGCGCAATAGCGCGGGCCATTCGTCGGAATTCCTTATGGAACGAAACGCTTCGCTCACGGCGTTCGCCGCGACCGCGGCTTGAAGGGATCGAGGACGGGAACGCCGGTCGGCTCGAAATCCTTGGTATTGCGGGTCACGACCGTAAGGCCATGTTCGAGTGCCGTCGCCGCGATCATCAGATCGGCGCTGTCGTTGCCGAGGGCGGCGCTCAGCAACCCCCAGCGCCGCGCGGTTTGCAGATCGAAGGCGAGAATGCGCTCGCCATAGAGTGACAGCACCTTGTCGAGCCAGACCGCGAGCATCCCGGCAAAGTCCGGGTTCGTCGCGCGCTGCCGCGCAATGCCGCGTTCGATCTCGCCGATGCTGATGACGCTGACGAAAAGATCGGCCGTCCGCTGCCCCCCGAACCACGACACCAAACCGACGTCGCGCCGCACCTTGCGCAGCTCCGACAAGACCACCGTGTCAATAAGGTACATCAGAGATCGAGATCGCGCGGCCGCACCCTGCGGCGGGCGAATTCGTCCCCATCCTGCGGCATGGCGAGCAACAGTTCCGCGAAAGATGGCGCTCTGGCCCGTTCGAGGTTCCGCAGGCGCTCGTACTCGCTCACGCCGATCACGACGACGGCCGGTTTGCCATGTTTGGTCACCGTCTGCGGCTGCCGCCGCGCCGCCGCCACCACTTCGCTCAAGCGGTTCTTGGCATCCTGTACCGACCAATTGCGGCGGG
The DNA here is from genome assembly GCA_030037895.1 of Xanthobacteraceae bacterium. Lineage (GTDB taxonomy): Bacteria > Pseudomonadota > Alphaproteobacteria > Rhizobiales > Xanthobacteraceae > BOG-931. Next base: position 1,460 of record JASHPW010000041.1, on the reverse strand, counting down.
CCATGCCGATATCTCAATTTCAATATTAGCCATATTATCTAGCCAGAATTTGTAGAGCAAAGAGGCGCGCCACGTCAAGTCGTTCGACCTGGGCCGCCTTCGCGCAGCCAGGCCACGACCTCGGCGGCGTTCTTGTCGGGCGGAAAGACCGGATAAAACACCTTGACGATGACGCCGTCGTCGATGATGAGCGCCATGCGCTTCAACAGCGTCATGCCGGCGACCGAGAACGTCGGCAGGCTCAGCGCACGGGCAAACTTGAGGCCGGCGTCGGAGAGGATCGGGAACGGCAGGCGCAGCCGCTCGGCGGCCTCGCGCTGATAGTCGGTGTCCTGGGTCGAGAGGCCGAACACGTGGGACACGCCGAGCGCCTTGAGTTCGGCAAAATGATCGCGGAAACCGCACGATTGCGGGGTGCAGCCGCGGGCGCCGGGAATGTCGTCCCATCCCGGCGGCAGGTCGGCGCCGGGCACGCCGGTGCGCGGATAAATGTAGAGCACGGTGCGGCCGGCAAGCCGCGCCGGATTGACCGCGCCGCCGCTCGTCGCCGGCAGCGCCAGGTCGGACAGTTTCATGCCGGCGAGATGCCGCGCGCCGCCGTCGTCCTGCGGCACTGGAATGTCGGACGGCAGATGGGTCGGATCGTGCGTGCCGGGTGCTTCCCTCATGCTTGCGGCTCCAAATATTCGCTCACGCGTGATTTTACCCGAAAACTGGCTCGCGCGGGGCGGAATCATGAGTAGGAGATGAATTCCATCAGCGAGCCGTCGGGATCGCGGAAATAGACGCTGGTGCCTGCTCCCTTGGCGCCGAACCGCCGCATCGGGCCGCGCTCGACGGCAATGCCGCAGCGCTCAAGATGGGCGACCGCGTCCGCGATCGGCCCGAGCCACTCGAAGCAGACGTCGCTATTGCCGGGAGCAACCGGAAGGCGCGCCACTTCGGCCGGCTCGACGCCCGGCCCGTGGACGTTGAGCTGGCTGTCGCCGAAGCGATAAACATAGCCGGCCGGCCGCGCAATCAGTTCGGCACCCAGCACCCGCGTGTAGAACGCATTAGAGCGTTCCCAATCGGTGACGTGGATGACGCAATGGTCGAGCTTCACCGGCGGCATCTTTCTAGCCTTTCTGCCGCATGAGCCGGCCGCGCTCGCGCTCCCATGAGCGCTTCTTCTCGGTCTCGCGCTTGTCGTAGAGCTTCTTGCCGCGCGCCAGAGCAAGCTCGATCTTGGCACGACCCTTGTCGTTGAAATAGAGCTTCAGCGGGACGAGCGTCATGCCCTCGCGCTCGATCGCGCCGATGAGCTTGTTGATCTGCCGGCGGTGCAGCAACAGCTTGCGCGGCCGCTTCGGCGCGTGGTTGAAGCGGTTGGCCTGCTGATATTCGGGAATGTTCGAGTTGATGAGCCAGATCTCGCCGCCGCGCGCATCGGCGTAGGATTCGGCGATTGCGGCCTTGCC
>JASHPW010000040.1 GCA_030037895.1 Xanthobacteraceae bacterium | reverse complement strand
TTGAATTAAGCCGCGGCCGATTCGAATTCGGACGGAGCGTCCCAGTATCCTTCGGTCCGGAACAGGATGGCGGCCTCGGTCCGCGTCGATATGACGTTGCCCGGCAGCGACAGTTGCTTCACCAACTCGATGTAGGGCTCGTCGTGGCCCGCAAAATGCACGAAGCCCTTCCCCTCCATGGTCTGGAACCCGAGCATGGTGCGCCAGATACGGGCGTATTTCGGCGTGGCGTGCGTGATCACCTTGTCGAATCCCTTGCGGGCGACGTGATCGAAGACGAAATTGGCGCAATTCCTGATCACTTCGATATTTCGCCACGCCGGGCGAAACGAAGCGCGCTCGAACTTGGCGAAATCCTTAAACCACCGCACCCTCACTGTCCCGATCGGCTCCTCGTCGTCATAGACGACAAAGTGCGTGGCCTGATAATCATTGCCATCGAAGGTTTGCCGCGCCTTGACGCCGTGCTCCTCCATGAAGCAGATCGCGCGGATGGCAAAGGCGTGCAGCAGCTGCTGTTGCGTGGTGACGACCTCCGTGCGAATCAGATTATGATTGCGATCGAACGGCGCTCGTTCCATGGTGAGCCCCTGCACGCGGCACGCAGCACTCGGCACGCGTGTCAGAGTGAGACAGCGGCATGAGTTTTTGAAGCCGACGATTTGTACAGCCGCTGTTCAGGAATGTTGAACACGAGGTCCACTTGCCGCAGCCGCGACGACACGTCCTCAATCTCGACGACCTCTGCCGCGAGGCCGCGGCCCGGTTTGGCGATGATTGGCGCAGGATCGAGTTTCACGTGACCGAACGGTTGCGGCGGCTGCCGCCAAACCGGCGTGAGGCTTTGCTGCAGGACGTATCCAGGATATTGCGCTATCAGCCGCCACCGGGACCCATGCGGTGACGCGTTCCGGGCATTGCGATGTTCGGCCTTCGGCGCGCGCGGATGGGGCGGTTTGCCGGGATTCCCGCTTGGAATGGCGACCGCGTTGCCATAAATGCTTTCCCCCTGGCTCGGAGCCGGCCATTCGGCTTTCGGCCGAACAGGACGAATCCCGGGCGGCTTAACTAAGTATTTGATTCTATTGGATGGCGGAGTAGCTCAGCTGGTTAGAGCAGCGGAATCATAATCCGTGTGTCGGGGGTTCGAGTCCCTCCTCCGCTACCACCACGCGATTGTCCGGCCCGGAGACATGGGTAACAGAGCGTACCTAAGACATGGGTGACAATCTCATGCCGAATGGATTGTCGATGGTCTGCAAGGTTCTCCGCTCCAGGTCGATACGTACAATGCAACCGCCGCACGGAGCGCTTCGTGATCTCGACTCCGCATCTGGCTGCTTACAGTGATGCCCTCGTCGTCCTCGGCACCGCGGGCGTCGTGGTGCCGTTGGTGCGTCGATGGGGATTGAGTCCCGTCCTCGGCTATCTCGGCGCCGGCGCCGTTCTTGGCCCGCTCGGGCTCGGCTCGCTCAGCAAGGCGTTCCCGGCGTTGTTCTGGTTCACGATCGGCGACGCACAGAACGTTGCCGGCATCGCCGAGCTCGGCGTCGTCTTTCTTTTGTTCCTGATCGGCCTCGAGCTGTCGTTCGACAGACTATCGACGATGCGCCGCTTGGTCGTCGGTCTCGGTGGATCGCAGGTTCTCCTCACCGGCGCCTTGATCGCCGGCGTTGCGGCGGCGGTGGGCAAGAGTCCCGCTCAGGCGATCGTGCTGGGCGCGAGCCTGTCGCTTTCGTCGACCGCCATCGTGCTCGAGCTTCTCTCCAATCAGGAGCGCCTGACGACAAGTGTCGGACGCGCAAGCTTCTCGATCCTGCTCGCTCAGGACCTCGCCGTTATCCCGATCCTGGTGTTCGTCTCCATCCTGGCGGCGCGTTCCGGCGGGTCGGTTCTGACCATCCTGGCCAGTGCGCTGCTGCAGGCTGCGGTCGCAATCGCCATCATCGTCGTCTTCGGCCGCGTCTTGTTGCGGCCGCTGTTTCGGCTGGTGGCAACGACGCGCTCGAGCGAGGTATTCATTGCGGCGGTCCTGTTCGTCATCGTGGCGGCCGGCGTGGTCGCCGACCAGGCCGGCCTGTCCATGGCGCTCGGCGCCTTTGTCGCCGGGCTGCTGCTTGCGGAAACCGAATATCGCAAAGCGGTCGAAGCGACCGTGGCGCCTTTCAAGGGCCTGCTGCTCGGCGTCTTCTTCTTTACCGTCGGAATGAACATCGACATCCGCGAGCTCTTGCGCGAGCCGCTTTGGCTGTTCGGCGGCGTCGCCAGTCTGATCGCCGTGAAATCGCTGCTGCTGATCGGCCTGGGCAAGCTGTTCCGGCTGTCGTGGCCGGTCGCCGTCGAGACCGGTCTGCTGCTCGGTCCGGGCGGTGAATTCGCCTTTGTCAGTATAGGGATCGCGGCGGCCGCGGGCCTTATCGACCCGGCTCTCGCGCGCTTCGCGCTTACCGTGACGTCGGTCACCATGGCGCTGACGCCGCTGCTTTCCCTGGCCGCTCGGCGACTGGCATCGCGGCTCACGGCATCACGAGCCGTCGATTCCGGGTTGACCGTCCGGCCGACCGCCGCGCAGAAGCATGCCATCGTCGTCGGCTACGGCCGCGTCGGCAAGGTCGTTTGCGCGCTGCTCAAAGAGCACGGCATCGCCTTTGTCGCCGCCGATTTGGATCCCGCCGCCGTCACTCGTGACCGTCGCGCCGGACATGAGGTCTACTATGGTGATGCCACCGATTCGAAGTTTCTCGAAGCCTGCGGCCTCGCCACCGCAGCCGGGGTGATCATCACCATCCATACTCATAAGCCCATCGACGATGTCGTCGAGCATGTGCGGGCGCTGAGGCCCGACATTCTCATCATCGCACGGGCGCGCGACGCCGATCACGCGCGTCATCTTTACCGTCTCGGCGCCACCGATGCCGTTCCCGAGACCGTCGAGGCGAGCCTCCAGCTCTCGGAAGCGGCGCTGGTCGGGCTGGGGGTCGCGGCCGGGCCGGCGATCGCTTCGATCCACGAGAAACGCGACGAGATTCGCCGCGCCTTGCAGGAGGCGGCGCGGGAGGCCGGACTGGACGTCATCCATTCGGTGAAGGCCAAGACACCGGAAACGCGCCGCGCGTAATCCGTCCCGCTGCCCCGCCGCCGGTCAGTGTCGCTGCGCCCTGGCGAGGTCGACAACGACCGAAGCTGTCGCCGGCCGCGGCGGCGCGAGTCGCGACGGCATGCGGCGCACGTTCGCAAGCGTGCGCAGGAATTCGGAGAACCAGTTGCGCACCGAGGAGGCCCTGAGCTTGCCCACCATGCGGTGCCAGCGCTCGCGTCGTTCATCGAGGCTCATGGCGAGCGCGGCCGCGATCTGCCGTGCCATGCCGTCGATGTCGTGAGGATTGACCAGGAGCGCGGCGTCAAGCTGTTTTGCCGCGCCGGCAAACGAGGAGAGCACCAGCACGCCCGGATCGAACGGGTTCTGCGCCGCCACGTACTCCTTGGCGACCAGATTCATTCCGTCGTGCAGCGGCGTGACCAGCCCGACATGCGCCACGCGATAGAATCCGGCGAGCGTGAGCTGCGAGAAAGCTTTGTTGAGGTAGCGAATGGGAATCCAATCGACCTCGCCGTGGCGGCCGTTGACCTCGCCCACCAAGGCGGCGAGTTCGGACTTCAGCTCGCGGTAGGCGCGGATGTTGCCGCGCGAAGGAACCGCGACCTGCAACAGCGACACGGCGCGTTTCAATTGCGGCTCGACGTCGAGCATGCGGTCGAAGGCGCGCATTCTGTTGGCCAAGCCTTTCGAATAGTCCAGACGGTCGACGCCAAGAACGAGCTTGGCGCCCTGCAGGCTGGCGCGCAGGCGGGAGACTTCCGGGCGGGTAGCCGCCCGGGTCGCCCGCGCGGTGAATTCATCGACATCGATGCCGATCGGGAAGGTGGCGATATGGGTCATTCCCGACGCCGATGCGACCGTCCCGTCGACCACCATGAGCCCGAGCTCGAACTGAAGATAGTCCTCGAAATTCTGCCGATCCTCGTCGGTTTGGAAGCCGATGAGATCATAAGACAGCATCGCCCGAACCAGATCGGCATGATGCGGGACCGCATTCATGGTGCGCCGATCGGCCCATGGCGTGTGCAGGAAGAAGCCGATCGGACGGCCGATCTGCAGCTGGCGCATTTCCGCGCCCAAAGTGAGGAAGTGATAATCCTGAATCCAGAATACCGCCTCCGGCCCGGTGAAGCGCAACAGCGCGCGGGCCATGAAGGCGTTGATTTCGCGATACGACGTATAATCATCGGCCATGACCTGGATGAGATCGGCGCGCGAGTGCAGTGCCGGCCACAGGGCGGAATTGGCGAAGCCCTCATAGTAGCCGCGATAATGCTTCGCCGGCATGTCAACGGTGACCAGCGCGCCGGTGCCGAGCGCCTCGATCTTGGCGAAGGAATCTTTCGTTTGCGCGGCATCGCCGACTTGGCCGCTCGACCCGATCCAGATCGCGCCCGAGTCCTTGATCATGGGGATGAGCGCCGCCGCGAGTCCACCGGCGACTGGCTCATCGGATTTTGCCCGGGCCACCCGGTTAGAAACGACGATAACGGTCACGCGATTTTCCTCCGGTTCCCTGCCGACAACCCGCGCGGCCGCCTTTGGTTCCGCTTCACGCGGCGCGCGGGGATTCGAAAATGCCCGCGTTTTCCGTTAGTTGATAATTTTCGCGACGTTTTTCGCGACGTTTTTTGCGGCGTGATTCTTCGCTCCGCGCCCGGTCGTGGGCCGAGTCCGGATCATGCTTCCGCGTAGGCGGTGGTCGACATCAGGCTCATCTCGGCGTGTCGTGAATCGAGTCGCGTATGTTGCACGATGATTGGAACGTCGGATTCGAATACGGAAGAGAAGTCGGTGTCCCGCGGAACGCTGGCAGGTTCTTTGAGATCGTTGAAACGCAAATGCAGCGTGCGCCTCGGCGCAACCGTGACCCGATAGGGGCCGACCGGGTCGCGATCGGCGAAGAAGAGAGTGATGCCGACGTGTGCCTCCCGCTCGCCGGCGTTGAGAATGCAGGCGGTCTCGTGCGAGATTCGGGCGCGGTCGGCAAACGAGCTTTGCGAAGGAATGTATCCCTCGGCGATGGCCCAGCGCCTGCGTCCGATGGATTCCATGTCGACCTCCGCGCCAGTGCGATCGCGCGCCGGAAGACGGCGCACGAGCGGCAAACGGAACGGCCGAACAGTCGGCTTGGTTCCATCGCCGGAACTTTCGCCGCAATCCGGCGCTTATCGCCACGATCGATTGCGTGAACAGAACAATCACGGAACAAGCGATGCGTGCTCTGACCGTCGCGCCGGGCATCGCCCATTCAGGGCGACTTGAGGACGTCGCCGACCCGCCTCGTTCCGACGGGACGGTGTTGGTGCGCACGCTGGCGCTCGGCGTTTGCGGCACCGACCGTGAGATCGTAGCCGGGCGTTACGGCTGGGCGCCGCCGGGGGAGCGGCGGCTGGTCATCGGCCATGAGTCTCTGGGCACTGTGCAGGAGGCCCCGGCGGATGGCGGCGTGAAAGCGGGCGATCTCGTCGTCGGCATCGTCCGTCGGCCCGATCCCGTTCCCTGTCCTGCCTGCGCCGTCGGCGAATGGGACATGTGCCGCAACGGCCGCTATACCGAGCGCGGCATCAAGGAGCGGCACGGCTACGGCGCCGAATATTTCCGCATCGAGCATGACTTCGTCATCAAAGTCGATCCGTCGCTCGGTATCGCCGGCGTGCTCATCGAGCCGACCAGCGTCGTTGCCAAGGCGTGGGATCACGCCGAGCGCATCGGTCACCGTTCGCGCTCATGGCAGCCGAAGACGCTCTTGGTCACGGGCGCCGGTCCGGTCGGCCTTCTTGCCGTGCTCATGGGCGCCCAGCGCGGGCTCGAGGTTCACGTGCTCGATCACAATGAAAGCCTGACGAAGCGCCGGCTCATCAGCGCGCTCGGCGCGATCTACCACGCCGAGGGGCTGGAAAACCTCACCGGTTTCAAGCCCGATATCCTGATGGAGTGCACCGGCGCCCCGGGTGTGGTCCGCGACGTGCTCGGCCACACGGCGCCCGGCGGCATCGTCTGCCTTGTCGGCGTCACCGCGCCCGGCCACGACTTCGACCTCGACATCGGCCTGCTCAATCGCACCATGGTGCTCGACAACGACACCGTGTTCGGCACCGTCAACGCCAACCGCAGTCACTACGAGATGGCCGGCGAGGCGCTGCAGCGCGCGGACAAAGCCTGGCTCAACCGTCTGATCACGCGGCGCGAGCCGGCCGCGCAGTGGACGAAAGCGCTCGAACGGCAGCCGGACGACATCAAAGTCATCGTCGATTTTTCCTGAACGTCATGTCCGCGCACATCGAAGATTACGCGATGATCGGCGATTGCCGGACCGCCGCGCTCGTCCGCCGCGACGGTTCGATCGACTGGTTTTGCTGCCCGCGTTTTGATTCGGAGGCGTGCTTCGCCGCGCTCTTGGGCACGCGCGAGCACGGCCGTTGGCTGATCGCGCCGCAGGCGGCGGCCCGCATCACGCGCCGCTACCGGCCGAACACGCTGGTGCTGGAGACCCATTTCGAGACGGAAGAGGGCGCGGCGACGCTCGTCGATTTCATGCCGTTGCGCGGCAGCCATTCGACCATCGTGCGTCTCGTCGTCGGCACCCGCGGCAAGGTGGCGATGCGCACCGAATTGATCTTGCGGTTCGGCTATGGCGCCGTCGTGCCCTGGGTGAGCCGGCTCGAGAACGGCGCGCTGCGCGCGATCGCCGGGCCGGACATGGTGGTCATGCATACGCCCGTGCATCTGCGCGGCGAAGATATGACCACGGTCGGCGAGTTCGTCATCAATCGCGACGAGACGATCCCCTTTGTTCTGAGCTATTTGCCGTCGCACCGGCCGTTGGATGAGTCCTTCGACCCGACGCGGGCGTTGGCCGATACGGAAACGTTCTGGCGCGACTGGTCGGCCAAATGCCGGCTCGCCGGACCGTGGTCGCAAGCCGTCTTGCGCTCCATGATCACGCTCAAGGCGCTGACTTACGCGCCGACCGGCGGCATGGTCGCTGCTCCCACCACCTCGCTGCCGGAGCAACTCGGCGGCGAGCGCAACTGGGATTACCGTTTCTGCTGGCTGCGCGACGCCACGCTGGTTCTGCTCGGCGCCATGCACGCCGGCTATTACGAGGAGGCGCAGGCTTGGCGCGAATGGCTGTTGCGCGCGGTCGCCGGCAGCCCCGCGCAACTGCAGATCATGTACGGCATCGCCGGCGAGCGGCGGCTGACCGAATGGACCGCGCCGTGGCTGCCCGGCTATGAAAATTCCGCGCCGGTGCGCATCGGCAACGCCGCCCACAGCCAGCTCCAGCTCGACGTCTTTGGCGAGATCATGGACGTCCATCATCAGGCGCGCCGCAGCGGCCTGTCGACCAATGAATCGGGATGGGCGACGCAGCTCGCCTTTCTCGATCATCTGAAGGATGTCTGGAACGAGCCCGACCAGGGCATCTGGGAGGTGCGCGGCGCGGCGCGGCACTTCACCCATTCCAAGGTGATGGCCTGGGTCGCCTTCGACCGCGCGATCAAGAGCGCGGAAACGTTCGGGCTGGAAGGACCGCTCGACGAATGGCGCAAGATACGAGAGGAGATTTGCGACGAGGTATGCGCGAAAGGTTTTGATGAAGAGCTGGGCAGTTTCGTGCAGTCCTATGGCTCGAAGCAGCTCGACGCCAGCCTGCTGCTCATTCCTTGCGTCGGCTTTTTGCCAGTTTCCGACCCGCGCGTAAAAGGCACCGTGGCGGCGGTCGAGCGTCGCTTGCTCCGCGACGGCTTCGTGATGCGCTACGATACTGAGCATGGTGCCGACGGCCTGCCGGCCGGCGAAGGCGCCTTCCTGGCATGCAGCTTCTGGCTCGCCGACGTCTACACGCTGCAGGACCGTGTTGCCGATGCCGAACGGCTGTTCCGGCGGCTCATCGGATTGTGCAACGACGTCGGCCTGCTCAGCGAAGAATATGATCCACGGGCCAAGCGCCTCGTCGGCAACTTTCCCCAGGCCTTCTCGCACATGGCGCTGGTCCACAGCGCCTATAACCTGACGCAGGCAGCGAAGCCGGTGGAGCAGCGCGCGCAGGCCGAATATATCTCGCCCGAAGAGGTGACGGCCGGTTGACGACGCGCGCGGTTCCAAAACGCCGATGCAGCCGCCTGCGCCCCCAGACATCCGGATGGGCACGGCGCAACTCTTCGCCGGACCCACTGAACTGAAGATCGCCGCCGCTGCGACGTTATCCCACTGATATCCAAGGATTTCCCACTGATCCGAGGTTGCTGAGGTCGACTTCATCATCGCCATGGTCGCCCCGCCCATCAGGCGCAGGCGGCGAAGAAGCTCGTGCCGCGCGAGGCTGGGAAGCACATTCGACTTGCGATATCGTGGGCTCGCCGGGCGGGGCTGGGGGATCATGCTTGTGAAGTCGGCAAGCCCATCAGATCGACGTTGCCATGGCTGAGGCGGGCGAAGAGCGTCGGGTCGATGAGCGGTTCGGTTCAGATTTTGCTCGACTTCATATGGGTGTCGGCCGGGCTGGCGCTGGTGGCGTTCAGCTTGGGCCTGATTCTCGGCGAGCTGAAAATCGTCAACATCGCCCAGGGCGACCTGATGATGGTCGGCGCCTACTCGATGTATGCGCTACGCGGCCTGCCGTTTCTGGTGGCGCTGCTCGTCACCTTCGTCATCGGGCTTCTCCTCGGCTTCGTTCTCGAGCGCGGCGTGCTGCGCTGGGTTTACGACAAAGGCTTCATGGCGACGCTGCTGGCGACGTGGGGCGTCGGCATCGTGCTGGAACAAGGCGTCGCCACCATCTTCACGGTTTCACAAAAGGGCATCGACCAGCCGCTTAAGGGCTTCGTCACCGTCGGCGGTGTGGCCTATCCCGAATATCGCATCGTCGTCGTCCTCGGCATCGTCGTTCTGCTCGCGATCCTGCTGTTCCTGGTGTACCGCTCCTCGCTTGGGCTACGGTTGCGGGCGTCGATCGACAATGTGGAAATGGCCTCGATGCTCGGCATTTCGCCGCAGCGCGTATTTGCCATGGTCTTTTCGCTGGCCACGGCGCTTGCCGTGCTTGCCGGCGCACTGATCGCGCCCACCATCGCCATCAATCCCACGCTGGGGCTCTCCTTCCTGGCGCCCGCCTTCTTCGCCGTGCTGATCTCCAAGCAGGGATCGCTCGCCGGCCCCGTGGCCGGAGCCGTGGCGGTGGAATTCATCTTCACGCTGCTGCAAGCTTATCTCAACATCACCGTTGCCGAGAGCATCCTGTTCGGATTGTTGGCTCTCTTCATCGTTCTCAAACCCCAGGGCATTTCGTGGTCCTGGAAACCAGCAAGGGAGAAAGCATCATGAGTGAACGTAGGCTACCGGAACCGAATAAAATGCTGTCTGTGCGTCTTTCCCGACGTGCATTCACCCAAGCCGTCGGCGGCATCGCCGCTACCGCCGTTCTTGGCGGGCCCGCATTCGCCGCCTTCAAGGGACCGCGACCCTACAAGATCGGGTTCGTCGCGCCGTTGACCGGCCCGGTCGCGCCGGAAGGCTCGTCAATGCAGAAAGGCTTCAACCTCGGCCTCGATACCATCAACGCCGCCGGCGGCATCGCCGGACACAAGGTCGAGGCCATCACCCAAGACACGCAAGCGGTCCCGGCGGTGTGCGGCACCGTGGTCAAGAAGTTCATCCAGGAAGAAAAGGTCGACATGATCGTCGGCACCATCACCGGCGACGAGGAGGAGGTGGCGAGCAAGATCTGTGCGGCAGCCGGCGTGCCGGTGCTTTTCCCCGAGGCCGGCTTCTGGTACAAATTCTGCAACTCCACCACGGTGATGTTGGGCGAGAACTCGTTCGATCTGTGCGCTCCGTTGGTGCCGTTCATGGCGGAGAAGTTCGGCAAGAAGTTCCTGCTGATCGGCTCGGATTTCTCCTTCCCGCACGCCTATCTCGCCGTCGCCAAGCGTTACATCTCCCAGATCGGCGGCTCGGTGGTCGACGAGCTGTACGCCCCGCTCGGCACTGCCGATTGGTCGAGCACGATCGCCAAGATCAAGTCGGCCAAGCCCGACGTCATCTTCTCGGGCGTGGTCGGCGGCGACGCCATCGGCTTCGTCAAGCAGGCGCAGAGCCTCGGCCTGTTGCCGGACGCGCATCTCACCGGCGTCAACCTGCAGCCGGAATTCTATCCGGCCATGGGCGACGCGGTGGACGGCCAATACGCGGCCGTGCGCTACAGCGAGGACATCAAGACCGCCGCCAACGAGAAATTCAAGGCGGCCTACCACAAGAAGTACGGTCCGGCTCCGATTCCGCTGGTCGGCACCACGGCCTACTATTCGTTCGACTTCATCAAAGCGGCGGTCGAGAAGGCCGGCACCTACGACAAGAAGGCGGTGTTCAATGCCTTCAAGGGCATCACCGCCAGGACGATCTTGTCCGACAAGCCGCTCGAGGTCGATCCGGACACGATGAACATCCGCTATCCGATGTACATCACTCAGATCCAGAAAGGCGGCCTGTACAAGATCGTCAAGGATGTCGGCTTGATCAAAAACGACCTGAAGTGCGAGGGCGCGTAAGGTCTTCGCGATGGCACGCACGGACAATATGGTCCACAATCCAATCATAGCAGCAAAGACTTGGCGTGCCTTTCAGGTGAAAATTTTGCGGCGCGAGTTCGGCGCGACCGGGATGCTCAATTCCGGTCGCGTCATCGGCTTGGCGCTTTTTATCGCCGCCGCGCTTTGCCCGTTCTATCTTAGCGAGTTCAAGGTCGGGCTGATCGGGCTCGGCCTGACCTATGGATTATTCGCCGTTGGGCTCGATCTCGCCTGGGGCCGCACCGGCATCATCTCCATCGGCCAGGCGGTGTTCTTCGGGCTCGGCACGTACGGCGTGGCGGTCGCGTTGGTCCGGCACGGCACGGCGCTCGTCGGCGGCGTGATCGGCGTCGCGCTGGCGGCGATCCTCGGCGCCTTCACCGCGGCGGTCGGCTTGCGCCGCGTCACCAATCCCTCGACCATGGCGGTGCTCACGCTCGCCATCACTTTGCTCGCCGAGAAAGTGGCGCGCGATTGGTGGTCGGTGACCGGTGGCAGCTCGGGTCTCTATGTGCCGCCGCTCACGTCGACCTACTCGTACTATTATACCTGCTTCGTCGCCACGAATTGCGTTGTCGTGCTGTTATGGTTCTTCGTTTTGCGCCGGCCCTTGGGCAATCGGCTGACCGCGATCCGGCTCAACGACCGCCGCGCCGAACATCTCGGCATCCCGATCTTCCGCGAGCGCGTGGTCGCCTTCACGCTCAGCGCCGTCATCTCGGCGATCGCCGGCTGCTTGTCGGCGCCGTGGATGTCGAGCGTCAGCCCCGACCGCGTCGGCATCGTGCTCTCGACGCAAGTGCTGGTGTGGGTGGCGGTGGGCGGCAGGGCCACCCTGCTGGGGCCGTTCGTCGGCGCCGTGGCCTTGACCTATGGTCAGGATGCGCTGGCGAGCTCGATGGGCAATTCCTACCTGCTGATGCTCGGCGTCCTGTTCATTCTTTCGGTCTTGCTGGTGCCCAACGGAATCGCCGGCGTATTTCGTACCGGTCCGCAGCTCGCTGATACGACGCCCAAAGGCGCCGCGGAATCGCATTCGCCGCGGCCGCCGGATACCGGCGAGGTCTTGACGGCCGCGGCCATCGTCAAACGCTTTGCCGGCAACACCGCACTTGACGGCGCAGACCTTCGCGTCGAAGCATGCGAGATCGTCTGCTTGATCGGCCCGAATGGCGCCGGAAAGACCACGCTCCTGAATATCCTGTCGGGCGCGATCGGCTGTGACGCCGGGACGGTGACGCTGCGCGGCGAGCGCATCGACACCGCGCCGCCGCATCGCCGCGTCGCGGCCGGACTGGCGCGCACCTTCCAGATCCCAAGCTTGTTCCCCGGTTTGACGGTGGCCGAGCATCTCATTCTCGCCCGCCAGGAAGCGGGCATGGCGGTCCCGCTGCCCGATGCTTACGCGCGGCTCGAACGTGATTATTCCGGCCGGCGTGTCGAGATGCTCTCGCTCAGCGATCGCCGCTCGCTCGAAATCGCCATGGCGCTGTGCTCGCAGCCGGCCGTCCTGCTGCTCGACGAGCCGGCCGCAGGGCTGGCGCGCCACGAAGCGGACGCGCTCGCCAAAACGCTGCGCACGCTGCGCGATCAGGTCGGCTGCGCGATCGTCTGCGTCGAGCATGACATGGAGATCGTGCGCGATCTGGCGGATCGCGTCATCTGCCTGCATCGCGGCAGAGTGATCAGCGAAGGGACCATGGACCAGGTGTCCGCAAATGCCGAAGTGCGCCGCGCCTATTTGGGGCTCGCGTGAGCCATGCTCTTCTCGGCCCATAATGTCGGCGGTGGATACGGAGCGATCCACATCGTCAAGGATGTCTCCTTCGATCTCGACACCGGCGAGACTCTCGCGGTGCTCGGCCGCAACGGAATGGGCAAGACCACGCTCTTGCGCACCCTCGTTGGCCTAGCCGACCGCTTTGCCGGCGAGGTGCGGGTCGACGAGCGGCCACAGCCGCCGCGCAATCCGCGGGCGTTCGCGCGGCTCGGCATCACCTATGTCCCCGACGACCGCGGCGTGTTTGCGCGCCTCACAGTGGCCGAGAACATCCGCTTGGCGCGGCTTTCTGCCTACGCAAAGAGCGAACTGGACGTCTATCAGCTCTTCCCCGCGCTTGAGGAACTCGCCGATCAGCCGGCGGGTACGCTCTCCGGCGGCCAACAGCAGCAACTTGCCATCGCGCGCGCGTTGGCAACCGGACCGCGCCTGCTCATCGTCGACGAATTGTCGCAGGGCTTGCAGCCCTCGATCGTCCAGGACCTGACCCAGGCCCTGCTGACCGCAACGCACGAAAGCGGCCTCGCACTTATCCTGGTGGACCAGAATCCCGAATTGGCGATGCGCATCTGCCAACGGGTGATAGTGATGCAGCGCGGCGAGGTCGTCGCCGCCGGAACGACGACCGAGCTTGGCGCTGGCGCGAACTTCCTCGATCTGCTGGTTGTTTAATTGCGCCTGGAGCGCAATCCGGTCACATCGCGCGGGTGTTGCGGCACAGGTCCGCGCTCACAAAGGCGGCCGGGCCGGGTAGTCGGGTCGTTTTCTCGCCTCGGCCTCGATCACCGCCATGGCGGCGAGCGCGACATGGTCGCGCCAAGGCCGCGCGATCACCTGCACGGCAATCGGCAAGCCGGCGCTGCCGCGCTCGCTTTCACGAGCGACCCGGTCGACCTGATCGAGGCCGACCCGGCGGTCGCTTTCTTCACCGGGCTGTACGCGCGTGACCGGCACGATGCCGGCCGGAAAGCCGCTGACATTGGCGAGCGGGGCATAGGCGCCGGGCAGCGGCATCAGCAGACTTGCGCCATGGCGCTGCGCCGGCACCGCATAAGCGGGACACAGTATGAGGTCGATCGGACCGCCGTCGGCCTGTTCGAGCGAGGACAAGAGATCGCGGCGGAAATCCGCGATCGCCTCGACCGTCCGCCAATAGGCGTCGGCGCTGCCGCAAGCAAAGCGCCGCATGGTCGCGGCCGAGCGCCGCTGGCCCATGACATTGAGCGCGAACGCCGCAATGCCGCGCAACCACGCCGGCATGCCCGCGGTCAAGAGAAGCGAACGGATGCGCGGGTCGATCTTATTGCCGCGCAACAGGCGCCGGAAAGCTTGGCCGCGATCGGCGGAAAGGCAAGCGAAGAGGAGGTCGCTCGCGCGGCTCAGCGAAGGCTTCTGCCACTCGACCGACTTTGCCCCGGCCGCGGTCAGGATTTCCGCGGCTTCGGCGACGGCGCGCCTTGCCGCCGGGGCAACCGGGAACTCACCGTCGTCCGTGAATGTCGCAAAGCGCAAGCCGCCGATATCGACGTCGGCGGGGTCTGCCAATTCCGGCCCGGGGTCGAGGAATGGATCACGGGCCCGATCGAGCAGCCGCAGCGCCATGGTCAGGTCCTCGACATGACGCGCCAGCGGGCCAACCTGGGCGACGATACCGCGTTGACCGGTCGGCAAGCCGTGGCCGCAACGATCGGGTGTGCGGCCCGCGGTCGGTCGGATCGAAGCGATCCCGCAGAATGCCGCGGGAACGCGCAGAGAGCCGCCGATGTCGTTGCCGAGGCCGAGCGGCGAGGCGCCGGCGGCGATGAGCGCCGCTTCGCCGCCGCTGCTGCCGCCGCAGGATCTTTCCAGATCCCATGGATTGTTGCTCCGCCCGTAGAGCGGATTGTCGGATTCGGTGAAGATGAGAAGCTGCGGCACGTTGCTCTTGGCGATCGGGATGGCGCCCGCGGCGCGCAGCGCCGCCACATAGGGGTCGTCCGCGCTTTCGCGCAGGTCGCGGCGTGTCGGGAGACCGAAGGTCGATGCGGTGCCGACGAGGTCGAAGCATTCCTTGATGGTGACCGGAAGTCCGGCGAGCGGTCCCAGTTTTTCACCTCGCGACACCGCCTTGTCGACCTTGGCGGCGGTCCTGCGGGCGCTGTCGAAGAGTTCGACGGCGACGGCGTTGAGCCATTCGTTCACCGCGGCGAGCCGGGTGATGAAGCGCTCCACGACTTCGGCGGCGGAGAGTTCGCCGACGGCGATGAGTCGCGCGATCTCGCGCGCCGACAGGTCGCGCAGCGCGTACTGGCGCGGCGTCCGCGCGGCGGTCGTGGTATCGGTGAGCGCCATGATAGGGGCCCCGGAGATTGCCTATTGCCTGTGGCGTGTCGCACCGGCGAAGGTCGGTCGCTTCACGCCGGTTTGTCAATTTGCGAGTGCCGCGCGCGCCGCGCCGCTTTCATACGCCGAGATGGCGATGCAGCAACTCGGGCTGCCCGCGCACCGCCTCGGCGGTGAACGTTTCGACGATGTGGCCGTTATTGAGGACGTAAACGCGGTCGGCGAGCGTCATCGCCGCCGTGATGTTCTGCTCCACCACCAGGATGGTCTGCCCGGCCTCGGCCAGCGCGCGGCACGTGGTGAGCAGATCGCGCACGATGATCGGTGCCAACCCCTCGAACGGTTCGTCGAGCAAGAGGATTTTCGGCTCGCGCACCAGCGCGCGCGCGATCGCCAGCATCTGCTGCTCGCCGCCGGACAGGTCGGTGCCGCGGCTCGTCCGCCGTTCCTTCAGCCGCGGAAACATCGCGTAGACGCGCTCGAGCGGCCAGCGGTTCGGCGCCGTCAATCCGGCAAGGATGAGATTCTCTTCGACGTTCAGGCTGCCGAAAATGCGGCGTTCCTCGTGCACGAGCTGCATGCCCGCCTGCGCGATGAGATGGCTCTTTTGGCCGCTGATCTCGGCGCCGTCGAACACGATGGAACCGGTGCGCGGGGTCACGACGCCCATCAGGCTCTTCAAGGTCGTGCTCTTGCCGGCGCCGTTGCGACCGAGCAGCGCCACCACCTCGTTGCGCTTCACATTGAGCGAGACGTTGAAGAGGATGTGGGAATCCCCATAATAGGTGTTCAGGTCCTTGACCTCGAGCAAGCTCATGCCGCGAGCGCTCCGCCGAGATAGGCTTCCTGCACCGCCGCGTTGCTTTTGATCTCGCTTGGCGTGCCTTCCACCAGAACGCGCCCTTCCTGCAGCACGGTGACGCGCTCCACCAGTTCGAGCAGCGAATCCATGTCGTGATCGACGACGATCATAGTGCGCCCCTGGCTGATCGATCTGAGCAGTTTGACCATCTCGATCCGCTCGCGCGGGCTCAAGCCGGCGAGCGGCTCGTCGAGCAAGAGAAGGCTCGGCGAACTCGCCAGCGCCAGTCCGACCTCCAGACGCCGCTTCTCGCCGTAAGCGAGCGCCGAGACCGCGACGTCGGCGCGACCGGTCAAATCGACGAGTTCGAGCGTGCGCTCGACCTGCTCGGCCAGCCCGGAAATGTTTTGCAGCCGACTGAACATGTCGAGCCGGAATTTGCCGCGCAATTCCGCGAGCGCCGAGATGGTCAGATTCTCGCGCACGGTGAGCCGGGCGAACAACTGGTTGACCTGATAGCTCTTGGTCAAGCCGAGTTGGCAGACTTCGGTGACGTCGAAGCCGGTGATGTCGCGGCCCTCGAACACGATCTTGCCGGAGGTGGGCGGCACCTCGCAGGTCAGCATCCTGAAAAATGTCGTCTTGCCGGCGCCGTTGGGGCCGATGATGCCGCGCAACTCGCCGCGGTTGACGGTAAAATTGATATCGCTGTTGGCGACAAGGCCGCCGTAACGCTTGGTCAGGCCGGTCGCCTGCAGGATCGGGCCGGTGAAATCGTCGGCCGCGCGGTGGCGCGCCGGCATCGGCGGCGGCGGTTCTTTGGCGATCTCGAGTGGCGGCGCCGGGCCCCTGGCAATCTCGATATGCGCGGCCTTCTGTTCCTCTTCCGCGGTCATGCCGGGAATCGGCGTCGTTTCCTTCGGCTCCTTTTTCGCGCGCGGGCGGGTCGCCAGTTCGTAGAGATCCTTGATGGCGCCGATCAACCCGCGGCGCAGGAAGCAGACCAGCAGCACGAAGACGACGCCGAGCACCAGCTTCCAGGTGGCGCCGAGGTGAAGCGTGTTCTGGAAGAAGTCGCTCAGATAGAGCCATACCGTGGCGCCGACGAGCGGCCCGAACAGCGTGCCGGCGCCGCCGATCGCGGTCTGGATGACGAGTTGGCCCGAAGTGTCGAAGGTGAAGGCTTCCGGCGGCATGAAGCCCTGCAACACGCCGAGCAAGCCGCCGGCAAAGCCGGCATAGGCCGCGGCGACGACGAACGCGGTGAGCTTGTAGCTGTGGATGTTGTGGCCGACGGCGGCGGCGCGCAACGGGTTGTCGCGGATGGCGCTCAAGATGGCGCCAACCGGCGAGCGTATGATGCGCAACGCGATCACGATGCCGATGAAATACCAAAACGCAAAGAACGCGTAGAGCGAAAAATCGGTGTTGAAGCGAATGGTCGTGAAGCCGAGCGGCAGCGTCGGCGTCGGCACACCGGGCAGTCCGTTCTCGCCGCCGGTATAAGCCGAAAGCGGATTGAACTCGACGAAATAAAAGACCTCAGCAATCGCCACGGTGATCATGGCGAAATAGATGCCGGTGCGTCGCAGCGCGATCAACCCAACCAGATAACCGACGACCGCTGCGACGATCGTGCCGATGACTATCGACATCAACACATGCGGGAAGCCGACCATCGTGAGCAGATAAGCCGCGATCATGCCGCCGGTGCCGTAGAAGGCCGATTGGCCGAACGACAACAGGCCGGTGTAGCCGAACAGGATGTCGAAGCCGACGCCAAACAGGCCCCATACCACGATGCGGCTCATCGTCGTCGGCGAAAAGCCGACGTAGGGGAGGATGAACGCCGCGGCGACCAGCCCGATCGCCGTCAGTATTTCAACCACAAAGGGGCTTTGCCTTGACATCGAGCGATCGTGTTCAATTAGCGGCCGGCGGTGCCAAGCAGGCCATAGGGACGAAGCACCAGCACCAGCGTCATCGCCACGAAAAGCATGACATAGGAATATCCCGGGTTGAACATCGACGTTATGCTGATGATCTCGCCGGCGATGAAGCCGCCCAGCACCGCGCCCGGGAACGAGCCGACGCCGCCGATGACGACGACCACGAAGGTTTGCACCAGGATTCCTTCGCCGACGTCGGGAGCGATCGAGACGACCGGTGCGTTGACGATGCCGGCGAAGCCCGCCGCCATGGCGCCAATGCCGAACACCGACATGAAGATCCTGTAGACGTTGATGCCGAGCGAATCGACCATGATCGAATCCTCGATGCCGGCGCGCACGATCATACCGAGCCGCGTGCGATAGAGCATCAGATAGAGCGCCAGCAGCGCCAACGCCACGATGACAACCACGGCCAAGCGGTAGGTCGGATAGAACATGAAGCCAAGCGAGGTTATTCCGGCAAAAACGTGCGGCGGCGGCACCGTCTTCGACAGGCTGCCGAAGAAGAAACGGATAGTCTCCACGAACACGATACCGAGACCGAAGGTGACCAAGAGTTGGTCTTCATGCGGCCTGGAATAGAAGTGGCGGATGATGACCCGCTCCATCACCACCCCGACCAGCATGACGAACAGGGAGCCCGCAATGACGGCGACGATGAACGAGCCTGTATAGGTATATGCGAGCCAGCCGGCATAGCCGCCGAGCATGAACATCGCGCCATGGGCGAGATTGAGGATGCCGAGCGTGCCGTAAATGATCGTCAGGCCGGACGAAATCAGCGCTAGAAGTGCGCCGAGCACCACCCCGTTGAACACCTGCGAGATAAAATTGCCCCAGTTGATCACGCTGTCGTCCGCAATCCGTTGCGATGCAGTGTCGCCGCTGTCCCGGTCGTCTTCTCGACATTAATGCCGAGTGTCGGCGCTGCCTAGAGCGCAATCCGATCACATTGAATCGGATTATGCTCCGGCTTCTTGGTGGAGCATGGTCTTTTCGGAAAACCGGTTCCCACTTTTCCGAATCATGCTCTAACACTTTACAAGCGGCCGGGCCGAAAGCAGCGGAGAAAGTGCTCCGCGCCTTTGACCCGGCCATAACTCGACAAAAGGGCTCTCTCCCCGTCATCGACGCGGAGAGAGCGTCAGTGCGTCAGGTATAATCGCCCAGATGGCAACCGAACGCATCCGGCGCCTGCATGAGCGGCGCGCCGGGAACGACTTCGATCACCTCCCAGTAGTCCTCGGAGTTCTTCATCTCTTTCGGATGCTTGCCGCGGACGATGATCACCGGACGCACACACTGATGATCCTCGGGACGGTAGTGGACGGGGCCGACCAAGGACTCATAGGTTTCGCCCTTCTCATACTGCTTAATTACGTCAGGCGGGTAGAAGGTGCCGGCCTCGGACACCATGCGCGCCCACGCCGAGATCGAATTGTAGGAATTCTCGGCGCCCCATTCGGGCCGGTAGTTGTACTTCTTGTAGAAGTCCTCGACGAACATCTTGGCGAGCGGATAGCGGTCTTCGAGCGTCCACCAGAAATCGGTAGCGGCGAGGACCCCGCCCATGATCTCCGGCCCCACCTCCTTGGCGAGGAAGGGCGTCTGGTAGGGAATGACCAGCGTCATCTTCGGGATCAGACCGAACTGGTGCGCCTGCTGGGTCGACAGCACCGCGTCGCGGCCCCAATTCACGTTGCAAATGAACTCGGCTCCGGAATTGGCGATGTTGGTCAGGTATTGGCTGAAGTCCTGGGTGCCGAGCGGCGAGACCTGGTCGGTCACCACCGTCCAGCCACCATGTTGGGTCAGATAGTCGCTCGTCGACTTGGTGACGGTGTGACCGTAGGTGTAGTCCGGCGTCATGAACGCCGCCTTTCGATTCTTGCCGAACTGCTTCACCAACACGGGACCGATCGCGGCGGCTGCGGTCTGGCCATAGAAGTCTTGGCGGAAGCCGTAGCGCACGCAGTCCTTGCCGGTGGTGTCGTTCGAGCCGGAGATCGCCGCGACGTAGAGAACCTTTTCGCGCTGGGCGAAATGATTGGTCGCGACCGCGACCGCCGAGGAGGTCGATCCGGTCATCAGGATGATCTTGTTCTCGTTGATGAAGGTCTGCTGCTCCTGCACCGCATTGTTCGGTTTGGCGCCGGAGTCGGCGGAGACCAGCTTCACCGTCTTGCCGAGCAGGCCCTTGGTGACCTTGGGCGCGATTTTCTTGATCAGCTCGTTACCCTCGTTGATGTGGTCGACCGCCAATTGCATTCCCTTCAGTTCGTCCGCGCCCGACTGGGCGTAAGTGCCGGTCAGTGGCACAGCAGCACCGATGGTCACGGTTGACCCCTCCGAGCCGGCCGGCCAAGTGCCGATGGGGGGACGGTCCTCCGCGAACGCGCGGCTGACGAAGCTGAACGGCGCCGGCATGCCTGCGGAAAGGGCGCCGATCCCGGCGCCGGTTGCGACCGCTTGACGCAGAAGACGGCGCCGCGAAAGTCCGTTGGTTGAAAGCTTTTTCTCAATGGTCACATCAACCTCCCATTTTCGTTGATTTTCCGCCGCGGAGTGTGACCGCCTTTAGTAGGGGTAGCTTTAATCGTCATTATTGATCCAAATTAAGGGAATGAACGACCTTTCGCTGAGGACCATGGTCGCGCGGGGATCGACCCGCGCGCTCAAGGATATCTGGCGTGACGATCCCTTCGTCATGCGCCTGCAAAAGCTGGGCGACCTGACGCTGCCCGACCTGCAAAGCCTGCGTGCGGTGATCGAGACCGAACTGACGGTCAAGAAGCGGCGCGATCTCGTCCTCGACGGTTACGAATTTTGCAAGCTGTGCTTCGTCAAGAGCGGCTTCGCCGCCCGCTACAAGCTTTTGCGCAACGGCAAGCGCCAGATCGTCAACTTCGTGCTGCCCGGAGACGTCGTCGGACTGCCGAGCAGTTTCATCGACCGCGCCGCCGCCTCGGTCGTCGCCGTCAGCGACATGACGTTGCAGATATGCTCGCTCGAATCGTTCGCGGCGCTGTGCTATCGGCGGCCGAAGTTCGGCCTGATGCTGAGTTGGCTCGCCGCCCAGGAAGCGGCCAACTACGCGGAGCACGTTATCGATGTCGGCCGCCGAACGCCGATCGAACGCCTCGCGCATCTTCTCCTCGAAATCCATGCCCGGTTGGTCATGGTCGGAAAAGCCGCTGACAACGCCTTCAACCTGCCGTTCACCCAGGAATTGATGAGCGATGCGCTCGGCCTGAGCGTGCCGCACCTCAATCGCATGTTGACCCGGCTTCGCGCCGAAGGAATGATCGCCGTGAACGAACGTCGCCTGGAGTTCATCGACCCGAAAGCGGTTCAGCAGCTCGCGCAATTCCAGCCGGTCCGTCCGGCGCGGATTCCAATTCCGGATGAAATCGAGTTGGATTGATCGATGACGACGTCGCGGCTCGATTGTCGGCGAAGAAAATCTTAAACGTCGCCGCGGGTTCCCCCGAGCCGGCTTTGCCCGGAAGGGAAGGGGCCGGCGGTCGGTCAGGGGGGTGGAATGAAAACGTCAGAGCTTTTCGACGTAACGGGTCTCGCCACCATCGTCACCGGCGCGGCGAGCGGCATCGGCTATGCCTATACTGAGGCCATGGCCGATAATGGCGCGCGCGTCGCGCTGTTCGACATCGACCGTGCCGGCCTCGACGCGGCGGTCGCCAAGATCCGCTCGCGGGGCGGCGAAGCACGCGGCACCGCCGTCGACGTGACCGACCGCGCGGCGCTGCGCGCCGCCATCGACGATACCGCCCGCGCGTTCGGGCGTCTCGATGTCCTGTTCGCCAATGCCGGCATCGATTCGCCGCCCGGTTTTCTCTCCATGACCGGCGAGCGCACCGTCGACGGCGCGTTCGAGAACGTCTCGGACGAGCGCTGGGACAAGGTCATCGCCACCAATTTCACCTCGGTGTTCACATCGATCAGGGCCGCCGTGCCGCATATGAAGAAGAACCCGCAGGGCGGACGCATCATCGTCACCACTTCGGTCTCGGCGCTGCGCAGCGAAGCCGTCGTCGGCATGCCGTATATGCCGGCCAAGGCCGGCGCCGCCCACCTCGTCCGCCAGGCCGCCCTCGAACTGGCCAAGTTCAATATTTTGGTCAACGCGATCGCACCCGGTCCCTTCATCACCAATATCGCCGGCGGGCATTTGCGCAACCCGGAGACGGTCAAAGCCTTCGCGCGAGCGGTCCCGTTTCACCGCCTCGCCTCGACCGACGAGATCCAGGGGGCCGCTTTGTTTCTTGCCTCGCCGGCATCGACATACGTGACCGGCGCCCAAATCATCGTCGATGGCGGGACCATGCTCGGCAATTGGGACTGAGCGCCGAATGCAACCGACGGCGGAATGGCGCGCGCCAGAACGGGCCGCCGGCGTTATTGCGGCTTCTCCCCGGCCCGACCCTGAAGCTTGCGCAATTCGGTCTTCAACACCTTGCCGTAATTGTTCTTGGGCAGTGCCTCGAGGAAGACGTAGCCGCGCGGCCGCTTGAAGCGTGCGATGGCTGAAAGGCACAGTGCGTCCAGTTCCGCCGCCGATACGCTGTGCTGCGGGCGCGCCACGACGCAGGCGACGACTTCCTCGCCCCAATCAGGATGCGGGCGGCCGATGACCGAGACTTCGAGCACGCCGGGATGGCGCAGCAGCACTTCCTCGACTTCGCGTGGATAGATATTGCTGCCGCCGCTGATGATCAGATCCTTGGAGCGGTCCTTCAGCGTGAGGAAGCCTTCCTCGTCGAACGCGCCCATGTCGCCGGTGTGCAGCCAGCCGCCGCGCAATGTCTCGGCGCTTGCCGCCGGATCGCGCCAATAGCCCTTCATCACGATTTCACCCCGCACCAGCACGTCGCCGATGTCGCCGACGGGCAGGTCGCGATCCTCGGCATCGCCGACGCGGACTTCGACATTGACGCGCGGCAGCCCGACCGAGCCCATGATCTCGCGCCAGCGCGGCCGCGCGCGGTCGGCGTGAAGCGCTTTCGACAAGCCGGTGATGGTCATGGGCGCTTCGCCCTGGCCGTAGATTTGCGCGAATTTCGGCCCGAGCAGATCCATGGCGCGCAGCAGCGTTTCGAGATGCATCGGCGCGCCGCCATAGATGATGGTGCGCAAGCCGCGATGATCGGCGGCGGCGAAGCCGGCATGATTGATCAGGCGGCTCACCATGGTCGGCGCGGCGAAAAAGCTGACGTTGCCGTGGAGCGCGAGGAGTGCGGCGATCTCCTGCGGATCGAAGCTGGCGCTTTCCGGTATGACGGTGTTGGCGCCCATGGCGACGAACGGCAGACCATAACAGCCGGAGCCGTGCGACATCGGCGCGGTGTGAAGAACGCAGTCACCGGCGCCGACCGGCTCGATCTCGGCGAAATAGGCGAGCGTCTGCGCCATCATGATGCCGTGCGTCAGCATCGCCCCCTTGGGGCGGCCGGTGGTGCCGCTGGTATAGAAGAGCCAAGCGAGATCGTCGGGGCGGCGCGGTGCGATGTCGGTACCCTCGCCTTGCAGGAGGCGACGCCACTCGGCGCTGTCGGTGGTGATGGTGCGGCCGTGCGGCGCCACATCCCCGGCGCGGTCGGGACTGGCGAGAATGAGCGAAGCGCCCGCATGCCCGATGATGTAGCCGAACTCGTCGCTATGGAGCTTGGCGTTCATCGGCACCGCGACCAGCCCGGCATGCCAGATTGCGAACAACGCTTCGAGGAATTCCGGGCGATTGGTCATGGCGATCGCCACCCGGTCCTCGGGTCGGCATAAATCGCGCAAATTGCCGGCGAGCGCGCGCGAGCGCGCCGCCCATTGCCGATAGGTCGAATAGGTCGCGCCGCCGAGCGAGATCGCCGGCCGATCCGGCGCGGCGCGCCCCCATTTCTCGACCCAAAAGGCGAGGTTCATCGGGCACGCTGCCGCGCCCGATCAGGCGCCGGCTTGGCGGCGATTAGCATCGCCGCGAGCAGGCAGGGCGTGCCGCTGCAATTGACCCAGGCGTGATTGGTGCCGCGCTGGACGATGCAATCGCCGGCCAGCGCGCCAAGACATTGGACCCCGGAGGCGAGGAAAGTGACGAGCCTCATCGCATTATCCTCCCGCCCGCGATCGCGGTTCGAGGCGTTTCGCGATCTTGGTCATTCGTATTATTATATTTCATAGAATGTTGAAATTGGCCGTTTGATCTCCGGCGGCGGCCGCGGCTGGCGCCACATGGATGTCGGAGTTTAGCTGCGGCGCCTGGCCTCGAACAATATGAGGCGGCATTCCGTCCGCCGGTTCCCGAGCCATCAGTCGTATCGAGTGGCCGCTTGAGGCAAATATTTTTGACATTTTCCCGTGACATTCTGGGCGACCAGTCGTTGGTCTGCCAATCGGCGTGCCTTGTGGCGCCGCGGCATCAAAGGGAGACGGAGTCATGGGATTGATCGACGTGCTCAATGGAATGCAGAACGGGCCGCACGGTCCGCGCGGTCCGAGTGCGGGCAGCGGCGGAATGTCGCCGATGACCATGGCGATCCTCGGCCTCCTCGCCTACAAAGCATTGAAAAGCTTCACCGGTCGGCCGGGCGCCGCTCCGGCTGCGCCCGCTCCGGCGCCAACCGGTTCGGCCCCCGGCGGCGGCCTCGGCAATATCCTCAAGGGCGGGTTGGGCGGCTTGCTCGCCGGGGGAGCGGCCGGAGGCGTCCTCAGCGGCGGCCTCAACGACTTGCTCAAGCAGTTCCAGCAGGCCGGCCAGGGCGAGGTCGCCAAATCCTGGGTCGACAACGGACCGAACAAGTCGATTTCGTCCGACGATCTCGCCAAGGCCCTCGGCGCCGATCAGATCAATACGCTCATGGCACATTCGGGACTGTCGCGGCAGGATCTGCTCTCCGGCCTCAGCCAATATCTGCCGGAAGTCGTCAACCACTTGACGCCTGATGGACGGCTGCCGACTGAACAGGAATTGTCTCGGTCTATTTAATCCGGCAAGCACGGGCGCGCGTGTTGCCGCCTGACGAATTCAAACCGACGCACCGGAAGGTGCAGGGAAAGGATTGTTGACGATGAGGTCTCTCTTTTACGCATTACTCCTGTCCCTCGCCGTCGGCGCGGGAACCGCCTTGGCACAGAATCCGCCGCCCCCGACCGGCCAGAGCGCTTCACCGTCCGCCGCTGACCGCAAAGCCATCTCCAAATCTTGCTCCGATCAGGCGAATGCCAAAGGATTGCACGGCAAGGCGCGCAAGAAATTCCGCTCCGCGTGCAAACAGGCCGGCGGCAAGGCCGAGTAGCCGGCGCGTAGAACGTAACGGCGAAGCGTATTCCATTAAATATCGTGCTTGCGTGAGGAACGCGCCGGCGCGCCGGGAATTCGCTTGCCAAGGTCCCGCGGCCCGGCTTTTGCTGCGGAGGTGATCCCCGATGAGCCCCGGCGACAGTGGTAACGGCGACGCGAACCCAAGTGGCGATCATCGGCGGTGGGCCGGCCGGCTTGCTGCTGTCGCACATTCTTCAACGCAACGGCATCGACAGCATCGTGCTGGAACGGCAGAGCCGCCGCCACGTGCTGGAGCGGATTCGCGCCGGCGTGCTGGAAGCCGGCACCGTCGCGCTATTGCGCGAGGTCGGATTGGGCGCGCGCATGGATCGCGAAGGGCATCCCCACGACGGTTCCGCGATCGCCTGGGAAGGACGGTCGCGGTTCTTCATCGATACCAAGAAGTTTACCGGCAGGGCCATGATGGCCTACGGCCAGACTGCGATCACCGAGGACCTTTACGCCGCTCGCGATGCGGCAGGCGGCGAGATCATCGATCAAGCCGGCAACGTGCAACCGCACGAACTCACCTCCAGCCGACCCTATGTGACCTACGAGAAGGACGGATCGAGTCGGCGCATCGACTGCGATTATGTCGCCGGCTGCGACGGCTATCACGGAGTGAGCCGGTCGGTGATCCCGGCCGCAGTGCTGCGGACTTATGAAAAGAGTTATCCGTTCGGTTGGCTCGGCATCATGTCGGAGACGCCGCCGTACAAGGACATTTGCTATTGCTATCACAGCCGCGGCTTTGCGCTCGCCTCGAGGCGCAATCCGATGCTCAGCCGCTACTACATCCAATGCGACCTCGATACCAAGCTTGCGGACTGGCCGGACGATCGTTTCTGGCGGGAATTCAAGGCGCGATGCCCGCGCGACATGGCCGACTGCATCGTCAGCGGGCCCTCGATCGAAAAATCCATCGCGCCGCTGCGCAGCTTCGTCGCCGAGCCGATGCGGTACGGAAAACTGTTCCTCGCCGGCGACGCCGCCCATATCGTCCCGCCGACCGGCGCCAAGGGCCTCAACCTCGCGGTCTCGGACGTGTTTTATCTGTCCCGCGCGCTGACCGAGTTCTACCGTACCGGCCGAACGCGTTACCTCGACGGCTATTCCGACACGGCGCTACGCCGCGTGTGGAGCGCCGCGCGCCTGTCCTGGTGGCTGACGATGCTGCTGCACCGCTTTCCCGCCGAGACGCCGTTCGAGGAGCGCATGCGCCTCAACCAGTTCGACTATCTGCAGGCTTCCGAACACGCCCAAGCGTCCTTGGCGGAGCAATATGCCGGGCTGCCTTTCGAGGCGTGAATGGAGAGAGTGTCCATGAAACGCCCGGCCTTGATAATCTCCATCGTGCCGACGGCGGCCGCCTGACGGCTTGCCACCATAACGAAAGGACGCGACGCCATGAGCAAACAACCGCGGTTTCCGCTGCTCACCATGGAACAACTCGACGCCAAGCAGAAACCGCTCGGCGAAGCGATCATCAAGGTGTCGAGCGTCGGCCTCGGCGGTCCGTACAATGCGTTGCTGCGCAGCCCGGTGCTCGGGCAAAGGATGTTCGATCTCCTGCATTACCTGCGCTGGGAAACCTCGGTGCCGCTGAAGCTCAACGAGTTTGCGATCCTGATCATCGCGCGACAATGGCGTTCGCAGGTTGAGTGGTTCGCGCATGCGCCGCTCGCCATCAAGGCGGGGCTGTCGCCGGATATCGTCGCCGCGCTCAAGGCCCGCAAGCGGCCGCCGCACATGCCACCGGAAGAAGCCGCGGTGTATGACTTCGTCACCGAGCTGACGACTAGGCACGAGGTTGCCGACGTGACCTTCGATCGCGCCAAGGAGCTTCTCGGCGAGCAGCAGGTGGTCGATCTGACGACATTAGCCGGAACCTACACGTCGCTCGCCATGGTCCTGGCGATGAGCGAGCAGAGCGTCCCTCCCGGCAAGGAATTGCCGTTCAAGCCCGGCGAGCGGTAAATACTGGAGACCTGTCGGGGAATTTCGGCTGGAATCCCGCGTGCGACGCGGCAAAGGCGCACGTCATCTCCGTGCCGCTGCTCGTTGCCGAGCCGGCGCCTGCAGGCGCTTGCCGCCGAAGATTCCGTCATGCTCGTGTGGTGGGGCTGGCGCGGCTCGAACGCGACCGGACGCTCAGCACGCCGGCGATGACGCGCGCGCTCGGGCGGCTGCGACAGATCGCGGCCAGTTGGCACGAGATCGATCCCGGCGATGCCGTCCGCAAAACGGCACACTCTGCTGCCGAGTCTACATGGCCGCATCTACATGGCTGCGATCACGCGGCGGTCGATTGCATCGATAGCGGACACGCCCGTCAATGCCATGCAGACGTCGAGTTCGCTGCGGATGATCTCGATCGCGCGGGCGACGCCCGCCTGTCCGCCGGCGCCGAGACCGTAGATATAAGCGCGGCCGCAGAGGCAGGCGTGCGCGCCGAGCGCGACGGCGCGCATGACGTCCTGGCCGGAGCGGATGCCGCCGTCGAACAAGATCTCGATCGAGGATCCGACCGCTTCGACGATCGGCGGCAGCGCGGCGATCGAGGACGGCGCGCCGTCGAGTTGGCGGCCGCCATGGTTCGACACGACCAACGCCGCCGCGCCGGTCTTTGCCGCGATCAGCGCATCCTCGACATCGAGGATGCCCTTGAGGATCAGCTTTCCCGGCCAAAGGCCGGCGATCCACTCGACGTCCTTCCAGTTCAGCGTCGGATCGAACTGGCCGGCGATCCACTGCGATAATGAATTCGCATTCTCCATGCCGCCGATATGGCCGGCGATGTTGCCGAAGGTCTTGCGCCTGCCGCGCGCGATGCTGAGCGCCCAGGCTGGCTTGCTGGCGATGTCGATGATGTTCTTGATGCGCAACTCGGGCGGAACGGTTATGCCGTTCCTGATATCGCGGTGGCGCTGGCCGAGGATTTGCAGGTCGACGGTGAGAACGAGCGCGCTGCACTTGGCCGCGGCCGCGCGCTCGATCAACGCGCGCACAAAGCCGCGGTCCTTCATGACGTAGAGCTGGAACCAGAACGGCTTATCGACCGCTGCCGCGACGTCTTCGATCGAGCAGATCGACATGGTGGAAAGACAGAACGGGATTCCCGCTTGCTGCGCGGCGCGGCAGGCCAGAATTTCGCCGTCGCCATGCTGCATGCCACAAAGCCCGATCGGCGCCAGGGCGAGCGGCAGCGACACCGGCTCGCCGAGTATCGTTGTGCGCGTGCTGCGGTTCGAGACATCGACGAGAATCCGCTGGCGTAGCCTGATGCGCTCGAGGTCGGCGCGGTTGGCGGCAAGCGTCTGCTCGGCATAGGAGCCGCCCTCGGCATACTCGAAGAACGCGCGCGGCACCTTGCGGCGGGCCGTCTGCCGCAGGTCCTCGATGCAGGTCATGGTCCTCATGGCTCGCGATTCCATCTCGCCGCACCTCGTAGATAGCACAAGTCCGGCCCGTCGCCGCCGGCCACGAGGGGAACACGGGTCGCGGGGCATGCGTTGACAGATGGGCCGTAAGCGCGGCGACCCCGCGTCAGGACGAAGGCTATGATGGACGCATGGAACAGGAATCGGTCGCTGCCCCCGGGCCATGGCGACTTTGCGCGCGGCGGCGAGGCCCGCGATTCGAAGCGGCGGGAGCGCGATGCAAAGTGCAAGCAGGCGCTCGAGGAAAGGCTCGAGCGCGGGCTTGAGGAGACATTTCCGGGTTCCGACCCGGTTGCGGTCACCCAGCCGCCCTCCAGCGCTCGCGACAGGCATAGATGCTAGGCGGCGGCCAATGGCGCCGGGTCGCGGGCGCGAGCTTATACCATTGATTAAACATGATTCTTCGCAAACGCCTGATGAAGGAGACGTTATTCATGACGGTAAGATTGCCGCACATTTTTTGACGCAGACGGCACGCGGAACAGGCTAATATCCCGGCGTGGAGAGGCAGGCGGGCCGGGGGGAACATGGTCAAAAAGTATTTCGGTACCGACGGCGTTCGTGGCCGCGCCAATGGTGCGATTACGCCGGAACTGGCGCTCAAGGTGGGACAGGCGGCCGGCGTGGTGTTCCGCCGCGGCGAAGATCGCCACCGCGTGGTCATCGGCAAGGACACCCGGCTTTCCGGCTACATGATCGAAACGGCATTGGTTGCCGGCTTCACCTCGGTGGGCATGGACGTGCTGCTGCTCGGGCCGATGCCGACGCCCGCCGTCGCCATGCTCACGCGCTCGATGCGGGCCGATCTCGGCGTCATGATCTCGGCGTCGCACAACCCGTTCGACGACAACGGCATCAAGCTGTTCGGGCCCGACGGCTACAAGCTTTCGGATGAGATCGAGCGGCGGATCGAAGACCTGATCGACGGCGATTTCACCAAGCGGCTGGCAAAGAGCCGCGAACTCGGCCGCGCGAAGCGCATCGACGGCGTTCACGACCGTTACATCGAATTCGCCAAGCGCACCTTGCCGCGCAATCTGTCGCTCGAAGGCCTGCGCGTCGTGATTGATTGCGCCCACGGCGCCGCCTATCGGGTCGCGCCCGAGGCGCTGTGGGAGCTTGGCGCCGACGTCGTCTCCATCGGCGTCGAGCCCGACGGCTTCAACATCAACCGCGAGTGCGGCTCGACGGCGCCCGATGCGCTCTGCCGCAAGGTGCGCGAGATGCGCGCCGATATCGGCATCGCGCTCGACGGCGATGCCGACCGCGTCCTGATCGTTGACGAGCAAGGCCATCTGATCGACGGCGACCAGCTTTTGGCGGTGATCGCGCAGAGCTGGCACGAGGAGGGCCTGCTCGCCAAGCCGGGCATCGTCGCCACCGTGATGTCGAACCTCGGCCTGGAGCGGCATCTGCAATCGCTCAAGCTCGACCTCAAGCGCACGCCGGTCGGCGACCGCTACGTGCTCGAATACATGCGCAAGCACGGCTACAATGTCGGCGGCGAACCCTCGGGCCACATCATCCTTTCCGATTACACGACCACCGGCGACGGTTTCGTCGCCGCGCTGCAAGTGCTCGCGGTGGTGAAGAAGCAGGACAAGCCGGTCTCGCAGGCGTGCCACCGCTTCACCGCCTTGCCGCAGGTGCTCAAGAACGTGCGCTATCGCAGCGGCAAGCCGCTGGAAAACTCCAAAGTGCGCTCGGCGATCGAGGATGCGCAACAGCGCCTCAACGGCCACGGCCGGTTGGTCGTGCGGCCCTCGGGAACCGAGCCGGTGATCCGTGTCATGGGCGAAGGTGACGACAAGGCGCTGGTCGAAGAAATCGTCGACGGCATCGTCGACGCGCTCACCGACATTGCGGCGTAAGCGATACTCCGCGTCATTCCGGCCGCGCCGCGACAGCGGCGCGAGACAAATCCATAACCGTCATCCGAGAACATGGATTCCGGGTTCGCCGCCGCGCGGCCCAGGAATGACCGCTTACCGCCGCGACTTTAGGAACTGCGCGAACGCCTTCAGCGTCGTCTCGGAGACGTGGTGCTCGATTCCCTCGGCGTCCGCTTCGGCCGCTTCGGTCGGAACGCCGAGCGCGCAGAGCAGATCGACCACGAGTCGGTGGCGGACGCGCACGCGGTCGGCCAGCGCCCGGCCTTCCTCGGTCAGGAATACACCGCGATAGGGGCGCGCAGTCGCCAATCCGGCCCGTTTCACGCGCGCGATGGTTTTGACCGCGGTGGCGTGGGACACGCCGAGGCGCCGGGCGATATCGGTCGGCCGCGCCTCTCCCGCGCTCAGCAGCAGATCGGCGATCAGCTCGACGTAATCCTCCAGCAATGCGGTCGACTGCGCCGAGCGGGTCTTGCCGAAGCGGCGCGCCTGAGTTCCTTCGGTGGGGAGCTTGCCCATGGCGCGATATGCCACCCGTTCGCCGGTCGCCGCGGCCTGCCATTCGCGGCGGCAAACGTCGCGCCGCCGCGACCCTGCCCACCGGCGAAGAACATACTTTTCCAATCGTGTCAAAGTGTAGCTAAGGCTACATAACGTAACCGTTGACGCAGGCATGCCGCACGCTTATAATGTGGCTTTTGCTACACTTTCCGGTGAATGCTAACTGTTGGACGACGAAGGCATCGGCCATGACCGAACAGGGCGAGCTGGCGATGAATGACGCCGCCGAGACCCGTCTCTCGGGCTGGCTGTTCACGCGCAAAGGCAGGGAAGAGCAAAGCCTCTCCGAGGTCTACGCCTCCATTTCCGTGCCGAAGGGCATGTCCTGGCTGCGCCACCTCATGGCATTCGTCGGGCCGGGCTACATGGTCGCGGTCGGCTATATGGATCCCGGCAATTGGGCGACGGACATCGCCGGCGGCTCGAAGTACGCCTACACGCTGCTGTCGATCGTCATGATCTCCAACCTGATGGCGATCCTGCTGCAGGCGCTGGCGGCGCGGCTCGGCATCGCCGGCGACCGCGACCTCGCCCAGGCGTGCAGCGACGCCTATCCGCGGCCGATCGGCATCACGCTCTGGCTGCTCTGTGAGATCGCCATCATGGCGTGCGACGTGGCCGAGGTCATTGGCAGCGCCATCGCGCTGCAACTCCTGTTTGGCATTCCGCTGGTCTACGGCACCCTGATCACTGCGTGCGACGTTTTCCTGCTGCTGCTGATGATGAACAAGGGCTTCCGCCTGCTGGAAGCCTTCGTCATCACGCTGATTACGATCATTGGGGGCTGTTTCCTGGTCGAGATCACGCTGTCGTCGCCGCCGGTCGGCGCCATATTCCGCGGCTTCATCCCGTCGCCCGAGCTGGCGACCAATTCCGAGTTGCTCTACATCGCCATCGGCATCATCGGCGCGACAGTGATGCCGCACAATCTCTATCTGCATTCGGCGATCGTGCAGACCCGCGCGTTCGAGCACACCGAAACGGGGCGCCGCGAGGCCATCCGCTCGGCGACGATCGACAGCACCATCGCCTTGATGCTGGCGCTGTTCGTCAACGCGGCCATTCTTATCGTCGCCGCGGCGGTCTTCCACGCCAACGGCAAGACCAACGTGGAGGAGATCAACGAGGCCTACGAGCTGCTGTCGCCGCTGCTCGGCGTCGGGTTCGCATCGTTCCTGTTCGCCATGGCCCTTTTGGCGGCGGGCTTCAACTCGACGATCACCGGGACACTGGCCGGACAGATCGTGATGGAGGGTTTCCTCCATATCCGCATCCCGCTCTGGGCGCGGCGGCTGATGACCCGCGCCCTGGCCATTATTCCCGTGGTGATCATCACCGCGCTCTGGGGTTCGCACGGCACCGGGCAGCTCCTGATCTTCAGCCAGGTGGTGCTGTCGCTGCAATTGCCGTTCGCGATCATTCCCCTGATCCTGTTCGTCTCCGACCGCAGGAAGGTGGGCGCTTTCACCATCACCCGGCCGTGGCTGATCCTGTCCTGGATCGTCGCCGCGATCATCGTGGTGCTCAACGTGAAGCTGCTGGTGGACACCGCGCTCGGCAACGGGTGACGTGCGAGGTGAAATCTTGAGCCGCTATTGCGGCGTGCCCCCGGCGGAGACCGTTGTGGTGTCGTGAACGCCGCTCTCGTCGTGCAGGCGTTTCGCGCGCAATTCCCGGCGCGTTCGGACGGAGATCCCGCTATCCCAAGCGCGTAGGTGGTTACGGCGCCAGGAAGGGTTTCACGGCCGCGTAAACGTCGTCGGGACATTCTTCGTGCACCGACAGCTTGCCGCGCGGGAGGCGCTGCGTGCGGACACCCGGCAGCGCCGCCAGCGCCTCCATCTCGGCCCGCGAGCGCGGCGGCGTCTCGGCGCCGTAGACGAGCAAAAGCGGCAAGGCGGCACGAGCGGCAAGCGCCAAGAATTCCTCCCGGCTCGCGGCGCGATCCAAGCCGCCGGTGACGAAGGCCGCCGACGCGAAGCGCGCGCCCGGCGCCGCGACCACCTCGCGCTTTTCCGCCATCTGCGTCGCAGTGAGCGTCTCCGGGTCGTTGTAGACGTGACCGGCGACCATCTTGCGCACGACGAAGTCATTGACGTTGAGGCGGTAGAGGAGTGGACCGACCCAGGGCGCCTCGACGGCGCGCCTGATCCGGGCGAAGAAAGGACGATTGCCGCCGGCCATGGTCGGCAGCGGGCCACGCCAGGTCGGAGCGATCAGCGCGATACGGTCCAGCGCGCCGGGATGATGGGCGGCGTGATGCAGCACATAAGTGGCGGCATGCCCCGCAGCCACGACGCGTGGCGTGGGCCCGGCAATGACCGACTGAAAGACATGCCGCAAAAATGTCGACAGGGCGGCCGGCGTCCAATGCACGGGCGGACGCGGCCGGGTGCCGAAGCCCGGCCAATCGACGGCCACGACGCGGAAGTCTCGCGCCAGCCGCGCCATGAGCGGACGCATCTCGCCGCGGGTCGAAATCGAGCTCAGCGCTGGAAGCAGCACGACGAGCGCGCCGTCGCCGGCCTCCTCGAGGCCGAGCACGATCTCATGGCCTTCCCATGACCAGGAGAACTCGCGGGTCGTGATCACGGCTAGCGTACCTGCCTGTCCGCATTCGCGCATCAATCCTGATGGACTGCCGTGTCGACTTTCGGGCAGTGACGAAGGCGCGGCATTCGGTTATGAGGCGGCGGCGCAGCGGCCGCCGGGGTGCGGCGGCCGTTGCAATAGCCGGCCCGGCTGACTTCGACGCTGGATCGAACTGGACGCGAGACCGCCGCCGCGGTCTCGCCATCGTCTTCAGACGGTTTTCAGGTTCTCGGCGGCCGATTTGCCGGTCTTGCGGTCCACCACGACTTCGAATTCGACGCGCTGACCTTCTCTCAGCTCGCGCAGGCCGGCGCGTTCAACGGCGCTGATATGGACGAAGACATCCTTGCCGCCGCCCTCGGGCTGGATGAATCCATAGCCCTTCTGCGCGTTGAACCATTTTACTGTTCCGTTGCTCACGGGACACTCCTCCTTAGGAATCAAGATATGAGCCGCGCGAGATGCACGGCCCGGTTCGCTCGAGATTTTGGTGAAAGATGGTCAGTCAGGCGCGGTTGTCGCTGCGTGGCCCAGTCGTTCGGCCCGAAAACTCGATCTCCCTGTTTAGCGATAACTCGGATGCGGCGCAAGAGCGGGCAACGCTGCCGGCACGGAGCGGCGCGCGGCGCCAAGTCCGGCTCCTGCCCGAAACGCCGTCACTGCGGGCGGCCGCCGGACCTCGCGGTGATGCGGCGCGCGGCTTGCGGTCACGACAACGTCGTGTTCCCCGATCAATGGCATCGTCCGGGGCCACTCGACGGATTTCATTAGCGAAATTTTCAGTAAACCTGAAGGTCGCCAGCGGCCGTCCCGCGCAAACGGTTCGCCGAGGCCGGTGATGAGCGCCTCGTCCGCGGGCCATAAGCGGGGTGGGGAGAGGATCGGCTATCGTTCCGTCGAGAAGCCGCCCAATCTCGATCAGTTGCCGCCGTTCGCCTCAAGGTGTGCCGCGTCCCGGCCAAGATCGAAGCGGCCGCGGCGGCCTGGACGCGCTGTGTGACGCTGATCGATAATTGGGTATGGCGGGGCTATGACTACGCCCCGCGCTGAAGTTCTTGCCGACAGGAGAGCGCGATGGACCCTCTCAGCTTCGGACCGCGCGATAACGGGATCATTCAGATCGCCTACTCGGTCGCCGATATTCACGAGGGAATGCGCCGTTACACGGACCTTCTGCACATCGGTCCGTGGTTCCTGGTCGGCCCGTTCGTACCGCCCAAAGGCGTCTATCGCGGCGCGACGACAAGGGCGCAGTTCAGCCTCGCGCTCGCCTATACCGGTCAGCTCATGGTCGAATTGATCGAGCAGCACGACAAGGAGCCGTCGGTTTTCCAGGAGACCCTGAAGGCGCGCGGAGCCCACGGCTTTCATCATTGGGCAATCGGCGCCCGCGATTTCGAGACGGCCGCGGCGCAGTACCGGTCGCGCGGATACGCAGAGGCGTTCTCGGACACCGCCCCAATGGGGTTCCGCGTTATCTATTTCGACACCACGCGCGACCTGCCGGGCATGCTCGAAGTCATCGAGATGAACACCGCCGCGGAAGAGGGATTTCACAAAATGTATCAGGCCGCCCAGGAATGGGACGGGAAAACCCATATCGTGCATCGCCTCGAAGCGAAGCGGCAGGTCTAAGCTCACGTGTCGCGGCTATTGACGGGTGCCTTCAGCTGAAGTTCGCGTTGGAGACGGCGTTTTCTCAAGGTCGACGGATGACTGGTTTTTCCAGGCACCAAGGAATGCTCCCTCTATGACAAATAGTAATCGGTTATTATTCCAGAGGTTTCTGCCTGTTGAAAAGATTGATCAGAACAAGATTGGGGCTGAGCTGAATGACGGCGTGCTGGCGCTGGTTCTACCGAGGGTCGAAGAGGCCAAGGCGAGAACAGTCCAAGTGAGGTGACGAGGAAGAGAGCCTGTCGCCGGCGAAGGCCGCGGCGATTGATGCCGCGGAAATATGCCATCAGAATCACCGAGTAAGAACCACCAACGGCCCTTCAATGCGGCCGCGGCATTTGATGCCGCGGAAGGGCTGTAGAGCGCAGAAACAAGCGCTCCAATAGCACGGAAAAGCTTCAATGAGGCCGCGGCGTTTGATGCCGCGGAAGGAATCGCGCTGTTCTCCCGGCGCGTCGGGTGTTGGTCGCTTCAATGAGGCCGCGGCGTTTGATGCCGCGGAAGGAATCCGCCGTTCGATCGGCGCATCGTCGGCCGCTTCATCGCTTCAATGAGGCCGCGGCGTTTGATGCCGCGGAAGGAAGCCGCGCGCGGAGGTAAGTACAATGCCTACTCTGCTTCAATGAGGCCGCGGCGTTTGATGCCGCGGAAGGGTATAAATTGAGTAACTCGTCTCCTTCCCCAATTCGGCTTCAATGAGGCCGCGGCGTTTGATGCCGCGGAAGGAGGCACAACGGCGACGCCGAATGTGCAGACTGTTACATGCTTCAATGAGGCCGCGGCGTTTGATGCCGCGGAAGGCCGCGCCCGCGTCCGGCAGGCGTTTCCGCGCCAATAGCTTCAATGAGGCCGCGGCGTTTGATGCCGCGGAAGGTCATCGCCGACATATCCGGCAGCAATGCGGGTGGTGTGCTTCAATGAGGCCGCGGCGTTTGATGCCGCGGAAGGGATCAAGGTCAAGGGCCTCAGGTTCACGCTGAACAAGCTTCAATGAGGCCGCGGCGTTTGATGCCGCGGAAGGATGGTGAAGTCGAGAAGTTCAAGAATAGACGCGATGCAGCTTCAATGAGGCCGCGGCGTTTGATGCCGCGGAAGGTTGAACAGCGCGGCC
Organism: Xanthobacteraceae bacterium; assembly: GCA_030037895.1. Taxonomy (GTDB): domain Bacteria; phylum Pseudomonadota; class Alphaproteobacteria; order Rhizobiales; family Xanthobacteraceae; genus BOG-931. Next base: position 8,566 of record JASHPW010000040.1, on the reverse strand, counting down.
CGCCTGAGCATCTCTTCATGTTGCTTCAATGAGGCCGCGGCGTTTGATGCCGCGGAAGGGAGACTTGTTCTGCTTCATCCATTGACTTGGACTTTTCTCGCTTCAATGAGGCCGCGGCGTTTGATGCCGCGGAAGGTTGAGGCCATCAAGTACATCTTCGATCGAGTTGACGGGCTTCAATGAGGCCGCGGCGTTTGATGCCGCGGAAGGTCGAGAGCCCGGGCGCGAAGCACTTCGGCAAGCCGGCGCTTCAATGAGGCCGCGGCGTTTGATGCCGCGGAAGGACGTTCACATGAGAGCGCGACGTCGGCCATCAAAGATGCTTCAATGAGGCCGCGGCGTTTGATGCCGCGGAAGGCACCGCCAGCACACAGAAACACGCCGAGGCCACGGAAGCTTCAATGAGGCCGCGGCGTTTGATGCCGCGGAAGGGAAATGTCGGGCATGACCCCGCTCGGCGGCGGTTCCCTGCTTCAATGAGGCCGCGGCGTTTGATGCCGCGGAAGGGCCACAAGCCTATCAAAAAGGGATGAAGGTTTACTGCCCGCTTCAATGAGGCCGCGGCGTTTGATGCCGCGGAAGGCATCCTTCATCCTTTGCCGTCTGACGAAGATGGTATGGGCTTCAATGAGGCCGCGGCGTTTGATGCCGCGGAAGGACGTGATTGACGACAAGGTCACTCCTTCTTTCTGGGGGCTTCAATGAGGCCGCGGCGTTTGATGCCGCGGAAGGGACGAGGTTATAGTTGGTGGCAGGAAACTATATTGTGCTTCAATGAGGCCGCGGCGTTTGATGCCGCGGAAGGCACAAGCTTGCGGTGATTGCGCAACCCGATTTGGGCGCTTCAATGAGGCCGCGGCGTTTGATGCCGCGGAAGGTCCTCTCATTAAGTCGCGGGTCATTCGCCGATGACCGGCTTCAATGAGGCCGCGGCGTTTGATGCCGCGGAAGGAATCTTTCCGCATTCGCTCGGCCATGCGATTGATGCATGCTTCAATGAGGCCGCGGCGTTTGATGCCGCGGAAGGGTAGTGGATATAAAAGGCTGCAATTTGAGATTGCCACGCTTCAATGAGGCCGCGGCGTTTGATGCCGCGGAAGGGACCAGACGGCAGCGCAAAGCGCAGCCGCAGCGAGCTTCAATGAGGCCGCGGCGTTTGATGCCGCGGAAGGGCGCCCACTACACCGCCTCGCGGGAGATTGCGTCATGCTTCAATGAGGCCGCGGCGTTTGATGCCGCGGAAGGTGTAGAGCTGCAGCGTGGTGTCGGCGCCTGGCGATGCGCTTCAATGAGGCCGCGGCGTTTGATGCCGCGGAAGGACGCTCTGTTGCAGTGCGGCCAGATAATCGAGCGAGCCGAGCTTCAATGAGGCCGCGGCGTTTGATGCCGCGGAAGGGAGAATCGTGTCAGGACTGCGGGAAGAATAATAAGAGCTTCAATGAGGCCGCGGCGTTTGATGCCGCGGAAGGCTATGGAGAATATCAGTAAGAACTACCCTGCTGACTTGCTTCAATGAGGCCGCGGCGTTTGATGCCGCGGAAGGAAGTAGGCCAGCGATCAGCGGCGAGATGAAGAGCGCCAGCTTCAATGAGGCCGCGGCGTTTGATGCCGCGGAAGGCTTCCGTGAGAGTTATCCCAAGCTGGAAGAGACGGCGACCTTCCGCGGGCTTCAATGAGGCCGCGGCGTTTGATGCCGCGGAAGGTCGGCGGCGCGGTCAAGACGGTATGCGCATGAGCCAGTTGCTTCAATGAGGCCGCGGCGTTTGATGCCGCGGAAGGGCGCTCTTCTGATTGAAGGCATGCAGGGTCTCGGCGAGCTTCAATGAGGCCGCGGCGTTTGATGCCGCGGAAGGAGGCCGCCGCGCGCTGCGCATCGTCTCAACCCACGGCGGGCTTCAATGAGGCCGCGGCGTTTGATGCCGCGGAAGGCTGATCAAATAATTGCCGGTGAGAAAAATGGTACCTCCGCTTCAATGAGGCCGCGGCGTTTGATGCCGCGGAAGGGTTCGATTCCGACGCCTCGATCGACACCCATGACGGGCTTCAATGAGGCCGCGGCGTTTGATGCCGCGGAAGGGCCATTGACCATCGCCAATCGTCAGCAGGCGCTGGTCGCGCTTCAATGAGGCCGCGGCGTTTGATGCCGCGGAAGGGCGCGCGCTCGACCGGATGCCATCACGGAGGAGCGCGCTTCAATGAGGCCGCGGCGTTTGATGCCGCGGAAGGTTCATGAAATTAGAGTGGCAGCGCGACCTATTGCTCGCTTCAATGAGGCCGCGGCGTTTGATGCCGCGGAAGGTCGGGAACGCCGCTGCATCACCACAAGATGCCGCTCAAGCTTCAATGAGGCCGCGGCGTTTGATGCCGCGGAAGGGCCTTTGTCGCGCGGATCAAGTCGCGGCGATCCGGCCGGGCTTCAATGAGGCCGCGGCGTTTGATGCCGCGGAAGGAAGAGGCGTTGGCGGACATCAAGGCGTGCGCGGGGGTGCTTCAATGAGGCCGCGGCGTTTGATGCCGCGGAAGGCGGCAAGATGGACGAAGCCGTGCACCTAATGCAAGACCTGCTTCAATGAGGCCGCGGCGTTTGATGCCGCGGAAGGGAAGCCAGCGCTTTCACACGCCGCCATTGCACACATAAGCTTCAATGAGGCCGCGGCGTTTGATGCCGCGGAAGGTTGGGGGCCATCGGCCCGCAGGTTCCGGTGCAATTATCCGCTTCAATGAGGCCGCGGCGTTTGATGCCGCGGAAGGGCCGCCGCATCTTCCTACGCGACGAGATCGCAAAGTGGGCTTCAATGAGGCCGCGGCGTTTGATGCCGCGGAAGGCTGGCAATCACTACCGGCTCGTATTTGCGGCGGGAACGCTTCAATGAGGCCGCGGCGTTTGATGCCGCGGAAGGCACCAACGGTTCATGGTGCCCACCTGTGTGCTCACGATCGCTTCAATGAGGCCGCGGCGTTTGATGCCGCGGAAGGTTGGAGCGTGTGCGCGGCTTCACATTTGAGCGCGAGCGCGCTTCAATGAGGCCGCGGCGTTTGATGCCGCGGAAGGGCGCTGCCGAACCAGTGGGACACCAACACCTATTACTTGCTTCAATGAGGCCGCGGCGTTTGATGCCGCGGAAGGCCGCGAGGAGGCCGCGGAGCTTGCCTGGGAGGTAATCCGGCTGCTTCAATGAGGCCGCGGCGTTTGATGCCGCGGAAGGTCGCCCAGCGCCGTCGCATAGGCCTCGGTCGCGGCCTCGCTTCAATGAGGCCGCGGCGTTTGATGCCGCGGAAGGAGGATCGGGCTACGGTCCCCCCGCACTTGCGGATCAGATAGCGCTTCAATGAGGCCGCGGCGTTTGATGCCGCGGAAGGGTATTTCGTTACATCGTACTTCTGCTTAGGTGATACAGCTTCAATGAGGCCGCGGCGTTTGATGCCGCGGAAGGGATACATCGGCACGTCCTCAGCCTTGGGCAACCCGTCGCTTCAATGAGGCCGCGGCGTTTGATGCCGCGGAAGGCACAGACTAACTTAGTTAACCTAATCACACCTGATCCGCTTCAATGAGGCCGCGGCGTTTGATGCCGCGGAAGGGATACAAAAACTTCGACTGCTATCGTTACATGGCTGTCGCTTCAATGAGGCCGCGGCGTTTGATGCCGCGGAAGGTTCAACTCGGTAAATGCCGCTTGCCCGACCGTCAACTTGCTTCAATGAGGCCGCGGCGTTTGATGCCGCGGAAGGCCTTCCACAAATAGACAAGGTTCGCGGCTTGGATGCCGCTTCAATGAGGCCGCGGCGTTTGATGCCGCGGAAGGATCATTGGTAAACTCACCCACCATGGGTTCATTATATATGCTTCAATGAGGCCGCGGCGTTTGATGCCGCGGAAGGCTAGGTATAGTATATGTATTCTTAGGTAGTATTAGTAGCTTCAATGAGGCCGCGGCGTTTGATGCCGCGGAAGGTATTATATTTTGCCCGAAGGCATCTCCGGCACCAAGGCTTCAATGAGGCCGCGGCGTTTGATGCCGCGGAAGGGTGCATGATGATAGGCATTCCCAAATCCGGTCGGTGCGCTTCAATGAGGCCGCGGCGTTTGATGCCGCGGAAGGGGCACAGTCATCATGGAGATATTTCAGGATTTCGGTATAGCTTCAATGAGGCCGCGGCGTTTGATGCCGCGGAAGGTAGCGCTCGGTCTTACCAGCGAGGGCGTCATCAGCGAGCTTCAATGAGGCCGCGGCGTTTGATGCCGCGGAAGGCCGCGCCGGGTGGCTACATCTCTCATCGCGGCATTCGCTTCAATGAGGCCGCGGCGTTTGATGCCGCGGAAGGCGACCATCCATTGATGACGGGCCGCAAGCAATGACTGGCTTCAATGAGGCCGCGGCGTTTGATGCCGCGGAAGGGACTACGATCCACGAATACAACATGGCGCTGAAACTTGGCTTCAATGAGGCCGCGGCGTTTGATGCCGCGGAAGGATTTCTTCACGTGAAGATTTAATCTTACACTCACCTGCTTCAATGAGGCCGCGGCGTTTGATGCCGCGGAAGGCGGCCGCGTGGCGGCGGCTGTGCTGGATCAGGCCGACAAGCTTCAATGAGGCCGCGGCGTTTGATGCCGCGGAAGGGGAGAGCGAACGCGAGGACGGGCGCGAGCGTGAGGGCGCTTCAATGAGGCCGCGGCGTTTGATGCCGCGGAAGGGCCGCTACCTGAGGGCCATCTGTTACGCGATTGCCCGGCTTCAATGAGGCCGCGGCGTTTGATGCCGCGGAAGGCCGCCCTAAATAATTGATTGCGCTTACTATTCCGTCTGGCTTCAATGAGGCCGCGGCGTTTGATGCCGCGGAAGGGGCATGCCCGGCGCGCGAGCGTGACGGCGACGTAATCAGTGCTTCAATGAGGCCGCGGCGTTTGATGCCGCGGAAGGATCAGGGAAATGAGCACGGCCTGCGCGTCGTGGTCACGCTTCAATGAGGCCGCGGCGTTTGATGCCGCGGAAGGCCGCTGAACGCCCCGAGGGCCTATGATTCGTGGACCGGGCTTCAATGAGGCCGCGGCGTTTGATGCCGCGGAAGGGCGCACCGATTTTGGCAGACATAATACTCCGTCCCTTAGCTTCAATGAGGCCGCGGCGTTTGATGCCGCGGAAGGAGGCCGAGGAAATACAGAGCCTACCGACGCCGTTCCAGAGCTTCAATGAGGCCGCGGCGTTTGATGCCGCGGAAGGCTCGCGAGCATGGTGCGCGTTTCCGGTGTCAGGGACAGCTTCAATGAGGCCGCGGCGTTTGATGCCGCGGAAGGTTCTCACACAGGCGCAATTCGATGCGTTGTGTTCGTTTGCTTCAATGAGGCCGCGGCGTTTGATGCCGCGGAAGGCAGTTTAGGGATTAATGTCGGCAGTCCGGTCAAAACGAGCTTCAATGAGGCCGCGGCGTTTGATGCCGCGGAAGGCCGACACAGGCGATGAAGTCAGTCATTTGCGTTTCCTGCTTCAATGAGGCCGCGGCGTTTGATGCCGCGGAAGGCAGGATGACGAGTGACGATTATCGTCTCCGGATACTGCTTCAATGAGGCCGCGGCGTTTGATGCCGCGGAAGGCCGCCGACCCGTGCCCGGTACCGTCGCTCACGCAGTCGCTTCAATGAGGCCGCGGCGTTTGATGCCGCGGAAGGCAATCATCGGCCAACCGCGCAACGTGGTCGATCTCTTGCTTCAATGAGGCCGCGGCGTTTGATGCCGCGGAAGGGCGTGAGCATCCCACGTAGGCTGACGCACACCGGGCAGCTTCAATGAGGCCGCGGCGTTTGATGCCGCGGAAGGCCGGCGCGTACCTGCGCTCCATTACATATGTGATCAGGAAGCTTCAATGAGGCCGCGGCGTTTGATGCCGCGGAAGGATGGTCCGGCAAAGGAGCGGCCGCAACGCCCCTCAAGACGGCTTCAATGAGGCCGCGGCGTTTGATGCCGCGGAAGGGCCCCCACCGCCGCTTGGGAACAGCGACGCAAGGGCTTCAATGAGGCCGCGGCGTTTGATGCCGCGGAAGGTCATACGTTTCTTCAATTTTCCACGCGCCGAGACCAGCTTCAATGAGGCCGCGGCGTTTGATGCCGCGGAAGGCGTTGTACCGAGGATCGTTGTGTGATGGCCCTCACGCGGCTTCAATGAGGCCGCGGCGTTTGATGCCGCGGAAGGAGCCTTTGTCCAAGAGGCTGATTCGCCGATGATACGCACAACAGAGGCGAGACCTGTGCAAAGGGATGCGACATCGACCCAGGCCGCTCCCCGCTTTGACTCGACGATGTCAAACAGCCGCTTGATTTGCAAGCAATTTTTGCCTTGCGAGCGCTACCGTCTTGCCGGCCGCCACCGCAGCGCTCGCGCGGCGGCGGCGACCCGACGACCAAAAACTATATCACCACTGCCGTCCGCTTCACAGACTCGAAAGTCTTGCCCAGACTTTCCACACGCGGATCGACCTTGTCGGCCGGACCGAGATCGAGAATCAGCACGTGGTCATCGCGATCATGGATCAGCTCTTCCAGCTTCCGGGCCAACTCCGCCCGCCGCCGCGCGGTGAGCCGACATTGGAATACCGAAAGCTGCAGCCACTGGCCGTAGCCGTGCATCAGCCTGAAGATGCGCCGCCAGCGCCGGTCATTTGCGATATCGTAGCTGACGATGTAGAGCCGCTCGTCGATCATCGCCGTCACCGCGCCAGATAGTGCGGATATTCTTCGATCTCGCCGTCGAGATACCGCGCCAAGAGCCGCGCCTGCACTTCGAGTAATCGCCGCATCGAAACCCGATAGCCGAACACCGGGTGCGTCACCTCCTGGTCGAGCCGGCGCTCATAAGCGGCGATAAAGGCGCGGCGGGCGTGCGGCTTCAGGTTCACCGCCGGGCCGGCCATCACGAATCCGTCCGGCTTGACCTCGCCATTGTTCATCACTTGGATGACGGTGGAGTCGGCAAGAATCGAGCGGAACGGCTCCATCATATCGAGTGCGAGCGCCGGCCGCCCGAAACGAGGCCGATGATAGAAGGCGAGATAGGGATCGAAGCCGACTGCCGAGAGCACCGTCAGCCAAGTGCGCGTGAGCAACGTATAGCCGAACGAGAGCATGGCGTTGACCGGGTCGGCCGGCGGCCGGCGCGACCGCTTGTCGAAGGCGAATTCCGGAAAGTCGCGCGCCGTCTCGCCGAACATGGTGGCGAAGAGGCGAAAGTACCGCGCCGCCGCATCGCCTTCGATGCCCAAGAGCTCCGCTTGCGTCGGAGCATGAAGAGCGCGGTCGACGAGACGCGACAGCGCCTCCAGCGCCGCATCGCGCTCGATTTCGTTTCCGACCTTGAAATTGCGCCGCAGAAAAACCCGGCTGTTCTTGACCTTGGCCGCCACCAGGTTGCGCGCAAAAGCGAGGCAGCGCCGCTCATCGAAGGCGGTGCGATATTGCGCGATGCGTATCGCCACGTTTTTGTGGCCGGTCGAAACCGTATGGCCGAGCACCCAACCGCCGCTCGATGCGTAAGTGACCGGAATTTCCTCGCGCAGCAGCGCGCCGAGCGCGGGCGTGCTCAACGAAATAGGCCCCTGCAGCACCAACTCGGACACCTCGCCGATCGGAACTTCGGTTTTTTGCTCCTCGCTCTCCACCACCAGCACTTCGCCCGATTTGGTCACGCGTGCGCCCGGTTCCTGCACGTAAAGCGGCAACGCGGCGTCGGCCGATGGATTGAGCGGGCGCGGCGCCAGCTCGCGGCGAAAGAAGGCGACTTCGTCGGGCAAGCAGATTCCGGCGAGCGAGCATTTGGTGCATTTGGGACTGTCGACGAGCGGCGGCGGCAGCCGGCCGGCCGCGGCGGCAAGGCGCAAATCGGCGACGGCCGCCCGCGTCTTGGCGCGCAGCGCCTCGTCAAGCGCAATGCGCACGCGTTCGCGCGATCCGGCGTACCAGATCGCGCCTTCCGGTACCGTGTAGCCGGCGTCTTCGAGAATCAAGGCTTGGGCGCACACCTGCACGCGCTCGGGCTCGTAGGCGCCCTCGGCGGCATGCGGGCGCTTGCCTTTCTTGGTATCGACGGGCGTGACCGTCCCGCCCTCGCCATCGATAAGATCGATCTTGGCAATGATGCCGAGCCGCTCGGAGGCGAGCGTCACCGAGCGCGCGGTGAAATCGGGCTTCTCGTCCGTCTCTGCCGGCGCCGGCAGCCGGCCGCCGCCGGCGTCCACTCGCACGTGGGCGCGCCGGCCTTCTTCGGTGTCGCCGGAATCCGCCCATTCGCCGTCCACCCATTCGAGAAACGCGAGCCGCGGGCAGTAGACCCATTCGTTGATCATACGCACGGGCACGAGCGGCGTGTCGACGGTCGCCGGCGGAGCCGGAAGATCGAGGCTGAGTTGGGTGGAGGGATGAGGCGTCAGCCGGGATTCGGATGCAAAATCGGCGTCGGCGGCATTCTCAACGTCGACAGACGCAACATCGGACGCAGGGGAGGCCATACGCAACAATCCCCGATGGCAGCCGCATCGAAGCCATTATCAGAGCGAGAGCCGGTAGGAGTCCAGTC
>JASHPW010000039.1 GCA_030037895.1 Xanthobacteraceae bacterium | reverse complement strand
TGTGCAGCCGCATCGCTTCACCCGGCTCAACGCCTTGTTCGAGCAGTTCTGCACCTGTTTCAACGACGCCGATGCGGTGATTGTCGCGCCCGTCTATGCCGCCGGCGAAGCGCCGATCGCGGGCGCCGACCGCGACTCGCTGGTGAGCGGCCTGCGCACGCACGGACATCGGCACGTCGTCGCGCTCGATGGTCCGGAAAAGCTTGCCGCGCTCATCGCCGCAATGGCGCAGCCGGGCGACTATGTCGTGTGTCTCGGCGCCGGCTCGATCACGCAATGGGCCTATGCGCTGCCGGTCGAATTGGCGCGGCTGCAATCTGATTCGGTCGCGCCATGACGAAAACGTTGGCGAAGACGTGCCTTGCCGTTCGTCACGTGGCCTTTGAGGATCTCGGCCTGCTCGGGCCACTTGTTGCCGAGCGCGGCTACGATATTCGCTACCACGATGCGGGAATCGAGCGCTGCGATATCGCGACGCTCGTCGCGCCCGATCTCGTTATCGTGCTCGGCGGTCCGATCGGCGTCTATGAGGGCGAGACGTACCCGTTCATCGCCGACGAGATCGCCGCCATCGCCGCGCGCATCGAATCGAACAAGCCGATCCTCGGCATCTGCCTCGGCGCGCAGATGATGGCCGCGGCGCTCGGCGCGCGCGTGGCGCCGGGGCCGGTCAAGGAGATTGGCTGGGCGCCCTTGACGCTCACCGCGGCCGGCCGGACATCGGTGCTCTCGCCGCTCGACGCCGCGCCGGTGCTGCACTGGCACGGCGATAATTGTGACTTGCCGGCCGGGTGCGAGCGGCTTGCTTCGACGCAACATTGCCCGGTGCAGGCGTTTGTACGCACCCCATCGCAGCTTGCACTGCAATTTCATTTGGAGACGGAGCCCGCACGTTTCGAAAGCTGGCTCGTGGGCCACACCGTCGAACTCGGCAAGGCCGGCATCGATCCGCGGGAGCTGCGCGCGCAGGCGCGCACGTTGGGTCCGGCGACGCGTGAGCTCGGCCGAAAAGTGCTGGCGGCCTGGCTCGATGCAGTGGCGGCGGAGGCGGCCGCGTGAGCTTTCCCGATATCGTTTCCGGTTTGCGGTCGGAGATGCCGGGGCTGCGCGGCCGCCTGTTGGCAAACCAGCCGCTCGCCGAGTTGACCTGGTTTCGCGTCGGCGGCCCGGCGCAAGCGTTGTTCATGCCGGAGGACGAGAGCGATCTCAGCTATTTTTTCGCCAATCTGCCGCGCGAAATTCCAGCAGCCGTCATCGGGCTTGGTTCCAATCTCATCGTGCGCGACGGCGGCGTGCCGGGCGTGGTGGTCCGCCTCGGCCGCGGCTTCAACGATGTGACGATTGAGGACCTTGAGACGCGTGCCGGCGCCGCGGTGCCCGATGTCAAAGTCGCGCGCGCGGCGCAAGAGGCGGGCATCGCGGGGCTGTCGTTCCTGCGCGGCATTCCCGGCGGCATTGGCGGCGCGCTGCGCATGAACGGCGGCGCTTATGGCCGCGAGATCAAGGATGCGCTCATCGCGGCGCGCGCCGTCGATCGGCAAGGCCGCATCCTCGCCTTGAGCAACGCTGACATGGGCTATGCCTATCGGCATTGCGGCGCGCCGGACGATTATATCTTCACGCAAGCCACGTTCCGCGGCGAACGCGGCGATCCCGCCGCCATCGCCGCGGAAATGGACAAGATCACCGAGGCGCGCGAGGCGACGCAGCCGATCAAGAGCCGCACCGGCGGCTCGACGTTCAAGAATCCGCCGGGCCGCAAGGCTTGGCGGCTCATCGACGCCGCCGGCTGCCGCGGCCTGCGCATCGGCGGCGCGCAGGTGTCGCAAATGCACTGCAATTTTTTGATCAATCTCGGCAACGCCACCGCCGCCGATATCGAGACGCTGGGTGAGACAGTGCGTCGCCGCGTCAAGGAAAATTCCGGCGTCGATCTCGAATGGGAAATCAAGCGGATCGGCGTGGCGCGGTAGCCCGCATCGTCATTCCGGAGCGCGAGCGCAGCGAAGGAGCCCGGAATCGAGACTCTCGACCTTTCGCCATTTGTCGATTCTATTGGCGGCGGAGCGAATCAGCGATTTCGGCTGAGGCGTCCTGCTGAGGCACCGGCTGAGCCATGACCAAGCATGTCGCCGTCCTGATGGGAGGCTGGTCGGCCGAGCGCGAGGTCTCGCTGCGCTCGGGCAAAGCCTGTGGCGATGCACTCGCCCGTCTCGGCTATCGCGTGACGCCGATCGATGTCGGCCGTGATGTCGCGGCGGCGCTCGATGCGATCAAGCCCGACGTCGCCCTCAATGTGCTGCACGGCCGGCCCGGCGAGGACGGCACGCTGCAGGGCCTTCTGGAAATTCTCGGCATTCCCTACAGTCATTCCGGCGTGCTCGCGTCGGCGCTCGCCATGCAGAAGCTTTACGCCAAGGCGGTTTTCCGCGCCGCCGGCATTCCGGTGGCGGAGGATATGGTGGCGTCGCGGTTCGCGGCGGCGAAAACGCACCTCATGCCGCCGCCTTACGTGATCAAGCCCGTTGCGGAAGGATCGAGCGTCGGCGTCTTCATTGTCACCGAGGGGCATCGCAACCCGCCGCAAGAGCTTTACCGCGACGACTGGCCGTTCGGCGAGAAGGTCCTGATCGAGCAATACATTCCCGGCAAGGAACTGACCTGCGCCGTGCTCGGCGACCGCGCCCTCGATGTCATTGAGATCGTGCCGGCGACCCGGTTCTACGATTATGAGGCGAAGTACGCGGCCGGCGGCTCCAGGCATATCCTGCCGGCGCAAATTTTACCAAATGTTTACCAGGAGGTCCGCAGACTCGCATTGGCTGCCCATACCGCGCTCGGCTGCCGCGGCGTGAGCCGCGCGGATTTTCGCTACGACGATCGGGGAACGGGAAAGCTGGTCTGTCTTGAGATCAATACACAGCCGGGCATGACCGAGACCTCGCTCGTGCCCGAGCTTGCCGCTTACGCGGGCATCACCTTCGATGAGCTGGTGCGATGGATGGTGGAGGACGCCTCGACCAATCGCTGATTCGGTCGGGGCCTTTCGCGGCGAATGAGGGTGGCGCGCCTGGCGAGCCGTCCCCTCCGCGCGTCACTATTGGTCTCCGCCGCCGAGACATTTTTCGCCTGCAATGGTCCACCGCCCATCTTCGGTGGATCCGGCGTTGGAGCTTGCGCATGGTGCGGCTCCCGCCGCCCGGCCTTGGCGCCGCCGCGTCGATTCTCCTTCTCGCCGCGGCGCTCGGATACGGCGCGGTCGCCGGCGGCCACGTGCCCGCCGTCGTCAATTGGGTCAAGGACACCCGCGACGCTGCTGCCAATGCGGTCGGCTTTCGTATCGCGGCAATTTCGCTGAGCGGGGCCAAGGAAGTCAGCCGCGAAGAGATTCTCACGACCGCCGGCGTGACCGGGCGCGCGTCGCTGTTGTTTCTCGATGCCGCCGCGGCGCGCACGCGGCTGTTGTCGAACCCCTGGATCGCCGATGCGGCCGTGCTCAAGCTCTATCCGGACCGCCTGCAGATTACGGTCACCGAGCGGCAGGCCTTCGCGCTGTGGCAGAAGGACGGCCGCGTCAGCGTCATCGCCGACGACGGCACCGTGCTCGAACCGTTCGTCGAGGACCGCTATGTCGGTCTGCCGCTCGTGGTTGGACGGGACGCGCAACACCGCGCCAAGGCCTTCCTCGCCGTCATCGATCGCTATCCGGACATTCGACCGGTGCTGCGCGCCTCAATCCTGGTGGCGGGACGGCGGTGGAATCTGCGGCTCAACAATGGCATCGACGTGCGCCTGCCGGAAACGAATGTCGGTGAGGCGCTCGACCGTCTGGTGGCGCTCGACCGCGACAAGAAGCTTTTGTCGCGCGACATCGTGGCGGTCGATCTGCGGTTGCCCGACCGCGTGACCGTGCGCCTGTCCGAAGCGGCGGCGCAGGCCCGTGACGATGCCCTCAAGGACAAGAAAAAGAAAAGGGGGGGCGAGGCATGAGCGCCCTCAATTACGGCCTCACCCCCAAGATGAAGCCGATCTCGCCGCGGCGCAGCGCTCTCGTTGCCGCGCTCGATATCGGCTCGAGCAAGGTCGCCTGCCTCATTGCCCGCTTGCGTCCGCATCCGCCGCAACAGGTCTTGACCCGAAGGAGCCATGCCGTCGAAGTGGTCGGCTTCGGCCACGCCGGCGCGCGCGGCACCAAGGCGGGCGGCGTGGTCAACCTCGCGCAAGCCGAGGAGGCCATTCGTCAAGCGGTCGATGGCGCCGAACGCATGGCGTCAGTCGAGATCGACTCGGTGGTGTTGTCGGTGTCGGCCGGCCGCCTCGCGAGCGAGTTGTTCGTGGCGGAGATCGAGATTGCCGGCTCGGCGGTATCCGAAGGCGATATCGCGCGCGTCTTGGCCGCAGGCAGCCGGCACTCGCTGCGCGAAGGCCGCGCCGTGCTGCATTCGCTCCCCGTAGGCTATTCGATCGACGGCAGCAATGGCATCCGCGATCCGCGCGGCATGATCGGCGCGCGCTTCGGCGTCGACATGCATGTGGCGACGACGGACATCGCCGCGGCCCGCAATTTGCTGCTGGCGGTCGAGCGCTGCCATCTCGCCGTCGAGGCCATGGTTGCGAGTCCCTACGTCGCCGGGCTGGCGGTTCTGGCCGACGACGAGGCCGATCTCGGCGCGGCGGTTATCGACCTGGGCGCCGGCACGACGACGATGGCGGTATTCCTCGGCGGCCGCTTCGTTCATGCCGACGGATTCGCGCTCGGCGGCCTCAACGTCACCATGGACATCGCGCGCACGCTCAACGCCGGCATCGCCGAAGCCGAGCGAATCAAGACGCTTTATGGCAGTGTTCTGGTCGGTGGATCGGACGAACGCGACATGATCACGGTGCCGCCGGTCGGCGAAGAGGAGCGCGAGCAGGCGCAATTCGTCTCGCGGGCGGCGCTCGTCAGCATCGTCAAGCCGCGGGTGGAGGAAATACTCGAAATGGTGCGCGACCGGCTCGCGGCGTCGTTGTTCGCCGCCGAGCCGCGCGGGCGCGTGATCCTCACCGGCGGCGCGAGCCAGCTCGCCGGGTTGCCGGATCTCGCCGCGCGTATTCTTGGCCGGCCGGTGCGCATCGGCCGGCCGCTCGGCATTGCCGGGTTGCCGGACGCGGCCAAAGGCGCAGCCTTTGCCGCCTCGGCGGGCCTGCTCGTATATCCGCAAATGGCGCGTCTCGAACACTTCGAAACGCGCGGTAGGCGGTATCTGATGAACGGCACGGGCGGTTATTTGGCCCGGGTCGGACAATGGCTTCGTGAGAGTTTCTGATGGCCCGCGGATTCGAAGCCAGGACATTGCAGCGGCCGGTGGCGGACCGGCCGAGGCTGGGTGTCGACGACGCCCAGGTAGGAAAGAAGAGGCAACCATGACGATCAATCTGAAAATCCCCGACATCCGTGAGCTGAAACCCCGTATCACCGTGTTCGGAGTCGGCGGTGCCGGCGGCAATGCCGTCAACAACATGATCAGCGCCGGCTTGCAGGGCGTCGATTTCGTGGTCGCCAATACCGACGCGCAGGCGCTGACCATGTCGAAGGCCGAGCGCATCATTCAGATGGGCGCGCAGGTGACCGAGGGTCTCGGCGCCGGCTCGCAACCCGACGTCGGCCGCGCCGCCGCGGAGGAAGTGATCGACGAGATCAACGATCATCTCTCCGGCGCGCACATGGTGTTCGTCACCGCGGGCATGGGCGGTGGCACCGGCACGGGAGCCGCGCCGGTGATCGCCAAGGCGGCGCGCGAAGCCGGCATCCTCACCGTCGGCGTCGTCACCAAACCGTTCCATTTCGAAGGCCAGCGGCGCATGCGTGTTGCCGAAGGCGGCATCGCCGAATTGCAGAAATGCGTCGACACCCTGCTCATCATCCCCAACCAGAACCTGTTCCGCGTGGCCAATGAGAAGACGACGTTCGCCGACGCGTTCGCCATGGCCGACCAGGTGCTTTATTCCGGGGTCGCCTGCATCACCGACCTGATGGTCAAAGAGGGCCTGATCAACCTCGACTTCGCCGACGTCCGCGCTGTCATGCGCGAGATGGGCAAGGCGATGATGGGGACCGGCGAGGCCGAGGGCGAGAAGCGGGCGCTCACCGCCGCGGAGGCGGCGATCTCCAATCCGCTGATCGACGATGCGTCGATGAAAGGCGCCAGGGGGCTCCTCATCTCCATCACCGGCGGCCGCGACCTGACGCTTTACGAGGTCGACGAGGCGGCGACCCGCATCCGCGAAGAGGTCGACCAGGACGCCAACATCATCGTCGGCGCGACCTTTGACGAAGGCCTCGACGGCATCATCCGCGTGTCGGTCGTCGCGACCGGGATCGACCAAGCCTTCGCGCAACGCCAGCACGTCGCCACGGCGGAGTCGCGCATCGCCGAGGTCGCGCAGCGGCTGCGTGCCGACAACCAGCGGATTGCTGAACGCATCGAGCGGATGGAGCCGCTCCGGCCCGCGGCGTCTGCGCCGGCCGCCGCCCCCGCTTCCGTCAACGACTCGATCGAGTCGGCCAAGGCGGCGGTCGCCGCTGCCATCCTCCCGCAAGGCGCGGACGACGAGGTCGTGATCCGGCCGCTCGCTCCCAAGCCCTCGCTGTTCATCGATCCGGCCGCGAGCGGGCCGGAGGCGCATGAGCCGAGGTCTTTTATTCCGCCGCAGCCGGAACGATTGCCGCCACGTGCTCCGCGCATGCCACGGATCGATGAGCTGCCGGTCCCGGCGCAGAACGAGATTCGGGCCCGACGCGGAGAGTTTGCGCCGGGTGAACTTCCCGAGAAAAGACGCATGTCGCTGCTGCAGCGATTGGCCGCCGTGGGTCTTGGTCGTCGCGAGCAGGAGGACGAAGAGGAAGCGTCCCCAAGCCCGCGCGGCGCGCTTTCGGGCGCTCCGCAGTCGGCAAACGAACGGCTTCCGGGACGTCCCGCGCCGCGTCCGGAATCGCGCCCGGAGCCGGTCTCTGAATATGCGAAGCGCCCACCGCATCAAGGGCTGGACCAGCATGGTCGGCAAGCGCCCGCGAATAACCAAAACGAGGAGGATCAGCTCGACATTCCGGCGTTCCTGCGCCGGCAAGCGAAATGAGCCACTCTTCGGCGTCCGCAAGAGCGGCGCCGAAGGGACCGCGGAACTGGGATAGGTGCTATTGAGCGATGGACTAAGTTACTGAATCTTATTACGAAATTTTCTTCTTTATATGTGGAGTGCCATCCATTTGCCGCAGGTCTTGCAGCAGCATGGATGACCGGCCAGACAATCATCGGCGCTGGGGCTGGTGGCAGCCTTTGCGGCGCCTTACCGACAAGAGTGCGGCCGGAAGATGGTAACATTCGGTAAGAAACCGTGAGTTGGCCCGACACGCCATCGTCGCTATTCTTGGCATCGCGGAGGGGAGTTGTGTCGGGTTGGAAGCATCATCGGGGTTCAGCTCTGGCGATCCAGGGACGACAGCCCCGTATATGTGTGCACCTTCTCTTCCTTCGGTTTGGCGTGGGTTCGGCTGAACAATCCGGCCATGACGTGTAGGACGAGGGCATGACGAGGGGCATGCTACCTGGCAGGCAAGCAACCCTGCGTGAGGACGTGACCGTTGCCGGTATCGGCGTCCATTCGGGGTTGCCCGTTACTCTGACACTCCATCCTGCCGAGGCGGACACCGGCATCGTATTTTTGCGATGCGGAATCGACGGCGGGAGAGACCGCGAAATCGCAGCCAACTTTCGTTCGGTGACCGCGACCGAATTCGCCACGGTGCTCGGTGATCAGGACGGGCCGGCCATATCCACCACCGAACACGTGTTGGCGGCGCTCTATGGCCTCGGCGTCGATAACGCCGTGGTCGAGATCGATGGTCCTGAGCTTCCGATCATGGACGGCAGCCCCGCGCCGTTCGTCGCCGCAATCGACCAAGCCGGGATTACGACGCTGTCGAAGGCGCGGCGTTACATCCAAGTGCTCAAGCCGGTGCGGGTCGGCAACAATGGCTGCTACGGCGAATTGCGGCCGCATGCCCGCGGGTTGCGCGTTGAAACCGAAATCGAATTCGATCATCCGCTGATCGGGTGTCAGACTTTCGCCATCGATGTCGGGCCGGAGGTTTTTCGCCGCGAGCTCGCGCGGGCGCGAACGTTTGGTTTCATGAGCGACGTGGCGAAGCTGTGGAGCGCGGGTTATGCGCTCGGCGCCTCCTTCGAGAATACCGTCGTCGTGGCGGAGAGCCGTGTCCTCAACGCCGAGGGAGTGCGTTTCCCCGATGAATTCGTCCGCCACAAAGCGGTGGACGCCATCGGCGACCTTGCGCTCGCCGGCGCGCCGCTCATCGGCGCGTATCGTTCGGTGCGCGGCGGGCACAAGCTCAATTATGAGATCGTTACCGCGTTGATGACCGATCGGAGTGCGTGGACCTACGTCGAGATGCCGGAAAGCGTCCGTCGGGTGCGCGGCCACGCCGACCTGGGAGCCGGCTTTGCGACCCCGGCGTATGGGCCGGACGTCTCTTGATTCCTTTAACTTTTTCGCCTTAATCCAGGCCGATTGTCGGGTTAATCAACATTTGGCCGCCAAGCGCGCTCCCCACGACGTGCAGGCCGTGCGGCGTGCAGTGGATCGACCGGCGGGACGGGCTCTCATCACGCCCATGATGTTGCGGGTCACAGGATCGCAGCGATCCGATCGCTGGCGCCGTGCGCTGGCGGGCCTTTTTGCGCTGGCATGCTTGGCCGCGCCGCTCATGGGTTGCGGCATGTTCAAGAAGGATGATGACTACGTCCCCGAGGATCCCGCCGACAAGCTCTACAACGAGGGCCTTTTCCTGCTCAACAACAAGCAGGAGTATGACGATGCGGCGAAGAAATTCGACGAAGTCGACCGGGAGAACCCGTACTCGGATTGGGCGCGCAAGTCGTTGCTGATGTCGGCCTATTCCTATTATAAGGCGCAGAAATATGACGATTGCATCAACGCCGCCAAGCGTTACGTGACGCTGCATCCTGGCAGCCCCGATGCCGCCTATGCCCAATACCTGATCGGCGCCGCCTATTACGATCAGATTCTGGACGTGAACCACGACCAGGCGCGGGCAGACAAGGCGATCAACGCGCTCCAAGAGGTGGTGCGCAAATATCCGGATACGGAATACGCCTTGGCGGCAAAGAAAAAGATCGAGGCGGCGCGCGACCAGCTCGCGGGCAAGGAGATGGAGATCGGCCGCTTCTACATGAAGCGGCGCGACTTCACTGGTGCAATCAACCGCTTCAAGGTGGTGGTGACGCAGTACCAGACGACGCGTGAAGTCGAGGAGGCACTGGAGCGGTTGACCGAAGCTTATCTGTCGCTCGGCATTTTGGATGAGGCGCAGACCGCGGCCGCCGTGCTCGGTCACAATTTCCCGGACAGTCCCTGGTACAAGGACGCCTACCGGCTGGTGAAATCCGCGGGCGGCGAGCCCAACGAAAACAAGAATTCCTGGCTGAGCCGCGCCTTCAAGGGCTTCGGCTGAGAATCAGACCACGGAGGACGGAGGACAGACGACAGAACAGGGAATCACTCATATTATCCGTCGTCCGTCTTTTGCCCTCTGTCCTCCGATGCTGACCCGCCTTTCCATCCGCGACATCATTCTGATCGATCGCCTGGACATCGATTTCGGCTCCGGCCTTGCGGCGCTGACCGGCGAAACCGGCGCCGGCAAATCGATCGTGCTCGACGCCTTCGCGCTCGCGCTCGGCGCGCGCGGGGAGGCGGCGTTGGTGCGCGAGGGCGCCGCGCAGGGCCAGGTGATTGCCGTCTTCGACCTCGCCGAAGCGCATCGCGCGCGCCGCGTGCTCGCCGACAACGATCTCCGCGCCGAGGACGAGTTGATCGTCCGCCGGGTCCAATTTGCCGATGGACGCACGCGCGCCTTCGTCAACGATCAGCCGGTGAGCGTGCAGGTGCTGCGCGCGCTCGGCGCCGCCCTGGTCGAGATTCACGGCCAGCACGACGAGCGCGCCTTCGTCGAGGCGGCGACCCACCGCGTCCTGCTCGACGCTTTTGGCGGCAACGACGGCGCCGCCGCCGATCTGCGGCGTTTGTGGGAGGAACGGCGCGCGCGCGAAGCCGCGGTCGCCGCGCATCGCGCCGATGTCGCGCGCGCCGAGCGCGAGGCGGAGTGGCTTCGCCATGCCGTCGATGAACTGCAACGTCTCGCGCCAGAGACCGGCGAGGAGACCGCGCTGGCCGAGCGCCGCGCCGCCATGACGCAGGCGGAAAAGGTCGCGGAGGATTTGCGCGACGCGCACCAGGCCGTCACCGGCCCGCAATCGCCGGTGCCGCCGCTCGCCACCGCGGTGCGACGTCTCGACCGCCGCGCCGCGCAGGCGCCGGCATTGATCGCGCCGGCGGTCACGGCGATCGACGCCGCGCTTGCCGCGCTCGATGAGGCCCGCGTGCACCTCGAACAGGCGCTGTGCGTCGCCGACTACGATCCGCGGGAGCTCGAGCGGATCGAGGAGCGGCTGTTCGCCTTGCGGGCGGCGGCGCGCAAATACAATGTTCCGGTCGATGAGCTTGCCGCGCTCGCGCGCCGCCACCAAGGCGACCTCGCGCTCATCGACGCCGGCGCCGAACGGCTCGTCGCGCTGGAACGGGACGCACAGGCGGCGGCGGCGCGCTACCGCGACGCCGCGCAAGCGCTCTCGGCCGCGCGCCGCAACACCGCGCAGAAGCTTGACAAATCGGTCAATGCCGAACTCAAGGCGCTCAAGCTCGACCGCGCGCAGTTCTTGACGCAAATCGAGCGCGTGGACGAAGGGGCGGACGGTCTCGATCGCGTCGAGTTCTGGGTGCTTACCAATCCCGGTACCCGGCCGGGTCCGCTGATGAGGGTCTCCTCCGGTGGCGAGCTGGCGCGCTTCCTGCTTGCGTTGAAGGTGGTGCTCGCCGATCGCGGCTCGGCGCCTACCCTCGTGTTCGACGAGATCGACACCGGTGTCGGCGGCGCCATCGCGGACGCGGTCGGCGTTCGCTTGGCGCGGCTCGCTGCGCGCGTGCAGGTGATCGCCGTGACCCATGCTCCGCAGGTGGCGGCGCGCGCCGACCGCCATTACCTCATCACCAAGGATGCGCTCGGCAACGGCAAGCGGGTCGCGACCCGCGTGGTTGAAGTCGCCGCCGAGCGCCGCCGCGAGGAGATCGCGCGCATGCTCGCGGGCGCCGAGATCACCGCCGAAGCCCGCGCCGCCGCCGAACGGCTGATCCGCGCGGCGGGTTAGCGCATGATGATCTGGAAGAAGGCCGCCCCCGACGTGATCCCGGGTGGGAATCGGTTCTCCGAAAAGATCATGCTTCAGAACTGCTCACACGCTTGCTTGCCAACCGCAGCTGCGAAGCGGCGAAGGCTGGTGGGCGCTGTAGGGATTGAACCTACGACCTCTCCCGTGTGAAGGGAACGCTCTCCCGCTGAGCTAAGCGCCCGGCCGATCGGCGTCCGGATTTAAGGAACGGCTTCGGAGAGTGTCAAGCGCGGGTCAGTTCGAGGCGACGCGAGAGGCGGTCGACTGCAGCGCGCGGATCCGGTCGGCGAGCGTGCTCTTGCCTTGCTGTTGCGGTTCCTTGGCGGTGCCGGCTTCGGTCCTTGCGCCGTTGGCGGCGGGGTGGTGCGGTCCTTGGTCCAAGGCCGGCGCCGCGACCGCGAGCATGGACTCGATCGGCGAGCCCGGACCTTCGAGCACCGCGGTCAATCGCGCCACCTCGGCGGCGACGTCGTTGATGCGTTCGCGCAGCAGTGCGTTTTCCACGCGCTCGGCCGCCCAGGTCGATTCCGCTTCGCGTTTCATCGTCGCCGCCTCGCGCTGCAGCTTGGAACGCTCCTCGACCGCCACGGATAGCTGCGCCTCGAGCTGGCTGATTTCGGTGCGGAATTTGTCCGCCACAGAGCTGCTGCGGTTGCTGGTGCTGACCAGTTCCGCGCGCAACTCGCCTTCGGTTGCGCGCGCCGCTTCCAGCTCGCCGCGCAGCCGGTCGAGCGCGGCTTCGCGCTCGGCGAGCAGGCGGCCTTGGTCGCCGAGCCGCATTTCCAGCTCCTGCACGCGGCGGCTGAGAATCTCCGCCTCGGTCGTCTGCACGACGAGCTGGCGCTCGAGTTCGCCCGTTCGCGCGGCGAGGCTGTCGAGCTTGCCGCGCGCGGTGTTCAGTTCCTTCGCCGCGGCCTCGGCGTCGGCGCGCTCGCGCGCCAGGCGCTCTTCGGTCTCCTTCACCGCGTGCTCATAGTCGGCGACGCTGACCTTCATCGCCTCGACCTGCGTGCGCAGCGCCGCCAGTTCGACGCGCTGACTGTCGGCCGTGATCGAGCGTTCGCCGAGCTCGGCGAGCAGTTTTGCCAGCTCCGCCTCCTTGTCGGAGAGCACGCGCTCGGCTTCGTGCAGCGAGTTGCTCTTGAGCTCGAATTCCTCCTCGGTGGCGCGCAATTGATCGCGCAGGGTTTTCTCGCGCGATTCCAGCGTGAAGATCGTCGCCGTCTTGTCGCCGAGTTCCTTCTTGAGTTGATTGATGGCGTCAGACTTCTTGCCAAGCTCGGCGAGCTGGGTCGTCGTCTTGGTCTTCATCTGCTCGACGCTCATTTCGAGCCGGCGGGTCGACATCGCGAACTCGGCGCGCAGCTGATCCTTGTCGGCGCGGATTTCCGCAATCGACAGCGGCGTCGCCGCTTCCAGACGCCGCATGGTCAAGCGCACGGCGCGGTTATGCACGAGCGGAACGAACAGCAGTCCGAGCAACGCCGCAACGAGAAAGCCGATCCCGAAATACATGATCGGTTCGATCATGACACTACGCCTCCGGCACCCACTCCGCTCATCCCCGGCTCGCGGGAGGGGACGCTGCATCACACTGCCACGCGGACGCGGGCGACACTACATTCACGAGCCGTTAACCTAAACCGAGAATAGGCGCCGCGCCAGAACAGCCGTCGGACCGATCGCGGGACCGTTGGCGCGGCGCGTCGCAGCCGACCGGGTCGGCGCTCAGAACGGGTTCCAGGTCGGACGCGGCGTGAATTTGAGATAACCGAGGTTGGCGCCGAGCCGCAGTCCCACGCCGGAACGGATCGGCACCACGACGATGTGGTTGGCCGTGAGCGCAGTCATGCCGAGGCCGCCGACGAAATAGGCGGAACCGTCGATGCCGCCGAAGCGCTCGAAAATCGCGTCGGTGCGCGGCAGGTTGTAGACCAGCATCATGGTGCGCGCGCCTTCGGCGCCGGCATCGAAGCCGACCGAAGGCCCTTGCCAATAGACGCGCAAGTCGCCGGCATTCTTGGTATAAAGCGTGCCGTCGCCATAACGCAGGCCGCCGACGAAGGCGCCGCCGGCCTCTTCGCCGAGAATGTAGCCGTTCGGCAACCCCCATTCGCTCCCGGCTTTCTCGACGATCGTGGCGAGCCCACGCGAGATGCCGCCGAAGAATCGATTGCCGGCGTCGATCAGCTCGCGTGGCGAGAACTGGTTGTTCTCCGGAGGCGGCGGCGCTGGCGCGGCGGCCGCCGGCGGGGGGGACTGCGGCATGGTCTGCGCTCCGGCCGAAACGGCTTCGAAGCCGGCGAGGAGCAGGGCGATGACGGCCAGACGCAAAGCAGAATCCATCGAGCGGTCCCCGGTTAACCCCTTGCTCACGCGCGCCGCGGTAACCGTTGGCTGCTTCTCACCGCGGTGCTGGCGCAAACCAATCCCGAATCAGCCGATCTTTTGCCGGAACTATGACCGCAGCACGGCAACAACGAAAGCGATACCGCGTGGCCATTGCCGCCCTTGCCTGCCTCGGACAAGCGCTGTCTGCCGGTCCGTCCGCCTCGCCCGCAACCGCTTTGGAACGGATCGTCGTCGATTGGCATACCGGTCTCGCCATCGACGGCTATGACCCTGTCGCGTTCTATACCGACGGCAAACCGATACCTGGCAGTCCAGATTATGAATTGCGCTATGGCGGCGTGGTGTGGCGTTTCTGCAACATCGGCAATCGCGCGGCCTTCGCGGCAAGGCCCGATGTCTACATGCCGCAATTCGGCGGCTATGACCCGATCGGTATCGTGCACGGCGTCGCAGTCGCCGGGAATCCGACCGTCTGGCTGATCATCGGCGAGCGGCTGTTCCTGTTCTACGATCGCGCCCGGCTGCAAGCATTCACGGCCGACGCGGAGCGCCTGACCGCCACCGCCGACCGAAAATGGCCGGATGTGCTGCGCACGCTCAGCCCTTAACCGCCCCCGATCATCCGCTCAGTCGCCGGCCTTGAGGGCCCCTGCGGCGGGCGCTGGCGCGCCCCAAGCGAGGAACGCGGGAATGCGCAGCTCCGGGGTGCCGTAGGTCAGGGCGGCGCCGTGCGGGTCGGTCACGCTTCCGCCGGCCGCCACGAGGACCGCGTGACCGGCCGCCACGTCCCAATCCCGCGTCGGCCCGAGCCGCGGATAATGGTCGGCGGTTCCCTCGGCCAGGCGACAGAATTTCACGGAGGAGCCGCATGCAACGCGGCGCGCGTGCGGCAGGCGCGCGATATAAGCCTGTGTGGCCGCGTCGAGGTGGGAGCGGCTCACCATCACGATAAGTTCGTCCGCCGGCCGCGACCGCGTGTGGATTGGCGTCGGCGAGGAAACCTTGCCGGAAGAAAATTCCAGCCGTTCGGCGCCGCGGCCGACGATCCCGCGCCAGATCAGCCCGAGCGCCGGAGCAGTGACGACGCCGGCGACCGGCACGCCGTCGGCAACGAGGCCGATATTGACGGCGTATTCATTGCGCCCGGCGATGAAGTCCCGCGTCCCGTCGAGCGGATCGACGAGGATGAAGCTTGCGCTTTCGACCTTCGGCGTCCGGCCTGCGGCTCGTTCCTCGGAAATGACCAGCAAAGCCGGATCAAGACGCGCCAGGCCGTCGCTGATCACCGCTTCCGCGGCTTCGTCCGCCGCCGTGACCGGCGAGCCGTCGGCCTTGATGTGCACGTTGACTTGCCGTTGCGCGCGCCGGATCGCGTCCGCCGCGGACATGCTGATGTCAGTCAGCTTCTCGATGAGGTCGGCGCAGGCGGCGATGTCGAACGGGGGCACGGGCGTTCCTGGTCTGCGATCACAAGAGCATAGCCGGATGCGCCGGGAAAAGGGCATGCGGCTTGCACGGGGTTGTGCAAACAGAGCGATTGCCGAATCGCGCGCGCTGTGACACGGACGGGCCCCGTCCCGGCCGCGAGGAAGTGTTCATGTCCGTCGTTAATTCCGGTCCCATTGCCATCGGAGCCCTCGACCTTGCGGCGCTGCTGTGCTCTCGCGTTTGTCATGACCTCATCAGTCCGGTCGGCGCGATCGTCAATGGCATCGAGGTTTTGGAGGAGGATAAGGACGAGGAGACCAGGACCTTTGCGCTCGACCTGATCAAGAAGAGCGCAAAGCAGGCGTCGGCCAAGCTGCAATTTTGCCGGCTTGCCTTCGGCGCGGCCGGATCGGCCGGCGCGCAGATCGATCTCAGCGACGCGGAAAAAGTTGCGCGTGGGCTTATCGAGGACGGCAGGACCACCTTGCTGTGGAATCTGCCGCGCGCCTTGCTGGCGAAGAACCAGGTGAAGCTTTTGCTGAATATGCTGTTGATCGCGGCCAGCGCCGTTCCGCGCGGGGGAACGCTGAGGGTCGATCCGGTTCCCGCCGGGGACGGGAACTTTGGGTTCGTCGTCACCGCTTCCGGCCTCAACGCACGGTTGTCAACGACCATTTCCGAACTGCTCGCCGGCAGTGCCCAGGCGGTCGATGCCCACGCCATTCAGCCTCTTTATACCGGCATTCTCGCCCGCGAGTGCGGGCTGGCGCTTTCGGCCGCCGGCGACGGCGAGGCGATCGTCTTAACGGCGCGCTAACGGGTCGTGGCGGGCAACAGGCCGGGAACACGGCGCCGCCACCGCAACTGAAATTAAACGGTTTGGCAACAAACTCCCGTGGAATGGCCGGGCGCTCGGCGCTTGGCGGCAACGGCATGCGCGTTGCGTGTCGGGAAGGTGCGCCGGTGCGGGCGCCGCTGCGGCGAACGCGCATAGGTAGAGGCGGCGGTATGGACGACCTGTTGCGTGAGTTCCTGACCGAGACCAACGAGAATCTCGACCGGGTCGACTCCGAGCTCGTGCGCTTCGAGCAGGAGCCGAACAACGGCGATATCCTCGGCAACATCTTTCGCCTCGTCCATACCATCAAGGGAACGTGCGGCTTTCTTGGGCTGCCGCGGCTCGAGACTCTGGCGCACGCCGCCGAGAACTTGATGGGCAAGTTTCGCGACGGCATGCCGGTGACCACGGAAGCCGTCACCCTCGTTCTTTCCACCATCGACCGCATCAAGACCATTCTCGACGGGCTCGAAGCGCACCAGTGCGAACCGACGGGCGACGACACGGACCTTATCGAGCAACTCAATCGCCTGACGCGGCACGAACAGCCGCCGCTGCCGCCGGCTGGCGGCAAAACGACGCCGCAGCCGGCGTTGCGCACGCCGGAGAAGTCGAGGCCGCTGGCTCCCCAAGCGTCGGACGATGCGCGGGCGCGCGCATCTGCGCGCGACAAGCCCGCGGCCGAGCGGTCCGACGACGAACGCAGCGAAAGGCTGGCGAGCCATTCGATCCGCGTCAACGTCGAGACGCTCGATCATCTCATGACCACGGTCTCCGAGCTGGTTTTGACTCGCAACCAGCTCCTGGAGATCGTCCGTCGGCACGAGGATTCCGATTTCAAGGTGCCATTGCAGCGGCTCTCCAACGTCACCGCCGAGCTGCAGGAAGGGGTGATGAAAACGCGCATGCAGCCGATCGGCAATGCGTGGCAGAAGCTGCCGCGCATCGTGCGCGACCTTTCCGCCGATCTCGACAAAGAGATCGAGCTGGAGATGCACGGCGCCGAGACCGAGCTTGATCGGCAAGTGCTCGAGCTGGTCAAGGATCCGCTCACCCACCTCGTTCGCAACTCCGCCGACCACGGCATCGAGAGCGCCGCCGAGCGGCTCGCCGCCGGCAAGCCGCAGCAGGGGACCATCCGGCTCTCCGCTTGTCACCAAGGCGGCCACATCATCATCGAGATCGCGGACGACGGCCGCGGCCTCGACGTGGCGCGCATAAAGGCCAAGGCCGTCGAGCATGGATTTGCCGGCGAGGCCGAGATCGCGGCAAAGTCCGATGACGAAATCTGCAATTTCATCTTCATGCCCGGCTTCTCCACCGCGGCGCAGGTGACGAGCATTTCCGGGCGCGGCGTCGGCATGGACGTGGTGCGCACCAATATCGAGCAGATCGGTGGCACCGTCGATTTGAAGTCCATTCCCGGCGCCGGCACCACCTTTACGATCAAGATTCCGTTGACGCTGGCGATCGTGTCCGCGCTCGTCGTCGAGGCGGGAGGCGAACGCTTCGCCATCCCGCAGCTCTCGGTGCTCGAGCTGGTGCGCGCCTCCGCGCGTGGCGAGCACCGCATCGAACGGATCAAGGATACGCCGGTGCTGCGCTTGCGCAACAAGTTGTTGCCGCTCGTCCACCTCAAGGAGATCCTGCGCCTCGACGCGGCCGCGGGTGACGACGGCTTCGTCGTGATCACCCAGGTCGGCAGCCAGATCTTCGGCATCGTTGTCGACGGCGTCTTCCATACCGAGGAGATCGTGATCAAGCCGATGTCGTCGAAGCTGCGTCACATCGCGGCTTTTTCCGGCACGACGATCCTCGGCGACGGCTCGGTGATCATGATCATCGATCCGAACGGAATTGCACAGGCGCTCGGTCGCGCCGCGCCGGTCGGGCAAGCCGCCGCAGCCGAGCTCGAGGATGCGGAGCTGGCCGGCAACGAGGACTTAACCTCGCTGCTCGTGTTCCGCGCCGGATCGCAGCAACTGAAGGCGGTTCCGCTGTCGCTCGTCTCGCGGCTCGAAGAGGTCGATTGCCGCCGCATCGAAGTCGCCGACGGCCGCTACATGGTGCAGTATCGCGATCAACTGATGCCGCTCCTGCGCATCGACACGCAGACCGGCATCAAGGAGGACGGCGCGCAGCCGATCCTGGTGTTCTCCGATCAAGGCCGTTCCATGGGCCTGGTCGTGGACGAGATCGTGGACATCGTGGAAGAGCGGCTCGACATCGAGGTCGCGAGCGAGCGGCCGGGGGTCCTCGGCTACGCCGTGGTGAAAGGGAACGCGACCGAGATCGTCGATGTCGGCCATTTCTTGCCGCAGGCCTTCGCCGACTGGTTCCGCCGGCGCGAGGCGCCGACGGCGCGGCTTGCACGCAAGATCATGCTGGTCGACGATTCGGCTTTTTTCCGCGACCTGCTCGCGCCCTTGATCAAGGCCGCGGGCTACCAGGTCGTCGCGGTCGCGTCGGCGGCGCAAGCGCTGGCGGCGATCAAGGCCGGCATGCGAGTCGACATTATCGTCACCGATATCGCCATGCCGGACATGGACGGCTTTGAGCTCGCCTTGGCGCTGCGCGCGGGTCCAAACACCGCCGCTATTCCGATCATCGGCCTCTCGGCCATGGTCTCCGCCGAAGCGATCGAGCGCGGACGCGCCGCCGGATTCCAAGATTTCGTCGCCAAGTTCGATCGGGCCGGCCTCGTCGCCGCCATCAAGGAGCAGAGCGCCGACCTCGATCAGGCGGCGTGACAACCGGAGTCAGCAGGAAGCGATAATGCACGACCACACCGATTTCACCGATTTTGTCACGCTTACGACCGCCGGACAGATGTTCGGTCTGCCGATCGCGCGCGTACAAGACGTCTTCAAGCCCACGCGCATCACCCGCGTGCCGCTTGCCGGAGCCGAGATTGCCGGCGTGCTCAATCTGCGTGGCCGTATCGTCACGGTCATCGACATGCGCAGCCGGCTCGATTTGCACAGCCGTGGCGACGGTCGCGCGCCCATGGCGATCGGCATCGAAGCGAAAGGCGAATCGTTCGGCCTTCTGGTCGATGCGGTGGGCGAGGTGCTCAAGCTGCCGGACTCGGATCGCGAGCCGAACCCGATCAATCTCGATCGCCGGCTCGCCGCCGTATCGGCCGGCGTCTACCGGCTCGACGGGCAGCTTCTCGTGGTGCTCGACGTCGACAAGGTGCTGGACCTGCGCTTCGAGGCGGCGGCGTGACCGCGGACGGCGCAGGAGACGACGAGGATAAGGCGCTGCGGAACATCGAAGCGGGTTCGCCCGCGAAGCGTGGAGTGAGGACATGAAGACGTGCTTGGTTGTCGACGATTCGAGCGTCATCCGCAAGGTCGCGCGGCGAATTCTCGAAGGGCTGGAGTTTCAGATCGCGGAAGCGGAAAACGGCGAGGACGCCATCGAGGCGTGCCGCCGGGAAATGCCGGAGGCGATTCTGCTCGACTGGAACATGCCGAAAATGGACGGCTATGAATTCTTAAGGGTTCTGCGCCGTCTTCCCGGCGGGGACAAGCCGAAGGTGGTGTTCTGTACCACCGAGAACGATGTCGCGCACATCGCGCGAGCACTGCATGCCGGTGCCAACGAATACATCATGAAGCCGTTCGACAAGGACATCGTCGAGGCCAAGTTCCAGGAAGTCGGTCTGATCTGAGCGGCCAAATCCGAACGCCCGTCGGGCGCAGGATTGACGAATGTCCGAGCGCCGAAATTTGCCTGCCCCGCATCCGAGTGCCGAAGTTAGTACGAAGTTAGTATCATGAGTACCGCCGTTGCAGGCGCGAGCGCAGCGACCGCTGTCGACCAGCCGATCCGCGTCATGGTCGTCGATGACGCGATTGTCGCGCGCCGCCTGTTGACGCGCTGGATCGACGCCGAACCGGACATGATGGCCGCGGCCTGCTTATGCACGGGCCGCGAGGCCGTCGAACAACTCACGCGCGTCGACCCCGATGTCGTCGTGCTCGACGTCGACATGCCCGAGCTTGACGGCATTGCGGCGCTGCCGCTTCTGCTCAAGAAGAAGCGCGACCTCGTCGTGATCATGGCCTCGACGCTGACGCGCCGCGGCGCCGAGGTGAGTTTGCGGGCGTTGTCGCTTGGCGCGACCGACTATATTCCCAAGCCGGAATCCAGCTTCGAGACCATGACCTCGGCGGCGTTCCATCGCGAGGTGATCGAGAAGATCCGCAATCTCGGCCGGCTGCGCCGGCCATTGGCGTGCCAACGCACGCCGGCTCCCATCAAGGTGCCGGCGCTGCCCCAAGGCGAGGGCCAGAAGCGGCAAACCGAAACCGCCGCATTGAGCTTGCGGCCGTTCGCCCTGTCTGTGCCGCGGGTGCTGCTGATCGGTTCCTCGACCGGCGGCCCGCAGGCACTCACGACTCTGCTGGAAAAGCTTCCCGCCGCGATCGACCATGGGCCGGTGCTGATCGCTCAGCACATGCCGCCGACCTTCACCACGGTTCTGGCCGAGCATCTGTCGCGCGTTGCCGGCCGGGGCGCGCACGAAGGCGAGGATGGCGAGCCGGTCCTGGCCGGGGGCATCTATGTGGCGCCCGGCGGCCGTCATATGCGCGTCGTGCAGGACCGCGACGGCGTCAGGATCGTGCTCGGCACCGACCCGCCGATCAATTTCTGCAAGCCGGCGGTGGATGCACTGTTCTCGTCGGCGGCGACGGTCTGGGGCGCGGCCAGTCTCGCCGTCGTTCTGACCGGCATGGGCTGCGACGGCACGCGCGGCGCCGCCGATATCGTGGCCGCCGGCGGCAGCGTGATCGCGCAGGATGAAGCAACCAGCGTGGTGTGGGGCATGCCGCGGTCGGCCGCACAAGCGGGCTTGTGTTCGGCGGTGCTCCCGCTCGGTCGGATAGCCGACACGGTCAATCGCCTGTTCTCGGGGGATCGCGCGTGACGCCGCTCGACTATGATTTCTTGCGCAAATGCCTCAAGGAGCGCTCAGGCGTCGTGCTTTCGGCCGACAAGCAATATTTGGTCGAGAGCCGGCTCCTGCCGGTCGCCCGGAAGGCCGGACTCGACGGCCTGGGCGGACTCGTGGCTGCGCTCAAGGGCGGCCATGCCGATGCGCTGATGACTGCGGTCGTCGAAGCTATGATGACCAACGAATCCTTCTTCTTTCGCGACAAGATCCCGTTCGAGAACTTCCGCTCGATGCTCCTGCCGGCGCTCATTGCGGCGCGGCGGACCTCGCGGGTCATCCGCATCTGGTGCGCGGCGGCCGCCGCCGGCCAGGAGCCCTATTCGCTGGCGATGTCGCTGAAGGAGATGGAACGCGATATCGCCGGGTGGCGCATCGAGTTGCTGGCGACCGACCTCTCCAACGAGGTGCTGGAGAAGGCGCGGCTCGGCCTTTACAGCCAGTTCGAAGTGCAACGCGGACTGCCGATCCAGCTTTTGATCAAGTACTTTGCCCAAGTCGGGGACACCTGGCAGATCGCGCCGGGCATTCGCGCCATGGTCAAATACCGGCAGCTCAATCTTCTTTCCGATTTCTCGCATCTCGGTATGTTCGACCTGATCTTCTGCCGCAACGTCCTCATCTATTTCGACCAGCAAACGAAGATCGATCTGCTCGACCGCCTTGCGCGAGTCGTCGCCATCGACGGTTATCTCGTGCTCGGCGCGGCGGAGACCGTGGTCGGACTCACCGACAGCTTCAAGATCGTGGGCGACAAGCACGGCCTCTATGTGCCGAACGCGCAGTCCTTCAAGCCGTCGGCTGTTCCACCGAAAAAGCTTGGTCCGCACCTGGCCGCGGTGAACGGCGGCCGGTGACTTTTCCTTCATCCCGTTTCGCGCGGGGGAGGGATGAAGCACCCAAACAAAAACCCCGGCCGTTGGCCGGGGTTGATGACCGCCGCGGCGCGTGCGGCTCAAGCCGGAATTTTCGCCTCATCGTCCATCGGCTCGCGCAGGACGTAGCCGCGGCCCCACACCGTTTCGATGTAGTTCTTGCCGCTCGAAGCGTTGGCGAGTTTTTTGCGCAGCTTGCAGATAAAGACGTCGATGATCTTCAGCTCCGGCTCGTCCATGCCGCCGTAGAGGTGATTCAAGAACATTTCCTTGGTCAGCGTCGTACCCTTGCGCAGCGACAGGAGCTCCAGCATCTGGTATTCCTTGCCGGTCAGATGCACGCGCGCGCCGTTGACCTCGACCGTCTTGGTGTCGAGGTTGACGATCAGGTCGCCGGTCTGGATGACGGACTGGGCGTGGCCTTTGGAGCGGCGCACGATGGCGTGGATGCGCGCCACCAGCTCATCCTTGTGAAACGGCTTGGTCATGTAGTCGTCGGCGCCGAAGCCGAGCCCCCTGACCTTGTCCTCGATGCCGGCGAGGCCGGAGAGGATCAGGATCGGCGTCTTGACCTTGGAGACGCGCAGGCTGCGTAAGACTTCGAAGCCCGACATATCGGGCAGATTCAGGTCGAGGAGGATGATGTCGTAATCGTAGATTTTGCCGAGATCGATGCCTTCCTCGCCGAGGTCGGTCGTATAGACGTTGAAACTCTCCGACTTCAGCATCAACTCGATGGATTGCGCCGTGGCGCTATCGTCTTCGATCAGCAATACGCGCATGCCAGTCCCCTTCCTCGCCGCGCGGGCTTAAGGTCGGCACGCCGCTTTGGCGGCCCCCGGAAAACGCCGTGGACAAACTGATTCGAAACTGTAAACGCACTATGGTTAACAAAATCTGATTCCTTCACGCAAGCATTCCCTAGGCAAAATCCAGCGAATCGCCTTAAGATGTTGCGTGAGAGTGGTTTTTCAGCCACGCAGATGCTCATGTTCCAGGTTAACTTTCGGCGCTAACCGACTCTCGGGACTCGCCCCCTCCGTCATGGCTGGGCAAGCCCACCTTGCTCCCAAGGGCGACGCAATGATTAACGGCCCGGGTAAATACAGCGTTAAGATCGAAAATTCCGAGGTAACCATTGCCGCGCGGCAGGTCGGCGTGCCGTGAAAGCGCTCGCCGAACAGATCAACGAGCTTGACGGCATCGAAATCTACGGCCGCGTCGTCGGGGTTCGCGGGCTCATGGTTGAAGTTGCCGGGCCGCTGCATGCGATGTCGGTGGGCGCCCGTGTGGTTATCGAAACGCCGGCCAAGACCATTCCCTGCGAGGTGGTCGGATTTACCGGCGGTAATGCGCTGCTGATGCCGTTCGCGCCGCTCGAAGGCGTGCGGCGGGGGTGCCGGGCGCTGGTCACTTCGGTCGCCGGCGCCGTGCGGCCGTCGGCCGGATGGCTCGGCCGCGTGGTCAATGCCTTGGGCGAGCCGATCGACGGCAAGGGACCGCTGCTCAACGGGCCTTCGCCCTATCCGTTCCGCAACACGCCGCCGCTCGCCCATGCCCGTCGTCGGGTCGGCGTCCCGCTCGATCTTGGCGTGCGCGCGCTCAATACCTTCGTGACCTGCTGCCGCGGCCAGCGCATGGGCATCTTCTCCGGCTCCGGGGTGGGCAAATCGGTGCTGCTGTCAATGCTGGCGCGCAACGTCGTGGCCGATATCACCGTGATCGGATTGATCGGCGAACGTGGGCGCGAGGTGCAGGAATTCTTGCAGGACGACCTGGGCGAGACCGGCCTCGCGCGCTCGGTGGTCGTGGTTTCGACCTCTGACGAGCCGGCACTCATGCGGCGCCAGGCAGCGCATGTCACGCTCGCCATCGCCGAATATTTCCGCGACGAGGGCAAGGACGTGCTGGTGCTGATGGATTCGGTCACGCGCTTTGCCATGGCGCAGCGCGAGATTGGGCTGTCCGCCGGCGAGCCGCCGACCGCCAAGGGCTACACGCCGACGGTGTTCACCGAATTGCCGAGGCTCCTGGAACGGGCCGGGCCCGGCACCGAGCAGGGCACCATTACCGGCATCTTCACCGTCCTGGTGGACGGCGACGACCACAATGAGCCGATTGCGGACGCCGTGCGCGGCATTCTTGACGGCCATATCGTCATGGAGCGGGCCATCGCCGAGCGCGGCCGCTATCCGGCTATCAACGTGCTCAAATCGGTGTCGCGCACCATGCCGCGCGCGGCCGATCAGGCCTATCTGCCGGCGCTGACGCGGGCGCGCCAGGTCATGGCGACCTATGCCGACATGGAGGAGCTGATCCGGCTCGGCGCCTATCGGGCCGGAACCAGCCCCGAGGTCGACGAGGCCATTCGCCTGCACAAGCCGCTCGAGGCCTTTCTTGCCCAGAGTAAGGAAGAAGCAACCAGCTTGGCGGAAGGATATCGCCGATTGGCGGAAATCGTGGCCGCCTCGGAAACCGAACGCTAACGTTATCGTGGCACAATTGCGATCTGAGCGCCGCGTTCCTTTCCCGCCCCCCGGCGTGTGGGGGAGGGGGGTGGCGCCAAGGTGCCGCGGCTTCGGGGAGTAGGAGTCGATGAAGTCCCGTGAGACGCTCATTCGCCTGAAGAAGTTTCAGGTCGACGAGAGGCGGCGCAAGGTCGCGCAAATCGAGGCCATGATCGCCGAATTCGAACGCATGGCGGCCGAGCTGGAGCGCGAAATCCGGGTCGAGCAGGACCGCGCCGGTATTCACGACCCCGGGCATTTTGCCTATCCGACCTATGCCAAGGCGGCGATCGCCCGTCGCGAGAACCTCAAACGCTCCGTCGATGAGCTGCGCGTCCAGCTTGAGGACGCGAAATTGGCGCTTGGTGACGCCTTCGACGACCTCAAGAAGGTCGAATTGCTCGACGAGCGCGACCAGATGCGCGAGCGCGAGGCGGAAAACGCCGCCGAGCAAACCGAGCTCGATGCCATCGCACTGATGCGCGTGCGCGGCAGCGCGCCGGCGTAAGCTCCAAGCTCTCGCGCCATTCGGGGTCGCCGCCAACGCGGCCGGCGTTCGGCCGGCCCGATGGTAAACTTCGCGCGGCCAGCCCCGAATCCATAGGCACCGACGGTGCAGGACGTCCATCGATTGTGGTCATGGATTCCGGGCTTCTCGCTGCGCTCGGCCCCGGAATGACGAAACCCTTCGGTTCGCTCTCGACGAACGCCCCCTTCCGTGGCGATAATCAAATCCCGTGCTGAGGGGTGATGAGGGGTCAGGGCGGTCGATGTTGACGCAGGCGGAACTCGTCTGGCTGCTCGCAGCCGTCACCAG
Organism: Xanthobacteraceae bacterium; assembly: GCA_030037895.1. GTDB lineage: Bacteria > Pseudomonadota > Alphaproteobacteria > Rhizobiales > Xanthobacteraceae > BOG-931. The sequence goes on along the minus strand of JASHPW010000039.1, from coordinate 13,925 downwards.
AGGGGATGAGGCCGCGTTCGAGCGGCTCTATCAAGCCACCCGCGCGAAACTCTACGGAGTGCTTCTTCGTATTCTGGGTCGGGCGGAATTGGCCGAGGACGTCATGCAGGAGACCTACGTCAAGGTCTGGAAAACGGCGGGCACTTTCGACCCGACCCTTGGCAGCCCCATCACCTGGATGGTGGCGATAGCGCGCAACCGGGCCATCGATATCGTGCGCAAGAAAGGCGAGGTGTCGATCGAGGACAGGCCCGAAGCGCTCAACGTCGCCGCCGAAACGCCCGCGCCGCTTGCCCGCCGCGAGATGACCGAGGAGCTCAAGCGGCTTCTCTCCTGCCTCGGCAAGCTCGACCCGGAAAAGCAGCGCATCCTCCTGCTCGCCTATTACAGCGGCTGGAGTCGCGACCAGCTGGCCAGGAAGCTCGACATTCCCGGGAACACAATCAAGACTTGGTTGCGTCGCAGCCTCTTGGAGATCCGGGAATGCATGGGACTGTAATGTGCGAGGTTATGCGGGATAGTCATGTACGACGATAATCAGGACGCGCTTGCCGCCGAATACGTGCTGGGTACGCTGTCCGCCGAGGAGCGCAGCCAGGCCGAGGTGTTGCTGTCGGCCGATCGCGGATTCGCGGCGGCCGTGCGCCAGTGGGAACGCCGGCTCGGCGAGCTTAACGTCATGGTGGAAGCGATCGAGCCGCCGCCGGAAGTCTGGAACAAGATCAAATCGAAGATCGGCCCCGCCGCCGCGGGCGACCAAATCGAGTTGTCGCCGCGAGTCGAGGAGCCGCAGCCGGCGATGCCGCCGGCCGCCGCGCTTGAGGCGGGTCTCTCGCCGTCCGCGGATATCGAACCGGAAACGGTCACAGCGGCAACGGCGCCAGCCGAGCTGGTGAGCGAGCCGCCACTCCCGCGTCCAGAGACTAAACAAATCGAGCGCAGCGCCGATGTCATCTATCTGGTGCGCCGCGTCACCCATTGGCGGCGGGTGGCGTTGAGCACGGGCGTGCTCGCCGCACTGTTCGCGCTTTACATCGCGGTCTGGCAGGTGGCGCCCGATCGTATTCCACCGCCGTTGCGGCCGTCGGCCGCGAGGATGATGACGCGAACGCCGGCACCCGGCGAGCCGCAAGGCCGCCTGGTCGCCGTGCTGCAGCAGGAGCCGATGGCACCGGCGTTCTTGCTCACGCTCGACACGCAGAATCGGAAGCTGATCGTGCGCACGGTGTCGGCGAGGCCGGAAGCGGGTCGAAGCTACGAGTTGTGGCTGATCTCGAGTGAGTTCCCGCGCCCGCATTCGCTGGGAATCGTGGGCGACGGCGAATTTACGCAGCGGGCGCTTCCGGCCAATTACGATGTCAACATGCTGCGGACCGCACGCTACGCCGTGTCGCTTGAGCCCGCCGGCGGTTCGCCGAGCGGCGTGCCGACCGGGCCGATCCTGTTCACCGGCAATGCCGTGGAATCGCTGCCGGGATCGCCGCCGCGTGGTTAGCGGATGATGGGCAAGTGTCCGCTCACAGCGGTGGTGGGGCTCGCCCTGACCAGCGGCGCCGTGCCGAGATCGATGTCGCCGACATGGGCGAATATGCCGATGGCCGCGACCAGCGTCGCGCACAGCAGGCCGACGACCACGATCTTCAAATGGGTACGCCGGTCCGCGCTGTACATCGAATGGTTCATGGCGTCCTCCCGGTCGTTCCGGGCTGGGAAAGTCGGCTCGTGCATGAGCTATGTACGAAATCGGGTCGGGAAAACGCGCCTCACCGAACCTTGAACCGACCGTGAAGAGCACAGATGACGGCGCTTTCAGTTAGGGCTGCGGCCTCATTGAAGCCCAGACAGGGTTGCAACAACTGAAAAACCGCTTTTCGATGTCTGCAACGTTTCCGGCTTGTAAAAAAGCTACCGCCTCACGAGGGGCTTGCCGGCCAATATAGGGCGCTTGCGGATATCAGATGCTCGCCACTGTCTTGAGCCGCGCCCGCGGGTGGATCTCCGATTGCGCCAAGACGCTGGTCTGCGCGCGGAAGCGCTCGATGATGCCGCGCACGAACGGCCGGATGCCGGGGGAGGTGACCAGCACCGGCGCCTCGCCGTCCTTTGCCGCCTGCTCGAACTTCTCGCGAATGAGGTTGATGAATTCGGTGAGCTTCGAGGGCTGCATGGCGAGGCTGCGATCGTCGCCCTGGCCGACGATCGATTCGGCAAAGGTTTGCTCCCATTTGGCGGTGAGTGCGATGATCGGCAGATAGCCCGCCGCCGCCGTATGCTGGGCGCAGAGCTGGCGGGAAAGCCGCGCGCGGACATGCTCGGCCAGCGTCGCCGGGTTGCGTGACGCCGCCAGTCCGTCGGCGATGCCTTCGAGAATGGTGGCGAGATCGCGGATCGACACCCGCTCGCCAAGCAATATTTGCAGCACGCGCTGGATGCCGGAGATGCTGATCTGCGCCGGCACGATGTCCTTGACAAGATCGCCCTGCTCCTTGGGCAGCTCCTTGATGAGCTTCTGTACCTCGCCATAGGAGAGGAGTTCGGACATGTTCGCCTTGATAAGCTCGGTGAGGTGGGTGGCGAGCACGGTCGCCGCATCGACGACGGTGTAGCCCTTGAGCGATGCTTCCTCCTTGAGCGCGCCGTCGATCCAGGTCGCCGGCAGTCCGAAGGTCGGCTCGGTCGTATGCACGCCGGGCAGCGTCACCTGCCCGCCGGCCGGGTCCATCACCATGTACTGGCCGTGCCACACCTTGCCGGTGCCGGATTCGACCTCCTTGATCTTGATGACGTAAGTGTTGGCGTCGAGCTGGACGTTGTCGAGGATGCGCACGGGGGGCATGACGAAGCCCATCTCGATCGCCAGCGAGCGGCGCAGCGCCTTGATCTGCTCGGTCAGCCGGTCGGACCCGTCGGGGGCGTTGACCAGCGGCAGCAGCGCATAGCCGAGCTCGATCTTGAGATCGTCCATTTTGAGCGCCGCCGACATCGGCTCTTCCGCGGCCGCCGGCTTGGCGGCATCGGCCTTCTTCGCCGCGGCCGTGACCGCCTGCTTGGCGCGGCGGTCGATCAGATAGGCGAGGCTCGCCGCGCCGCCGCCGAGCGCCAAGAACGGCAGCATCGGGATGCCGGGCAAGAGCGACATCACCAGCATGACCGCGCCCGACATGCCGAGCGCCTTGGGGTAGCCGGAAAACTGGCTGAGCAGCGCCTTGTCGGCCGCGCCGGTGACGCCGGCCTTCGACACCAGGAGGCCGGCGGCGGTCGACACGATGAGCGCCGGGATCTGCGTGACCAAGCCGTCGCCGACGGTGAGCAGCGTGTAGGCGTGGGCTGCTTCGGCAAAAGTGAGGTTCTGCTGCAAGATGCCGATGACCATGCCGCCGATGACGTTGATCAGGACGACGAGGAGGCCGGCGATGGCGTCGCCGCGCACGAATTTCGAGGCCCCATCCATGGCGCCGAAAAAGTTGGATTCGTCTTCCAGATTCTTGCGCCGCCGCCGCGCCTCCTTCTCGTCGATGAGCCCGGCGTTGAGGTCGGCGTCGATGGCCATCTGCTTGCCTGGCATGCCGTCGAGGTGAAAGCGCGCCGCCACTTCCGCGATACGCCCCGAGCCCTTGGTGATGACCACGAAGTTCACGATCACCAGGATCGTGAAGACGATGATGCCGATGACGAAATTGCCGCCCATGACGAAGTGGCCGAAGGCCTCGATGACGTGGCCGGCGGCGTCGGTCCCTTCGTGGCCGTGCGCCAGAATGAGCCGCGTCGAGGCGAGATTGAGCGCCAGGCGCAGGATGGTGGCGATCAACAGCACGGTCGGGAACGCCGAGAATTCGAGCGGCGCCTGGATGAACAGCGACGTCATCAGGATCAGCACCGAGAAGGTGATGGAGACCGCGAGCGAGAAGTCGAGCAGCAGCGGCGGCAGCGGCAGGATGAGCACCACGAGGATGATCATCATGCCGAGCGCGAGCGCGATATCGCTGCGCCGGAGCATGGTGCCGAGATCGGCGAGGCGCGAGAACGTCGAAGATGCCTCGCTGCGGGGCGAGGAAGCTGCGTCGGTCACGCCGGTTGATCGGCCCCGTCGGTTGCGGTCGCGTGTCTCGAAGCTGTGCGCGGCGGCTGGTGGGCCGCCGGCGCGAAAGAGCGGAGCCGTGCTGGCGTCCAAGGCTGCCCCCGAAGGTGCGGTGGAAAAGGGTGATGACCTCCCCGGCAAAATGTGCCGGGTCTATGGTTACCGCGGGGTTAATGCAGCCGCGGCGTCAACAGCGGGGCGTCCGGAGCGCCCGCTTACCAGCTCATTTCGAGTTCCTTGCCGACATCGAGCGTATTGTGGAGAGCACTGTTGATGACGTCGAAAACGCGGCGCGCACTCGACATGCGGATGGCCTCGCCCTGCTCAAGGCGGTAGATCGACGAAATGCTCGGTTTGCTACCGGGCAGGCGGCTGACGATATCGACGATTTCCCATCCGAGCTGTTCTTGCCTGATCTGCCGCAGGCGGGGAAATCGCGCCTTTAGCAGGCGTGCTTTCGAACGTTTGGCCATGCGCCGTTTTTAGCGTCGCGTCACAAGGGCAACTAATGGCTAGGTGAAACGTAAACTAAATGCAAGTTATTGATTTTTTTATATTAGTTAAGTTGTGAATAGGTGCTGTTGACAATCATTGATAATCAATCAGTATGAGACGAGTGGCGTCGCGCGCTTGAGGGCGCCTTCGCCGACACCCGGGAGGATGCGATGAGTCGGGCCGATTCCGGCCAAGCTTCTGCCGATAGTGCGCTCGGCCGCTGTGGCGAAAAGCCGGCGCCGAACGACCGCGCGATCACAGCAGAAGACATTGGGATCGCCGCGCTCGATCTGGCGAAGCGGGCGCACGGCGCCGGACTCTTCACGATCGGCTATCTACTCGAATCCGTCGCCCTGGAGGCGGGCGCCGAAGCGGCGGCGGGACGTAGGCCGGCCAATGTATCGGGGAGGTGAGGTCTGTGGCAATATGAATTGACGTGGGTCGCTGCCGGTGCCCGCGGCCGGAGCGGTTGATCCCGTGCACGCGATGATACTTGGCGAGCACGGATCCAGGCCCGTCGAAACGTACCTACTTGTAGCTGGCGAAAGGCCGGTCGCGGATGACCTTGAGGACGACGTCCACTTTCGGCGAGGCGAAGGCGGCGACGTGATGATGGCCGCGACGACCGCACTTTTCTTCCGCTTGCGAGCGTACCAAATTGAGCGCGGCGAGCCCGGTGTTGACGATGGCCTCGGTGTCGAGCGAGCACGAAATCGTGCTTGGCTTGCGCATCGTCATCGTGCTGTGAGGGCCGGCCGCCACACCTTGTGAGGACGACTCATGTTCAACATGCGCATGTCTCATGCTGCCGCTGCGCTCGGCATTGCTGGGCTCATGCTTGGCTCGACCGCGTCCGGCGCTTTGGCCTTTTCCGCCACGTTCCGCTGGTGCTCCGGCTCGCCCAGCTTTGCGCTTAGGGACGTCCCGCAAGGAACGGTGACGTTGCAATTCGCGATGACCGACCTCAACGTGCCGAGTTTCCGTCACGGCGGCGGCAAGGTCGCTTACAACGGCCAGAGGGAGGTTCCCTGCGGCGCCTTCTCGTCCGGCTTTACCGGTCCATCGCCGCCGCCGGGCCAAGTGCACACTTATGAGTTCAGCATCAGGGCGCTCGGGCCGAACGGCGCCGTGCTGGCCACGACCACGACGCGGCGCAAATTTCCGGAGTGACAAACCCGCATCTGTTCCACGGTCGCGCCATGGCCTTGCGGCGCCCAACATCGCGCTGCCGCGCGAGCATCTCGCGCGGGCGGATATGCCTGACGCGCCTTCGGGCCGGCATCGGCCGCGTCATCGGGACCAAGACGCGCCGCTACTCCACTCCCTCGACGATGCGCAGGTCGCGCACGGCGCCGTCGCCAAGCGCCTTGAGCGCGTCGCGGTAGGCCGGGCTTTTGTAGGCGGCGACGGCTTTTTCGACGCTCGGAAATTCGGTGATCACGACACGCTCCTTGAGCCCGGCCTCGAAGACGGCCGCCGCGGTTCCGCGCGCGAGATAACGGGAGCCGAAGGGAGCGGTCGCGGCCGGAGCGAGCTTGGCATAGGCCCCGAACTTTTGCGGATCGGAAATCGAACGGTAGAAGACCACCCAGTACGCTTTCGGCATCGGCGAAACTCCTTTTGACCTGTGCACCGTGCAACGAGGCCGCGAGCTTAGCGCAATACCGGCGCCGTCTCGACATTCCGCCGCTGCGGAGTAACCTTCGCGTCCATCGGCAAGAAGCCCGGAGACCGGCGATGTCGTTTCTCAGCACTCTGTTCGGCCGGAGCGCTGCCGCCGGCGCGGAAAAGGTCGGCGACCCGGTCGAATACAAGGGCTTCATCATCCGCGCCGCGCCGTTCAGGAGCGAGGGCCATTATCAGACGGCGGGCGTCATCGAGCGGGAGATCGACGGAGTGCGCAAGGAGCACCGCTTCATCCGCACCGACGCCTATGCGTCATACGACGAGGCGGTGAGCTTTACGCTCAGCAAGGCACGGCAGATCATCGACCTGCAGGGCGAGCGGATTTTCAAGTGACGACCGGAAGTCAGGCGGCATCCATGTCGCCGGCGCCGAGAAGCTCATTTTTCAACTGCTTGAGCATCCGCCGCAGCGTCGCGACTTCGGATTCGAGGCCGGCGACGCGTTGCGCCAAGTCGCCGAAATCCGGCGCCGCGCGCGTCGGCTTGGCGCTGGCCGGAAAGGCGAGGCCGATTTCATCGCCGTGGCGCCACTGCACGCGCGCGTGCACGGTCTGCTCCTTCTGCGGAATATAAAGGTCGATGATGTCGGGAACGCTCACCGCGTCGGAGAAGATGATGCGCGCGCCCTCATCGGAAATGTCGCGGATCAGGCAGTCCACCGCGTTGCGGCGCTTGTTGAAATAGACGCAGCCGCGCAGGAAGCTCTTCTGCCGTGCGGAACGACGCCGTTCGGCCATATGCGTCTCCTCACCAGTGCCGGACGCTCGCGGGGTTGGTTTGAGATTAATGCCGCTGCGATTAATGTTTTATTAACCCGGGGGGAGAAGCTACGATCTTACCTTCGAGGCCCTGGATCGACGGCGCAGCGAGCCGCTGCGCCGCATCCGAGAAATGTGTTCAGTCAGAGTGCATGATCCGGAAAAAGCCTGCCTCGGACTTGATCCGGGGCGGAACCGGTTCTCCGAAAAGATCATGCTCCACCAGGACGCTGGAACGCGGATTGCGCTCCGGCGCCGACCCTTCCGTAGGCTCGTCCAGTTCCCATATGTACCGGCGGCGGATCGCCTCATGGGGGGCCGCCGGCGTCGGCGTCTTCGACGGGGTCGGTGGATCTCGATCGGCGGGCCGCCGACGGGCCAAAATACACCCAGTGACGATGTTCCGTCCGCGCCGCAAGGGCGTTCGGAATAGGCCGAGGGAGCAGGCATGAATTTCGAGAAGTACACCGACCGCAGCCGCGGATTCATCCAATCCGCCCAGTCGCTCGCGCTGCGCGAGGGACACCAGCAATTCGCCCCCGAGCATCTGCTCAAGGTGCTGCTCGACGACCCCGAAGGACTCGCCGCCGGCCTCATCGACCGTTCCGGCGGCAATTCGCGTCAGGCGCTCGCCGCCGTCGAGGCGGCGCTTGGGAAGCGGGCGAAGGTTTCCGGCGGCGGCGCCGGCCAGGTCTATCTCGATCCCGCTTTGGCGCGGGTCTTCGATACCGCCGAGAAGGCGGGCGAGAAGGCCGGCGACAGCTTCGTCACCGTCGAGCGGCTCCTGCTCGCGCTCGCGCTCGATCGGCAAAGCGAAGCCGGAAAAATCCTCGCCAATGCCGGCGTGACGCCGCAAAACCTCAATGCCGCGATCGAAGCGCTGCGCAAGGGCCGCACCGCCGACTCGGCCTCGGCGGAAAACGCCTACGACGCGCTCAAGAAGTACGCGCGCGACCTCACCCAAGCGGCGCGTGACGGCAAGCTCGACCCGGTGGTGGGACGCGACGAGGAGATCCGCCGCACCATCCAGGTGCTGTCGCGGCGGACCAAGAACAACCCGGTGCTGATCGGCGAGCCGGGCGTGGGCAAGACCGCGATCGTCGAGGGCCTCGCCTTGCGCATCGTCAACGGCGACGTGCCGGAAAGCTTGCAGGACAAGAAGCTCCTTGCGCTCGATCTCGGCGCGATGGTCGCCGGCGCCAAATATCGCGGCGAGTTCGAGGAGCGGCTCAAGGCGGTGCTGCAGGAGGTGACCTCGGCGGCCGGCGCCTACATCCTGTTCATCGACGAGATGCATACGCTCATTGGCGCCGGCAAGGCCGATGGCGCCATGGACGCCTCGAACCTGCTCAAGCCGGCGCTCGCCCGCGGCGAATTGCATTGCATCGGCGCCACCACGCTCGACGAATACAAGAAGCACGTCGAGAAGGACGCGGCGCTCGCCCGGCGCTTCCAGCCGGTCTATATCGAGGAGCCGAGCGTCGAGGACACGATCTCGATCCTGCGCGGGCTCAAGGACAAGTACGAGGCGCATCACGGCGTGCGCATCACCGACGGCGCGCTGGTCGCGGCGGCGACGCTGTCGCACCGCTACATCACCGACCGCTTCCTGCCCGACAAGGCGATCGACCTCGTCGATGAAGCCGCGGCGCGGCTGAAGATGCAGGTCGATTCCAAGCCCGAGGAGCTTGATTCGATCGATCGCGAGATCATCAGGCTCAAGATCGAACAGGAGGCGTTGAAGAAGGAGCACGATCCGGGCTCGCGCGCGCGGCTCTCCGGGCTCGAAACCGAGCTTGCGGCGCTGGAGAAACAGTCCGCCGATCTGACCGCGCGCTGGAAGTCGGAGAAGGAGAAGCTCAGCGACGCGCAGAAACTCAAGAACGAGCTTGACCAGTTGCGCGTCGAACTCGCCAATGCGCAGCGGCGCGGCGAGTACCAGCGCGCCGGCGAGATTTCCTACGGCCGCATTCCCGAGATCGAGAAGCGGCTCAAGGCGATGGAGGCGAGCGACGGCCGCAGCGCGATGGTCGAGGAGGCGGTCACCGCCAATCACATCGCGCAAGTGGTCTCGCGCTGGACCGGCATCCCGGTCGACCGCATGCTCGAAGGGGAAAAGGAGAAGCTGCTGCGCATGGAGGAGCAGATCGGCAAGCGCGTGGTCGGTCAGGCCGACGCGGTCAAGGCGGTCTCGACCGCGGTGCGCCGGGCGCGCGCCGGCCTGCAGGATCCGAATCGGCCGATCGGCTCGTTCATGTTTCTCGGTCCGACCGGCGTCGGCAAGACCGAACTCACCAAGGCGCTCGCCGAATTCCTGTTCGACGACGAGTCGGCGCTCATCCGCATCGACATGTCTGAATATATGGAGAAGCACGCGGTCGCGCGTCTGATCGGCGCGCCGCCCGGCTATGTCGGCTACGAGGAAGGCGGCGCGCTCACCGAAGCGGTGCGCCGGCGGCCTTATCAGGTGGTGCTGTTCGACGAGATCGAGAAGGCCCATCCCGACGTGTTCAACGTGCTGTTGCAGGTGCTCGACGAGGGCCGCCTCACCGACGGCCAGGGCCGCACGGTTGATTTCCGCAACACGCTGATCGTGATGACGTCGAATCTCGGCGCCGAGCTTCTGGTCAGCCAGCCGGAAGGCCAGGATACGCACGCGATCCGCGATCAGGTGATGGCGATCGTGCGCGCGAGCTTTAGGCCGGAATTCCTCAATCGGGTGGACGAAATCATCCTGTTTCACCGATTGCAGAAATCGGAAATGACGCGCATCGTCGATATCCAGATGGCGCGGCTCGCCCGGCTTCTGGAAGAGCGCAAGATCGCGATCAAGCTCGAACCGGCGGCGCGCGATTGGCTTGCCGAGAAGGGCTGGGACCCCGGCTATGGCGCGCGTCCACTCAAGCGCGTGATCCAGAAATCGGTGCAGGATCCGCTCGCCGAGCTGATCCTCGCCGGCAAGATCAAGGACGGCGAGAAGGTCGTGATCTCCGCCAGCAAGCAGGGGCTCAAGTTCAACGGCGTGCTGGCGGAGGCGGCGTAGCGGCGGTTTCGTTGATGCGCTCGCGCACGTGCTCGACGAAATAGCGCGCTACCGATTTCGGCAATCCGGGGATCATCAGCGGGTTAAGTCCGCCGCTGCTCTCGACGCTGATCCTGTCCCAGAACAAGCCGCGAATGTGGATGACTTCGGCAATATGCGACAGCGGCAGATGCTCGTCGGTGCGCTCCCACGGCGTGAGCCAAAATCTGACGATGGCGGTCGAAACGCCGACGCGGTCGGCGACCATGCGGGCCGGGAAAATGAACCGCGTGAAATTGAAATGAAACAGCGCCCAAAATCGGCTCGATCGCGCCTCAAGGCGATCGGCGAAGTTTGCAGCCTCAATCACGAAGACCCCCGCTCACGGCGTCATTGTGCGGCGCGCAATGTCGAAGCAATCTTGGAGGGCTCGCGGCGCACTATTGGACTGCTTCGTCGCTTTGCTCCACGCGATGACGACAGCACCCAATGTTTTAGCGCATCTCGGCGACGCGCGCAGGCCGGTGTGCCAGCAGCGTGTCGAGCTGCTCGCGCTCCTTCTCGAATTGAGCGAGAGCGACGCCGTCAAGGACCCGGCCGCGCGGCAGCTTGACCTTCATCGGATCGACGAAGTGGCCGTTGATGAGGATTTCGAAATGCACGTGCGAGCCGGTCGAAAGGCCGGTCGAGCCGACAAATCCGATGATTTGGCCCTGCCGCACGCGGCTGCCGACGTTGAGCCCGCGCGCGAAGGCGGTCATGTGGCCATAGGCGGTCTCATAGCCGTTGGCGTGGCGGATGCGCACATATTTGCCGTAGCCGCCCTTCAGTCCGATCTCTTCGATGACGCCGTTGCCGGCGGCAAAGATCGGCGTGCCGAAGGGCGCCGCCCAATCGACGCCGGTATGCATTTTCAGGTAGTGCAGGAGCGGATGGTAGCGTTCGCCGAACCCGGAACGCATGATGCCGATCGGCACCGGCTTGCGCACGAGGAATTTCTTCGCGCTCTTTCCCGTCTCATCATAGTAGTCGTAGGCGCCGTCGTCCGTCGTCTGAAAGCGGTAATATTTCTTGGTCTCGCCGCCGACGTTGAGCGAGGCGTAGCGCACATCGTGCCTGCCCTCTCCGGTCTCGTCGTCGGCATAGAGTACATCGAAGGAATCGCCCGGCTGCACCCGGCGCTGGAAATCGACGTCGTACGCATAGATGCGGATAAATTCCTCGATCACCGATTTCGGGACGTTGTTGCGCAGCGCGGTCTCGTACAGGCTCTGATAGAGCCGCACGCCGCTGCCGTCATCATCGCCGCTGTCGTCGTCGCCGGCTTCGGCAACGTCGGTATCGACGTTGCCGATGTCAACCGGGACATATTGGCCGTTATCGGAGAGTGCGGCCGCCGCCTCGATCGCGCTGTCGTCGGCGACGATGACGCGCAGTGGCTGCATATGCCCGAGGCCGGCCGCGGCCATGAGCACACGCAACTTCTGGCCTTCCTTCAACCCGTCTTCGCGCGCCACCGGTCCGAGCACGGCATTGATCGCCCTGATCTCGTCGGGCGCCGCGCCGAGTTCGCGCAGAATCGATCCGACCGTATCACCCTTTTTGGCGAGGATGACGCGCTCGCTCGGCTCGCTGCCGCTGCTCGTCGTTTTCGGCAGCAGCGTTATGTTTTCCGGGACCACGCGTGCCGCGAACCCCGCATATGGATCGGTGTCGCCCTCGGCGGCGTAGCTCAGCTTGAGGCTCGTGGCCGTCGGGTCGGCATTTGCGAGTAACGGTGAGTTCGTTCTGGCGGCGCTGGCGACATCGCGTACGCGCGCGATGACCTCGTCGGGCGGCAACAGCGTCGACGGCTTCACCTTGGCCAACAGCGAATTGAGGTCGCAGACCGCCGGCGTCACCTTGGCCTTGCCGCCGGCCGCCGCGAGATCGCAGGTGACGAAGGAGACCTCGGCGTCCGGCTCCGCCGCCGGCGTATCGTCGGCATCCGCCACGCCTTCGGTCAGGAGCTTTTGCGGATTGAAGGGGGGAATATCCGCGGAGAGCTCCGAACCCGACAGCGAAAGATTTCCGGCAACACGTACATAGGGAAGCATGCGAACGAGTTCGCGCTCGCGCACCCGCGTGCTCGACGGCACGCGCAGGACTTGGCGCGTGACGCTCGGTTCGCTCACCGCCGCAAGGCGATCGGTCTTGTGAAACCCGCTCAAGCGCTCGCCGATGCTGGTCAGGGCTCCGCGCAGTGCCGTCTCGACGCGTTCCGGCGCCGCGGCGAAAGTGGTTTCGCCGTCGAGAGAAGCAAAAACGGCGCCGCCCATAAGCGCGGCGCCGCATAGTCCCGTCAGTATCGTGCCGGTAAACCACTGGACGGAGAGTCGGCGCCGGTCGATGAGACCGCCGCTGCCTCCGTCGATCAAAAGCGGCGGCTCATTGCCGAGATCGACGGACCCGGTATCGAGCCTCCGATTTGCGCCGCGCAGCCTACCTTGGTCCAAGACCACCGTCCCCTGCACTCGCGATCGCATTGAAGCGTGCCGCACTTTGCAGCGCCGCCGCGGCGCCGAATACGGCACGACGTCCGCCAACAAGTCTCCGCGTTCGACGCCTCGACCGGCCCGAGCGGACCTCAAAGCTGGGCGCCGTGCGGGCCGCGCCTCTTGAGATCCCGGCAACACGAGCCGAGCGTCAACGCCGATAGCTTAACCGATGCCGCTGTTTCCCCCGCGTTGCGACAACCCCACAGAACTCCGTAGAGAACGGCGGAGGAATGTGGCCGCAGTGCGGCGCAAGATGCCACAAACGCCGAATCTGCAAGCTTCAGTGTCGGCTTGGGTCCCTATTGCGATGGTGCAGAACCGGCAAAAATTGCCGCTTTGCCGACGATCCACAGCGGCCGATTCGGCCGCCGAGACGTTGACAATGCTTGCACTCGAAGCCTATATAAACACTCTTGGCGCGCCGCCGCTGCTTCGGCGCGATGGCGTGTGCGAAGCCCCTCACTGTTTACGCGGTGAACGAGCATCCGGCCATGATCCTATGGCCATGTCGGATGTGCGGGGCTGCGGCGGCTCCGGCGCCCGCTGGAGACGGAACCATACGGTTCCGGGTTGTTTGAGACGTGAATCGGAAGAAAGAGAAACGCGGACGGCGGAGTCCTTGCGTGCCGCGTCCCGGCGTCGGAGCTTGTCTCCGGCGCAAGGCGCGGCTGGAAGAGACTTCGGCGGTCGACGTTTCAGGTCAACACTATGGTCGCTTGGGCGAGCAATCGCTTAAGCGGTCCAAAGTGGGACCTCGTCAACGGCGATGCGCAGGCATCGTCGCGCGAAACGTGATCGGCCGGGAAAAGTTCTCATCCAACTTGAGAGTTTGATCCTGGCTCAGAGCGAACGCTGGCGGCAGGCCTAACACATGCAAGTCGAGCGGCCGTAGCAATACGGCAGCGGCAGACGGGAGAGTAACACGTGGGAACGTGCCCTTCAGTTCGGAACAACCCAGGGAAACTTGGGCTAATACCGGATACGCCCGCAAGGGGAAAGATTTATCGCTGAAGGATCGGCCCGCGTCTGATTAGCTAGTTGGTGAGGTAACGGCTCACCAAGGCGACGATCAGTAGCTGGTCTGAGAGGATGATCAGCCTCACTGGGACTGAGACACGGCCCAGACTCCTACGGGAGGCAGCAGTGGGGAATATTGGACAATGGGCGCAAGCCTGATCCAGCCATGCCGCGTGGGTGATGAAGGCCCTAGGGTTGTAAAGCCCTTTCGGCGGGGAAGATAATGACGGTACCCGCAGAAGAAGCCCCGGCTAACTTCGTGCCAGCAGCCGCGGTAATACGAAGGGGGCTAGCGTTGCTCGGAATCACTGGGCGTAAAGCGCACGTAGGCGG
>JASHPW010000038.1 GCA_030037895.1 Xanthobacteraceae bacterium | reverse complement strand
GACCGCGAAGAATGATCGCGCCCGACCTCGAGACCGCCATCGCGCGCCTCAAGGACATCGTCGGCGAAGCGGGCGTCGTCGTGCCCTTTACCGGGGCCGGCATCTCGACCGAATGCGGCATCCCCGATTTCCGTTCGCCGGGCGGGGTGTGGACCAAGAACCGGCCGATCCCATTCGATGAGTTCGTGTCGAGCCAGGAGGCGCGCAACGAATCCTGGAGGCGGCGGTTCGCCATGATCGACGAGTTCGGCGGCGCCCGGCCGGGCCGCGGGCATCGCGCGCTCGCCAATCTCTATCGCGCCAGCAGGGTGCCGGCGGTGATCACGCAGAACATCGATAATCTGCACCAAGCCTCGGGGATCGCGCCCGAGCACGTCGTTGAGTTGCACGGTAACACAACCTACGCTTTATGCCTCGATTGCGCCGAGCGCTACGAATTATCGTGGGTGCGCAGGCGGATGGAGGCCGCCAATGGCTGCGCCCCCGACTGCCCCGCCTGCGGCGGCTACATCAAGACCGCGACCATATCGTTCGGGCAGGCGATGCCCGAGGCCGCCATGCGGCGCGCCGAGGACCTCGCTCTGTCCTGCGACCTGTTCCTGGCGATCGGCTCCTCGCTCGTGGTCTGGCCGGCGGCCGGATTTCCCTTGATGGCCAAGCGCAATGGCGCGCAACTCGTCATCATCAATCGCGAGGCGACCGAATTCGACGACCTCGCCGACCTGGTGGTGCGGGCGGACATCGGGACCGTGCTCGAACCGTTCATCGTCCATGGCGCGTCATCCACCGATGTTCACAGGCTGTGACTCTTTTGGCCCGGTGTTGCATTTTTGTGCTTTTCCCTTGGATGGCGGGTGTTATCTTCGATTCAAGAGATTCGTGAAGCGCCCGCGGGGCGCCAGCACAGCGGCGGCGGCCACGGCGTCATGGCGTCGGACGGGATCGAACCAAAATCGACCGGGGTGGGGCTGGGGCCCGACGTTGGACTCGTCGACGAGGCGGCGAGCGTCATCGAGGTGTCCGGCGTCATCAAATGGTTCGATGTTGCCAAGGGTTACGGCTTCATCGTGCCGGACAACGGCATGGCCGACGTGCTCCTGCACGTGACCTGCCTGCGCCGCGACGGTTACCAGACGGCCTATGAAGGAGCGCGGGTCGTCTGCGAGGTGCTGCCGCGGCCGAAAGGCCTGCAGGCCTTTCGCATCATTTCCATGGACGATTCGACGGCGATCCATCCGGCGCAGATGCCGCCGCCGCGAACTCATGTTACTGTGACCCCGACGAGCGGTCTCGAACGGGCACAGGTCAAATGGTTCAATCGTTTGCGCGGATTCGGATTCCTCACCCGCGGGGAGGGGACGCCGGATATTTTCGTGCACATGGAGACACTGCGCCGGTTCGGCATCACCGAGCTGCGACCGGGGCAGTTCGTGCTGGTCCGTTACGGGCCGGGACCCAAGGGGCTGATGGCGGCCGAGGTGCGTCCCGAGAGCGGCCCGCTCGGGCTCGCCTCCCACTAGCCGATTTTGCCGCTCGCCGCGGATGGCGGTTAACGCCGGCGCGGCGCTTCGTCGCGGCATGGTTCGTTGCCGCTGCCGCCGCCTGTGCGGTCGTGACCGGCTCTGCACCCGCGCGGGCGGGCGGCGAGGCGATGATCGAGATCGTCAGCAAGACCGGCGTTCACGCCTTCTCGGTCGAGCTTGCCACCGATGATGCCGAGCGCGAACGCGGCCTCATGTTCCGCAAGGAACTGCCGGAAGGTCACGGCATGCTGTTCGATTTCCATGAGGACCAACCGGTCGCCTTCTGGATGCACAACACCTACATCTCGCTCGATATGATTTTCATCCGCGGCGACGGACGCATTCTCAGCATTGCCGAAAACACCGAGCCGCTGTCGGATCGCAACATTCCCTCCGACGGTCCGGTGCGCGCCGTGCTCGAAGTGGTCGCCGGCACCGTCCACAAGCTCGGCATTGCCCCCGGCGATCGCGTGACCGGCGCGATCTTCGGCAACGGCGGCTGAGCCGCACCGTCACGCCACATGCCTTGCTGGGACCCGGTGAAGCATGTATCCAGTGCCGCGCCCGGCGGGGTATAGCGCAGCCTGGTAGCGCGTCTGCTTTGGGAGCAGAAGGTCGCAGGTTCAAATCCTGCTGCCCCGACCAGCTACCTCGTTGAGTCATTGCAGTTTCTCCAAACCGAGTCCGACGCGATTCCAGCACCTCGTTCCGACCTCATCACGACACCCGGCGACACCAACGGCATGACCGCCCGCATCTACAAGCCCGCGCGCACGGCGATGCAGTCGGGCACCGCCAATACCAAGGAGTGGCTGCTCGATTACGAGCCGGAACAGCCGCGCACGGTCGACCCGCTCATGGGTTGGACGAGTTCCGGCGACATGAAGCAGGAAGTGCGCCTTTACTTCGACACCAAGGACGAAGCCGTCGCTTATTGCGAGCGCGAAGGCATTCCCTACCTGGTGTTCGAAGCGAAGCCGCCGCTGCGCCAGCGCATCTCCTACGCCGACAATTTCGCCTATCCGCGCCGCGAGGCCTGGACCCATTGAGAAGCGCCCGCGCCGAGGCGGCGACGGCGTCACGCGCGCTGTTTCTCCATCACGCGGCCATCCGCGGCGTGTGCGGCGGACGCTTGCGAGGCGGCGCGCTGGCGCAACAGCGACGTGAAGCGCTCCTCGGGCATCGGCTGACCGAGCAAAAAACCCTGGCCGTGGTCGCAGCCCATGCTGACCAAAGCGAGCGCGTCGGAGGCTTTCTCGATTCCGATCGCTACGGCGATGCTGCCGAAATTGTGGGCGAGGTCGATCACGGTCTTGCACAGCGGCGCATTGACTTTGTCGGTGCCGCAATCGGCGACGAAGGCGCGGTCGAGCTTGAGCTCGGCGAACGGCAGTTCCTTGAGGCGTGCCAACGAGGAATAGCCGCGACCGAAATTATCGATTGCCAGCTTGACGTTGAGGTGATCGAGCTTCTTGGCGATGTCGCTCGCCAATCCCAGCTCTCTGATGATCTGCTCTTCCACCATATCGATGATCATGCCCGGCCATTTGTCGAACTGCGGGCGATAGGTCTGGACGATGTCGGTCACCGCAATCTTGGCCAATGCCGGAACCGGGATATTGACCGCCATGCGCAGATTGACGCCAAACTTGGCGAGGCTCAGCGCGGCTTGCAGCGCGTGCGCCAGAGCCCGCTCGGAAAGCGTGATCAGGTCCGCTTCCGACGCGCCGGGCATGAACGCGGCCGGCATCAAGACGCCGTTTTGCGGGTGGCGCACGCGGGCGAAAGCTTCGGCGCCGACCAGTTGCTTTTTGCGCAAATCGATCTTCGGCTGGTACCAGAATTCGACCCAGCCATTGCCCAAGGCGTCCTTGAGGTCGATGCGGGCGGCGACCGCCGGCGGCTGACCGAGCTTGAGGTCCTGCAGGATCTTCAGAACGGCGCCGGTCTCGAACGGCTTCTTGAGGACGGGCAGCATCAGCAGGCCGTGCTGTTTGCCGATGCTTTTGACATGTTCGAGCACGGCGGAGCCGCGGCTGCTCATGAGCTGAACGAATCCGCCATAGCCGCGTTTGCCGAGCGAGACGACGCATTCGATCGCTTCGGCGGATTCGAGCGCGATATTGAGAAAGACCACGTCGGGCGTGCGCCGCTTCAGCGCCGCGGGCAAGGAACGGCCCTCGGCAAACTCCTCGGTATCGATTCCGGCGCCGTGTAGGATGAGCGACACAAAATGACAGATGCTCTCATCCGTGTCGACGACAAAACAAAGCGGGACGCGGGCTTCGTCGCCGCCGCGCATGGCGCCGCCGCCGGTGACGGATGTCGGCTTTGCCGATGCTGCGCTCATTGCCAGGCCCGTGTCCGCAAGACGGGACCTGCATCATTGGTGTAAAATGCTTAACCGGGCGTTTCGGCCGCGCGCCGACCGACACGGCGACAGGGGGCGGAGCGGGATTATCCGACGGCGCGCAGCCTCTTGCTCGTCCGGCCCCGATGAGCCCGACGCGCGTTCGGCAACTGCGGTCGAGATGATTGCATTGAGTTGCCTCGGGTCTCGACGTAGCATTTTCGAACAAATCCGCCGGCGCGGAGGAAAGCGGCCGTGAAAGTCTGCATGTTCCACCTGATGCCGTATCGCGATCTGCCGGCGGATTTCGAGCAGCGCTACGACTCGGCATTTGTTGATCCATTGTGGTTCGACATTGCCGATGCCGAGGAGGTGGGTCGGTACTACAACGCGACTCTGGATGAACTGATCCATGCGGCGAAGGCCGGCCTGCACGGGCTCTGCACCAATCAGCATCATCAAAACGTCTATGGCTTCATGGCGAATCCGAGCCTGATGGGCGCGGTGCTGGCCAGGCTGACCAACGGCGAGAACGTCGCGATCATTCAGCTCGGCTCCACTTTGCCCTCCACCACGCCGCCGACGCGTATTGCCGAAGAATACGCCATGCTCGATTGCATCAGCGGCGGACGGTTGGTCGCGGGCTTTCCCACCGGCCTGCCGACGGACGCCACCGTCGCCAACGCCGTCGTCCCCATGGAGCAGCGCGAGCGTTTCCGCGAGGCGCTGGCCCTTGTCGTCAAAGCGTGGTCGGCAAAGGAAATCTTCGCCTGGAACGGCAAATATTATCAGCTCGGCATGGTGAATCTCTGGCCGCGGCCGATGCAGCAGCCGCATCCGCCGATCTGGATTCCCGGCTCCGGTATCTCCTCGACCGCCGAGTATGTCGTCGACCTCGATCACTGCTTCTGCCACCTGAGCTATTTCGGCGCCAAAAACGCCGAGCAGGTGGCCGACCGCTATTGGGAATTGGTGGCGCGCAAGGGGCGGGACGACAATCCGTACCGCTACAGCTTCCTGCAGCTCATCGGCGTGGCCGAGACTGATGCCGAAGCGGAGGATCTCTACGCCCGGCACGCTGAGTATTTTTTCAACAAGCTGCTGTATACGCCGTCGTACTACCAGCAGATACCCGGATGTCTCGAATATCCGGCGCTGCTCCAGGCCCTGCAGCACAATCCACGCGCCGGCATCAACCTGCGCGAGCTCAGGGCCAAGGACTTCTACGGGCGCGGTTTCGTAATCGCCGGCAGTCCGAGGACGGTGCGCGAGCAATTGCTGGCGGGTATGAAACGGCTTCGCGTCGGCCACTTGCTGGCGCTCTTGCATTTCGGTTCGATGTCGACCGATCTGTGCAGGAAGAATATCGACCTGTTCGCGCGCGAGGTGCTGCCGCACCTCGAAGGCTTGTGGGACGACAGCTATGAGGACCGGTGGTGGCCCGGGCGCCTGCGGGCAAAACGTCCGAAGCCCGCCATGGCCGCCGCCTCCTAAGAGCGGGCGGACACCGGCCCTGGCGGGCTTTGCGGGCGTGGCGATTCGACCGCGCCGCCGCGGGGCGGGGCGACACACGAAGTCGTGACCGCGCGGCCCTGCGGCATCGCGCCAATTGTGATTGGCCCGTCATCGTCTCCCTGCCGTAAGAATTGCCCCGCGCGCTGCCGCGTCGAACGGCGCGGAAGAGGTCGGAGGAACGACATGGCCCTCAGTTGCAGCTTTTCGCTTTCGCAGATCGCACGGGCGCTGCTCTTGGTGCCGTTGGTCGGCATGGCGGCGGGTGTGGCGCGCGCCGCGGAACCCGCCGTTGTGATCCCGGCGCCGAAGATCGACGCGGCGGCGCCGTCCGCCGCCGGCTTGCAGACGATCGTTTTGGCCGGCGGCTGTTTTTGGGGCGTGCAGGCCGTCTTTCAGCACACCACAGGCGTGACCGCGGCCGTGTCCGGCTATGCCGGAGGCGACAAGCAGACGGCGCATTACGAGATGGTCGGCACCGGCCGCACCAGCCACGCCGAATCGGTGCAGGTGACGTTCGATCCGCGGCAGATTTCCTACGGCAAGATTCTGCAGATATTTTTCTCGGTTGCGCACAATCCGACCGAACTCAATCGGCAGGGGCCGGACGTCGGTACGCAATATCGCTCCGCGATCTTTTATGCCAACGACGAGCAGAAGCGGATCGCCAAAGCCTATATCGCCCAGCTCGATCAGGTGCACGTCTTCGGCGCGCCGATCGTGACCCGGCTCGAGCCGCTGTCCGGCTTCTATCCGGCCGAAGATTATCATCAGGATTTCGCCGTGCTGCATCCGGATTACCCCTATATCGTCTTCAACGACCTGCCGAAGGTTGAGAACCTGAAGCGGCTGTTCGCGGCTCTCTACCGCGACACGCCGGTCACCGTGATGGCTTCGAGCAAACCGAGCCGATAGGTCGCGCCCTCTCCGGCGGCGAAGGATTTTGCTGGTGCGGCGCGGCGCCAAGCGCGCCGACCTTTTGTCATATGCTCGCTGGTCTATGGCCATCGGCGGTGTCCTGCAGTATCGTCATTTGACGAAAGAGGCCGCCGAGGAGCCCATTGCATTCGGCGATAAAACCGACCGGGGAGGATACCAATGGCTATGGCGACGACCTACGGGTCACTGTCCGAATCCGAACATGGCGTGCAACTGCGCAAGGCGGTCATCGCCTCGACGATCGGCACCACCATCGAATGGTACGACTTCTTCATCTACAACATCGCGGCCGGCCTGCTCTTTGGACGATTGTACTTCCCCCACGAGTCGCCGATTGCGGGGACGCTCGCCGCCTTCGCGACCTACTTCGTCGGCTTTGCCGCCCGTCCGATCGGCGCCGTGATCTTCGGCCATTACGGCGACCGGATCGGCCGCAAGGCGACGCTGATCGCCACGCTCTTGTGCATGGGGATTGCGACCTTCCTCATCGCCTTTGTGCCGACTTACGCGTCGATCGGCATTTGGGGCGCGGTGCTGTTGACGCTTCTGCGGGCGCTGCAAGGCATCGGCGTCGGCGGCGAATGGGGCGGCTCGGTGCTCTTGTCGATGGAATGGGCGCGCACGCACGGCCACCGCGGCTTGGTGGCGTCCTGGCCGCAATTCGGCGTGCCCAGCGGGTTGTTCTTGGCGAATCTGGTGATCCTCGGTTTCAGCACCTGGTCGGGCGATCAATTCGCCGTCTGGGGCTGGCGGATTCCGTTCGCGCTTTCGATCATCCTTGTCGGCATCGGTCTGTGGATCCGGCTCGGCATCCTGGAGACGCCGGTGTTTCAGAAGCTCTTGGACCAGAACAAGATCGAACGGGCCCCGATCACTGAAGTCATCAAGAAACAACCGCGCGAGATCATCCTCGCCGCGCTGCTGCGGATGGCCGAGCAGGCGCCGTTCTACATCTACGCCGCCTTCATCTTCTACTATGCGGTCCACGCGTTGCACATGCAGCGGAACTTCATCCTCGTCGCGGTGCTGGTGGCGGCCTGTGTCTCGTTCTTCACCATTCCGTTCGCCGGCCACATTTCCGACCGCATCGGGCGCCGGAACATGTACCTGATCGGCGCTGCCGTCACCGGCATCTACGGATTCGTGTATTTCGGGCTGGTGGACACGACGATCCCGTGGGCGGTCTTCATCGCCATCGTTTTCTCGATCGTTCCGCACGACCTCCAATACGGACCGCAGGCGGCGCTCATCGCCGAGGCGTTTACGCCGCGCTTGCGTTACAGCGGCTCCTCGCTCGGCTATCAGCTCGCATCGCTGATCGCCGGCGGGCCGGCGCCGCTCATTGCCACGGCGCTGTTCGCCGCCTACAACACCGGCTATGCGATCGCCGTCTATATCGCCGCCTGCGCGGTCGTCAGCCTGATATCGGCGTCCTTCATGCCCGATTACACCGGCAAGGATATTTCGGCCGAGTATGACGCGTGACCTTGCCTTTCCTTCCCCGCGGCGCGGCGGGGAAGGAGGAACGCCGGTCAGGACGGAGGAAGAGGCGCGGCGCGTGACGTCATCCGCAACGGAGCGGCCGTTTTATCTGCAGCTCTGGTTCCTGGTGCTCGTGGCAATGGCGGTTGGCGTCGCCTTGGGCGTACTCTATCCGACCATCGGCGCTCGGATGGAGCCCGTCGGCGACGCCTTCATCAAGGCGATCCGCGTGCTCATCGCGCCGATCATCTTCTGCACGGTGGTGCACGGCATTGCCGGCATGGCCAACATGGCCAAGGTCGGCCGCGTCGCGCTCAAGGCGCTGGTCTATTTCGAGGTGCTGACCTCGGTCGCGCTCGTCATCGGGCTCCTCGCCGTCAATCTGCTCCAGCCCGGCGCCGGAATGCACGTCGACCTGTCGCACGTCGATACGTCGAGCGTGGCGCCTTATCTGGCGCAAACCCACAGGCGGACCGCCGCGCAGTTCCTCCTCGCCATCATCCCCAATACCTTCGTCGGCGCGTTCAGCGAAGGCAACGTCCTCCAGGTCCTCTTTGTCTCGGTGCTCTGCGGCTTCGCGCTGAGCGCGATGGGCGAGGCCGGCAAGCCGCTCGCCGACCTGATCGGAGCGGCTTCGCAGATGTTCTTTCGCATCGTCGGCATCGTCATGTGGGCGGCGCCGATCGGCGCGTTCGGCGCCATTGCGTTCACCGTGGGCAAGTTCGGCGCCGGCTCGCTGGTCTCCCTGGGCAAGCTGCTCATCGGTTTCTACGTCACCTGCCTCGTCTTCATCTTCGCCGTGCTCTGGCCGATCGCGCACTGGTGCGGCTTCAGCCTCATCAGGTTCATGCGCTACATCCGCGAGGAATTGTTGATCGTGATCGCGACCACGTCGTCGGAAACGGTGCTGCCGCGCATGATCGCCAAGCTCGAAGCGGCGGGCTGCGAGGAGAGCGTGGTCGGCCTCGTCATCCCGACCGGCTACTCGTTCAACCTCGACGGCACCTGCCTCTATCTCGCGACCGCGGCGATCTTCCTGGCGCAGGCGACCGATACGCCGCTGACGTTGGCGCAACAGCTCGGGCTCTTGGCGGTGCTGCTGCTCGCCTCGAAAGGCGCGGCGGGCGTGGCCGGCGCCGCCTTCGTCGTCCTCGCCGCCACTCTGGCGGCGGTCGGAACGATCCCGGTCGAGAGCGTGGCGCTCATTCTCGGCGTGCACCGCCTACTGTCGCAGGGCTTGACGCCGACGAACCTCATCGGCAACGGCGTTGCAACGCTCGTCGTCGCCAAGTGGGAGCGGGCGCTCGACGAGCGCAAGCTGCGGGAGGCACTCGCCGGAGCGCTCCCGCGCTGATCGGCCCCTCACGCGTTGAGAATGGCGAGACCGCGAAACGGTTGCAATGTCTGCCGGCGGTGCTGTGGAGGCGCCGCTCTGCGGCATCGAAGTGCATAGGGTGGGTGCGGCAAGGCGGCCACATTGAGGGGGGCCGTCCATGGACGCAATTAGCACGATTGGTCTTGATGTTGCGAAGGCAGTATAAAGTGGGCGCCACACCACGATCTCCGGCAAGGCTGAGTTTTCGATCCCGCCTGATTGTAGGGTCAACCCCGTGATCGAGACCGAGGAAACACGGCAGCCCTTGCCGTCGCGGCGCGCGACCGGCAGATACGTATGGGGAGCGCTGGCGCTCCTCTACGTGATCGGTGTCCTTTATTGTTTCATTACCGCTGTGAGCGGGAGCGGCAAGCCGGACATGTCGGTGATGTCCAGCGCCTTTTGGCATCCGTCAGCGCCGGAATAATGCGGGTATCGAGCGAGAGCCGCGGCATTGCGGCTCCTCACGAGCCGTCAGGGCTCCGCGCAATAACGGCGCATTCGATCAGACAAACACCCTGGTGGCGACCCCGGCTGGATTCGAACCAGCGACCTTCAGCTTAGAAGGCTGTTGCTC
>JASHPW010000001.1 GCA_030037895.1 Xanthobacteraceae bacterium | reverse complement strand
CGCCACGACGGGAACAGGGCCCGTCGACGACAACAAAATTGACTGGGAAAGGCGTCCACTCATGAAAGCCGTCGTCAAGACGGTCGAGCTCGCCGAGCGCGAGGCGCGCTTCGACCACATCCGGCCGCATTATCTTGAGGCGCTGACCTTGGTCGAGCGCCTGCATCGGCGTCTGCTCGATGTCATCAAGGACGAATTCGACCGCCGCGGCCGCTCCGACATCAACTCGGTGCAGGCGCTGCTTCTTTACAATATCGGCGAGAAGGAGTTGACCGCCGGCGAATTGCGCACGCGCGGCTACTATCTCGGCTCCAACGTCTCCTACAATCTCAAGAAGCTGGTCGAGATGGGCTTCCTCGACCACCAGCGCTCGCGGGTGGATCGCCGCTCCGTGCGCATCAAGCTTACCGAGAAGGGCCGCGAGGTGCGCGACGTCGTCGATGCGCTCTACCAGAAGCACGTGCGCACGGTGGAGCAGGTCGGCGGCATCAACGCCGACGAGTTCGGCGTTCTCAACAAGGCGCTGCACCGGCTCGAACGCTTCTGGACCGACCAAATTCTCTACCGGCTCTGACAAGAGCGGGTCCTTTCGCCGGTTTCCGTCGTACTGGCGTACCTCAAGCCCCGGCGCAAATGCCGGGGTCTTTTTTTCGCATGACGGGCGGCGGACGACAGACGACAGAATGGAACGAGCGGACGGTGGTTCGCTATCGTCCGCCTTCCGTCCTCCGTCCTCTGTCCTCCGCGCCCGCTTCGTGCTAATTCGGCGCCGGGGGGCGTTGATGCGCTGGGGATTTTCCGATCTTCACGCAGTGGCGGATGACGCTCCATGAACCGAACGCATGACCGAGACGACGGGCGGCCCCACCGCCGCGCTTTCTTAGGGCGCCTTGCCGGTGCCGCGACGCTGACCGCGGCCGGTTTGGCTGCGCGGGCGGCCATGGCCGACGATTCCGCGCTCGACGCGCTGATCGGCGACACCCAGCGCGGCGACTTCGGGCAGAGCTTCGATCAGGCCTCGCGCACCATCCACATGCCGAAGCCGTCGGCGCCGACGTTGTCGCCGGTTACGGCGCAGTTTACCGAGCAGGCGATCAAGACCTACGACGGCATCGTCGACCGCGGCGGCTGGCCGCAAGTGCCGCCGGTCGATGAATTGCGGCTCGGCGATCGCCACCCGAGCGTCGTCGATCTGCGCGCACGGCTCGCGGTCTCCGGCGATCTCGATCCGAGCGCGGTCGGCAACAACATCTACGATTCCTACGTCGAGGCCGCGGTGCGCCGGTTCCAGGCCCGCCACGGCTTGACCGTCGACGGGGTGCTGCGTGCGTCGACGCTGATCGCAATGAACGTGCCGGCGGCGACGCGCCGCGACCAGCTCAAGGTCAATATCGAGCGGCTGAAGACGCTGACCACGAATCTCGGCCCGCGTTACGTGGTCTGCAACATACCGGCGGCGCGCATCGAGGCGATCGAGAACGACGTCGCGGTGTCGCGCCACACTGCCGTGGTCGGCAAGCCCGACCGGCCGTCGCCCGACATCAACAGCAAGATCGTCGAGATCAACTTCAATCCCTATTGGACCGTGCCGGCGTCGATCGTGCGCAAGGATCTCATTCCGAAAATGCAGGATCAGCCGGATTACCTCACCAGCAACCACATCCGCATCTTCAATATGCGGCACGTCGAGCTGCAGCCGTCGCAGATCAATTGGTATTCGGAGGATGCGACCAACTACATGTTCAAGCAGGATCCCGGCGACTTCAACTCGCTGGGCCACATCCGCATCAATTTCCCGAGTCCCTACGGCGTGTACATGCACGATACGCCGCTGAAGAACCTGTTCGGCGACGATTTCCGCTTTCATTCCTCGGGCTGCGTGCGCGTGCAAAACGTGCGCCAGCTTGTTTACTGGCTGCTCGACCAGACAAAAGGCTGGACGCCCGAGGAGATCGACCGGGTCATCAAGTCCGGCGAGCAGAAGACCGCGCGGCTCGCCAAGCCGGTGCCGTTGCACTGGGTCTATGTCACGGCGTGGTCGGCTTCCGACGGCGTCGTGCAGTTCCGCGAGGACATTTATGACCGCGACGGGCTCGGCGCCCCGGCCATCCCGCCGCAGACGAAGCTGTAATTTGCGGCGCGACGGGGCCGCCACGTCGCATCCTCCTCCGCTTGGCGGGGGAGGATGAAGGAGCCCGCGCCGGGTCCAAGTTCACACCCCCAATCCCCTCGTGTATGGTGCGGTGAATGAGTTTGGGGGGAGGGTGACGTGAGCGATCAAATCAAGTTCGTTCTCGACGAAACGCAGATTCCGAAAAGCTGGTACAACATCGCGGCCGATCTGCCGAAGCCGCTGCCGCCGGTGCTGCATCCCGGCACCAAGCAGCCGGTCGGGCCGGCCGACCTTGAGCCGTTGTTCCCGATGGCGCTGATCCTCCAGGAGGTATCGGCCGAGCGCACCATCGATATCCCCGAGCCGATCCGCGATGTCTACCGCATGTGGCGGCCGACGCCGCTCATCCGCGCGCGCCGGCTGGAACAGGCGCTGGGCACGCCGGCGAAAATCTATTTCAAATATGAAGGCGTCTCGCCGGCCGGCTCGCACAAGCCGAACACGGCGGTGGCGCAGGCTTGGTACAACAAGGAGCAGGGCGTCAAGCGGCTCTCTACCGAGACCGGCGCCGGCCAATGGGGCTCGGCGCTCGCCTTCGCCGGCGCGCTGTTCGGCATCGACGTGACCGTGTTCCAGGTCCGCGTGTCCTACGACCAGAAGCCCTATCGCCGCGCGCTGATCGAGACCTACGGCGCGCGCTGCATCGCCTCGCCGTCGAAGGAGACGGAATCCGGCCGCGCCATCCTTGCCAAGGACCCGAACAGCCCCGGCTCGCTCGGCATCGCCATTTCCGAGGCTGTGGAGATGGCGGCCAAGGACCCGGCGGTGAAATACTCGCTCGGCTCGGTGCTCAACCACGTGCTGTTGCACCAGACGGTCAACGGCCAGGAGGCGATCAAGCAGTTCGAGCTGGCGGGCGATGATCCCGACGTGGTGATCGGCTGCACCGGCGGCGGCTCCAATTTTTCCGGCCTTGCCTTCCCGTTCCTCGGCCTGCAACTGCGCGGCGGTAAGAAGCGCCGCTTCATCGCCGTCGAGCCGGCCGCCTGCCCCTCGCTCACGCGCGGCAAATACGCCTACGACTTCGGCGACACCGCGCATCTGACGCCGCTCGTCAAAATGCACACGCTCGGCTCGACCTTCATTCCACCCGGGTTCCACGCCGGGGGGCTGCGCTATCACGGCATGGCGCCGCTGGTCTCGCATCTGCACGAGCTCGGCCTGATCGAGGCGCGCGCCTATCATCAGAAGACGTGCTTCGACGCCGGCGTGCAATTTGCGCGCTGCGAGGGCATCGTGCCGGCGCCGGAAGCAACGCATGCGGTGCGCGGCGCCATCGACGAGGCGTTGCGCTGCAAGCGCGAGGGCAGGGCGGAGACCATCCTGTTCAACATGTCCGGCCACGGCCATTTCGACATGGCGGCCTATATCGCCTACTTCGAAGGCAAGCTGATCGATCAGCACTACGACGAAGGCGAGCTCGCCATGGCGCTGGCCGGCCTCCCCAGCCTCGCGGCGTAGCCGTCATTCCGGGGCGCGCAAAGCGCGAACCCGGAATCCATAACCACGGCCCTGGCAGAACGCGCATGGACTGTGATTATGGATTCCGGGCTCCTTGCTCCGCCCGGCCCCGGAGAGTCAAAAATGGGAAGCAAGGCAATTGCGGTACTTTACGTCGTGCTGATGGCAGCCATTATCGTGGCCGTCGATGTCCTGTTCTTCAGAAACCGGCTCTGGGAACGGCTGATGGTGAATATAGGAATTGTCTTGGTGTTTGTAGCTTTCTACTTCAGATTTCTGAAGCTTCCATAAGCCGTGCAATTACGCAATTACGAATTACAATTACGACAATCACGGTGCATTTAATTTTTAATTGATGACGCGGTCGATCCGCGCCGCACCGTGGCGGAAAACGGTGCGAACCCGACCGTGATGGATCCGGCCCTCCACTGCCGGATCGATCTGATGAAGGCTTGGAGCGGCGAGGTTTGGGGATTGATTTTATTGCGCGTGATCTGATCCGAAAACCGGTGACCACCCTCGGATCAAGTCCGAGGGCGGGCCTTTTCGGGATCATGCGCTCTTGCTGATAGCTCGGATGCGAATCAAAAAACGCACCGCGAGAACGAAAATGCTTTGCTTCACCCTCCTTTGACTCATGAGAATTCGACGAGTCAGCAGACCCCCACTCTAACTCTCCCCCTTTCAGGGGGAGAGAAGCGCAAGCCGCATCTGCAGAGAACCTCGTCCAGGCGCAAGGGGCCGCATTTGCCTTCCTTCCCCTGAAAGGGGGAGGATCGAGGTGGGGGTCGCGGGCCGCAAGCGCGGCGGTCGGTTCTTCGCCGCGGTCGCCATGAACCATTCTTCAATAATTCAGGGTGATGGCGTGGTCGGCCCGTGAGCTCTAAATGTAGCGGTGGGGCTTGCGGAAAATGGCCAAATCTTGCGCCGATCGGCTGGCATGAGGCGGCCGGGCGGTGTATCAGTTGCCGCCGCCCAATCGGTGAGGAATTTCAGGTATGTCGATATCCCGTAATGCGAACGCGCTCGATGAGGGGTTCTTTTCCGCCGCGCTTGCCGAAAGCGATCCCGAGATCGCCGATGCCATTGCCGGCGAGCTCGGCCGTGAGCGCGACGAGATCGAGCTGATCGCGTCGGAAAATATCGTCAGTCGCGCCGTGCTCGAGGCGCAGGGCTCGGTGCTCACCAACAAATACGCCGAAGGACTGCCGGGAAAGCGCTATTACGGCGGCTGCGAGTTCGTCGATGTCGCCGAGCGGTTGGCGATCGAGCGGGCGAAGCGGTTGTTCGGCTGCGCCTTCGCCAACGTGCAGCCGCATTCCGGCGCCTCGGCCAATGCCGAAGTATTCATGGCGCTGATGCAGCCTGGCGACACGTTCATGGGGCTCAACCTCGCCGCCGGCGGCCATCTCACCCACGGTTCGCCGGTCAACCTCTCGGGCCGCTGGTTCAAACCCGTGCCCTACGGCGTGCGCCGCGACGACCATTTGATCGACATGGAGGAGGTCGAGCACTTGGCGCGCCAACACCGGCCAAAAATCATCATCGCCGGCGGCTCAGCCTATCCGCGCATCATCGACTTCCGCCGCTTCCGCGAGATCGCCGACGAGGTCGGGGCCTACCTCGTGGTCGACATGGCGCATTTTGCCGGCTTGGTGGCGGGCGGCGTGCATCCGTCGCCGTTCCCGCATGCGCACGTGGTGACGACCACCACGCACAAAACGCTGCGCGGGCCGCGCGGCGGCGTCATCCTCGCCGACGACGAGGAGCTGGCGAAGAAGCTCAATTCCGCAGTGTTTCCCGGGATGCAGGGCGGGCCGCTCATGCACGTGATCGCGGCTAAGGCGGTGGCGTTTGGCGAGGCGCTACGCCCCTCATTCAGATTTTACGCGAAGAACGTGGTCGAGAACGCGAAGGCGCTTGCGGAAACGCTGAAATCGCACGGCCTTGATATCGTCTCCGGCGGCACCGACACCCACCTCATGCTGGTTGATTTGCGCGGAAAACGTCTCACCGGCAAGGTGGCCGAAGCCGCACTCGGCCGCGCCCACATCACCTGCAACAAGAACGGCATCCCCTTCGACCCGGAAAAGCCCACCGTGACCTCGGGCGTGCGGCTCGGCACGCCAGCGGGCACGACGCGCGGTTTCGGCATCGCCGAATTCCGCCAGATCGGCGAGATGATCGCCGAAGTGCTCGACGCGCTTGCGCAAAAGGGTGCCGAGGAGGACGCGCTGGTGGAGGGGCGTATGCGTGAGAAGGTCGCCCGCCTGCTCCGCCGCTTCCCGATCTACGAGGGGTAGGGGCGAGGGATGCGCTGTCCGAATTGCGGAAGCCTCGACACCCAGGTGAAGGATTCGCGGCCGACGGAGGACTCCTCCGTCATCCGCCGCCGCCGCGTCTGCCTCTCCTGTAATTTCCGCTTCACCACCTTCGAGCGGGTGCAGTTGCGCGAGTTGACCGTCATCAAGCGCAACGGCCGCCGCGTGCCGTTCGACCGCGACAAGCTATTGCGCTCGGTTCAGGTCGCCTTGCGCAAGCGGCCGGTCGAGCCCGAGCGCATCGACCAGATGGTGTCGAAGATCGTGCGCGAATTGGAAAGCCTCGGCGAGAGCGAGGTGTCATCCGAGACCATCGGCGAGACGGTGATGGCGTATCTGCGCGACCTCGACGACGTTGCCTATGTGCGCTTCGCCTCGGTCTATCGCAATTTCCGCGAAGCCAAGGATTTCGAAACGGCACTCGCGGAATTGTCGGGGGAAGAGGCCGCGGAGATCGCGCGCAAGTGAGCGCGCCGGCGCGCTCAGGCCGGGCCGAGCAGGTCCTTAACGGTCAGATCGAGCCCCGGTGGATCGAGGCGCAACGGGCCGCCGGTCAGCGTGTTCGGCGCCTGGTCGCGGCGGTAATGGGTGACGGTGCGCGCCTCGGGATCGAGCACGAGATAGTGGGCGACGCTGGGCAGCTTGAAATAGCCGATGAGCTTGGCGCTGGTGTCGGAATGCGCCGTCGTCGGCGACAGCACTTCGACGACGATTACCGGATTGGAAATCTGGAGTGAGCTTGGTGCCGGGCTTTCGCCGCAATAGACCAACGCGTCCGGCTCGTAGGCGGTATGTTTGTCGATCGGCACGGCCATGCCGTCGGGCAGGGCTTCGCAGCGCAGGCCCGCGGTCTTCACCGCCCGGACGAGGGCAAGATGAACATTTCCCTTGATGCGGCTATGGATGATCCGCTCCGGCGCCGTGGCCACGATCTGGCCGTTGATCAGTTCCGTCCGCTGCCGTTCGCGCTGGCGTTCGCTCCAGGCGAGGTATTCCTCGACGGTCATGGCGCGGAGCAGGGCGACGTTCATGGAGCAAAACCTATCACGGGGCGCAGTCTTGGCGCAAAATGATGACGGCCGCTTCATGGCGCTGGCGCTCACGCTCGGCCGACGCGGGCTCGGCCGCACCTGGCCCAATCCCGCCGTCGGTGCGGTGATCGTGAAGGACGGTATCATGGTCGGCCGCGGCTGGACGCAAGCCGGCGGCCGGCCGCATGCGGAGATCGAGGCATTGGCGCGTGCCGGCGCGGGTGCGCGCGGCGGGACTCTCTACGTCACGCTGGAACCTTGCTCGCATCACGGCAAATCGCCGCCGTGCGTCGACGCGATCATCGCCGCCGGCGTCGCGCGCGTCGTCTCGGCGCTTGAGGATCCGAACCCGAAGGTCGCGGGGGCGGGCCATGCGCGGCTGCGGGCGGCTGGAATTGCCGTCGAAGTTGGGATCGGCGCTGAGGAAGCGCGCCGCGACCATGCCGGACACATCAGGCGCATGCGCGACGGGCGCCCGCATGTCATGCTCAAGCTCGCGGTCTCGGCCGATGGAAAAGCCGGCGCGGCCGGCCGGCGGCCGGTCGCCATCACCGGCGAAGCCGTGCGCGCGCGCGTCCATCTCATGCGCGCGCAGAGCGACGCGATCATGGTCGGCATTGGCACGGTGCTCGCCGACGATCCGACGCTGACCTGCCGGCTGCCCGGCATGGAAAAATATTCGCCGGTGCGCATCGTGCTCGACAGCACGCTGCGCTTGCCCTCCGGCTCGCGGCTGGCGCGCGGCGCGCGCGAGGTGCCGGTGTGGGTCGTCGCCGCGGCTCAGGCTCCGCGCGCCGCGGAGGAAGCCTTGGTCGGCGAAGGCGTCACGGTATTGCGCAGCGAGGAGAAGAACGGACGCTTCGATCTTGCGGCCGTGCTCAAGCTGATCGCCGCGCGTGGCATCACCCGGCTGATGGTGGAGGGCGGCCCCACGCTTGCCGCATCCTTGCTGGCCGCCGATCTCATTGATGAAGCCGTGCTGTTCCAGTCGCCGATGGTCGTAGGGACGGACGGCATCGATGCGCTCGCTGCCATGCCGCTGACGGCCCTGACGCAATCGCCGCGGCTGACATGCGTCGCGACCGAACCTGTCGGGCCTGATATTCGTGTGGTTCTTGAGCGAAGGTGAGGATAGTGTTTACAGGTATTATCAACAGTTTGGGTGAAGTCATTGAAGTCGACGATGAGGCTGGTGCCCGCCGCCGCGTGACCATCGCCTGCGGCGATGATCCGGATACGATCGACATCGGCGCCTCGATTGCCTGTTCCGGGCCGTGCCTTACGGTCGTGGCGCGAGGGCGGGAGGGTAAGCGCACATGGTTTGCCGTCGACGTCGCCGCGGAAACGTTGCGGGTCACCAATGCTGGCGCGTGGCAGCGGGGCACCCGGCTCAATCTCGAACGGCCTCTTCGGCTTGGCGATGAACTCGGCGGACATTTGGTCAGCGGCCATATCGACGGCCTCGCCGAGCTTGTGGCGCGTGAGGATTTGCCCGATATGGCGCGATTGTCATTGCGCGCGCCGGCGGATCTGAAGCGGTTCATTGCGCCGAAAGGCTCGGTCGCGCTCGACGGCGTCTCGCTTACGGTCAACGAGGTCGAAGCGGAGACGTTTTCCGTGCTCATCATCCCGCACACGCTCCGGGTCACCACGCTCGGCGCGCTCGGCATTGGCGCCCGGCTCAATCTCGAGGTGGACCTCGTGGCCCGCTATGTTGCGCGGCTCTTGGAAACCGCGCCGCCGAGCGCATCGCATTGACAAAGCAGGCGAGTTAGCTAAATTAATTAGCTAAGGAGGTCGGGCATGGCGACCGTGACCGTCCATCAGGCCAAGACCAACCTGTCGAAGCTGATCGCGCGCGCGGAAGCCGGCGAAGAGGTGGTGATTCTGCGCGGCAAGGATCCGGTGGTGCGTCTCGAACCAATAGCGAAGAAGAAGGGCAAACGCGTGCCGGGTTTATCAAAGGGCAAAATCCCCGACCTGCCGGACGAATTTTTCTTCGAACCGCTGCCGGAAGAAGAGTTACGCGCCTGGGAGGGCGAGTTTGAGGGTCCTCGTTGATACGCACGCCTTCTTTTGGTGGATCGTCGACAATCCCAGGCTATCCGTCCGGGCGCGCGCGCTGTTCATAGAGGAAGACAACGAGATTCTCGTGAGCCCGGTCGTGGCGTGGGAGCTGGCAACGAAAGTGCGCCTCGGAAAGTGGCCGGAGGCGCTTCCACTCGCGACGAATATTGCGTCCGTCATCAACGAGAATCGCTTCACGCCTTTGGCGATCAGCATCGAGCACGCGCGCACGGCGGGATGTCTCCCTGGGCGTCACCGCGATCCCTTCGATCGCATGCTGGCGGCGCAGTCGCAGGTCGAAGGCATACCGCTCATCAGCGCCGATCCGGTCTTTCGCGCTTTCGGCACGACGGCGATCTGGTAAGGCTGATCGGGCTGGTCGCGCTTGGAGCGCGCTTGTTCGTGCTCCCTTGGCTTGCTACCAGCACGCGCGAGACGGAGCGCAGCGATGGCCGGGCCGCGGCGAGGCAAGCGTGAGCAAGGCGAAGCGGAAGGCGCGCGCATCCTCCTGGTCGAGGCGCGCTTTTACGACGACATCGCCGACGCGCTTCTCGCCGGCGCGACGAAGGCGCTCGCGGCGGCGCACGCGCGCGTGGACCGCATCAGCGTACCGGGCTCGCTCGAAATACCGCCGGCGATCGCCATTGCGCTCGACGCGGCGCAAAGGAACCGCCGTCCCTATGACGGCGTCGTCGCGCTCGGCTGCGTCATTCGCGGCGACACCATCCACTTCGATATTGTCGCGCACCAGTCGGCGCGCGGATTGATGGCTCTCGCGGTCGCCCGCGCGCTGCCCATCGGCAACGGCATCATCACCGTCGAGAACGAGGCGCAGGCCCTGTCCCGCGCCCGCGTCGAGGAGCAGGACAAGGGCGGCGATGCCGCGCGCGCCGCCCTTGCGCTCGTCCGCCTCAAGCGTCGGCTGGCGGGGCGGTGACATGGCTCGCCCTGTCGAAAAAGCCGGCGTGAAGCCGGGGCGCAAGGCCAACAAGCGCGGCGCCGCCCGCCTTGCCGCGGTGCAAGCGCTCTACCAGATGGATGTCGCCGGCACCGGCTTGAACGACATCTTTGCCGAGTTCGAAAGCCATTGGCTCGGCGGCGAGATCGAGGGCGCGCAATACCGTCCCGCCGAAGCGGCCTTTTTCCGCGACATTGTCGGTGGCGTGGTTCGCGAGCAGAGCCGGCTCGACCCGCAAATCGACGCCGCACTGGCGCGCGGCTGGCCGCTCAAGCGCATCGAGGCGTTGCTGCGCGCGGTGTTGCGGGCCGGCGCTTACGAGCTTGCCTGCCGGCGCGAGGTTCCGGCGCGCGTGGTGATGTCGGAATACGTCGATATCGCCGGCGCGTTCGTCGAGGCGGAGGAAACCGGCATGGTCAACGCCGTGCTCGATCAGCTCGCGCGCCGCCTGCGCGCGGCCGAATTCGCCGGCGGCTGAGCCATGTCCGGGCACGAATACGAACCCTCGGCCGAGGAGCGATTGATCGCGCGCCATTTCCGTCCGCTCGCCACGCATCCCGGCGCGCTCGGTCTCGGCGACGACGCGGCGGTGCTGACGCCGCCCTCCGGATGCGATCTCGTGCTCACCACCGACGGCGTCATTGCCGGCGTCCATTTCTTTCCCGACGATCCGCCCGACAAGATCGGCCGCAAGGCGCTGCGCATGAATCTCTCCGACCTCGCCGCCAAAGGCGCAAGGCCGGTCGGTTTTCTCCTCGCGCTCGCGTTGCCGGCCGCAACCGATGAGGCTTGGCTTGCCGCCTTTGCGGCGGGGCTCGCCGAGGACGCCGCGCGCTATGACTGCCCGCTCTTCGGCGGCGACACCGACCGCACGCCCGGACCGGCGTCGGTCTCGATCGCGGCTTTCGGCGCGGTGCCGCACGGCAGGATGGTGCGGCGCTCGACCGCCAAGATCGGCGACTGCGTCGTGGTGACCGGCACGATCGGCGACGCCGCGCTGGGCGTAGAGCTGCGGCGCGGGGAGGGCCGGCGCGATCCAGCCGAGCGGTGGCGACTCACGGCAGCGATGGCCGCCCATCTGCGGCAACGCTATCTGCTGCCGGAGCCGCGCAACGCCATTGCCGAAGCGGTCCTGCGTCATGCCACGGCGGCGATGGATGTCTCCGACGGGCTTGCCGGCGATCTCGCCAAGCTGTGCCGCGCCTCGTCGGTTGCGGCCGAGATCGATGTCGCCCGCCTACCGCTCTCGGAAGCGGCGCGCACGGCGCTCGCCGCCGAGCCGGCGCTGATCGAGACGGTGCTCACCGGCGGCGACGATTATGAGATCGTCCTGGCGCTTGCGCCAAAGGACCTCGCGGCGTTTTGCGCCGCGGCGCGGGCCGCGGGCGTGCCGGCGACCGAGATCGGGCGCATAGCGGCCGGGCGGGGCGCGCGCTTCATTCACGACGGCCGAACGCTCGCTTTCGCCCGGCCCTCGTTCAGCCATTTCTGA
>JASHPW010000037.1 GCA_030037895.1 Xanthobacteraceae bacterium | reverse complement strand
CCGCGGAAAACCGGTCCTGTCAAGCGGCCGGCTTTGCGGCTCCGGCCGATCTTCACGCGATCGCGTTGAACCGAAAGAACAAATTTTTTGTTCCGGCGATCGCCGCGGCAACCCGGCGAGGATCGCCCCGCCCTCGCGCACTCGCAATGATTCTCACGCATAGCGCAACGCCTCCGCAAGCCGGCGCGCCAATGTTTCCCGGTATTTTCCGAACCATTCGGCATAGCGCATGACGCTTTCGCCCCGCGCCGCCGCGGCCATACGGTAGGTCCGATAGGAGCTATTGACGGATCTCAATTCCCCCGCGCGCCGCAATGCTTCGATCTCTTCGTCCACGCGCGCAATGATTCTCTGCGCGTCGGCGAAAATTTCCTCGTCGGTATAGAGGGCGACATTGAGTTCATTCGCGGCGCTGACGATTGACGCGCAGGCAAGCGACAGCGCGTCCGACCGGGCGCCGGAAGACCGTGGCGAAGCGGCAGCGGTCACCCGCGCCGCTTCGTCGCATGATTCGCGACGGCGTAATTGGAGTCGCGCCGCAACGACAACGCGCGCGGCGTCGCCCGCGCGCCGGCACCACCAATGCGCCGCGGCTGCGGTCGCGTCCGCCGCCGTCTGCGTGCCGTCGTCTGACGCGAGCACCGTGATGCGAAGCCCGGCGGGACTGCGAGCGACCGCAACCGCCGCAAGCCCCAATCCTTGGCGATAAGCCGCGACCAGCGCCGATTGTGCGCGCGACCGGCGCCGCGGCGCGTCGTTATTTGTCCGGCGACCGCTCACCGGATCGGAATGCGGCGGCGGATCAGCTCACTGGTAATGATCCGCAATCCCTGGAGCTTGCGCGCGGTGAACGAACGCCGGCTGATCTTCAGCCGCTTCAAGCCTTCATCGACATTGGCATCGAAGGCCGCCCACAGTGAACCGAGATTGACCGCGCGCGCGAGGTGATGAAATTCCAATCCCGCAAGATAAGCCGCCGGCCAATGGAGTGCTTCCTCCATGCGCGCGATTTCGGCCGGCGATGGAGGAATACGCACCCGGTTGCGCAGGTGCGCCATGCGTTCGAGCTCGCAGGTCTCGATCTGCGCGTTGAGATCGCCGCGATCGTAGAGATAAAACGGCATGGAATTGACGTAGCCGCGCGGCCGCGTTGCGACCGGCAGCCGCGCGAGAATGCGAAACGCCTCCTCCATGCGTTCCATGACGAAGAGGAGCGACCAGCGGTCCGGCACCCGCCGCGCGGGCGCGAGCGGCAAGGGCGCGGCACGCCCGATTGCGCCAAGAATCCCCGTGCGCTCGCCGCGTAGTTCGGCGCGCGCCGCTGTCGCCGCCCGCCCGGCGAGCGTGCCGTCCGCGGCCACGGGGTCGCCGTCGCGATCTTCCAGTTGCTCCTGAACCGGGCTCAAAATCACCGCCGTTCTCGTTGGCGACGCTCGCGATTGAACGCCGGTTGCTTGTCTTGCGCGGCCACGGTCGCAAACGTTGCATAGGCGCGCCGCATGTGGCCGGCGCAGTAAGGGATGCCCCGTTCCAGATCCGCGCCCGCCGCTCCACAGAAGAAGAAGTTTGCTGTTCCCGGACGACCGTGCGGCCAGCGGCAGCTCGCATTGGTCAAGTCGAGGAGCGTCTTGCCGCGTGCGGGCGCCGGCGCCCGAGGCGCGCGCGAATTGCCTCGTTTGCCGCCACGTCGACGGCGAGCCAGCGCAGCGTCGCGTACCCGCGGCGCGACCTCTGACTGCGAGAAGCGTGTCTCAGCAAGTTCCGCCGGCGGTCGAATCCTTTTGCCGTCGAGTTGCGCGGCAGGTTTTTCTTTGGCCGGGGCGGCAGCGCCGTCAGCGCCACGGCGAAGGCGAAAGACCTTTCCTAACACCGCCGAGCGGGTCATCCCGCCGAGGCGAAGCGCGATCGTATTCGCCGTCGCGCCCGCGGCCCAAAGCTGCCGCAACAGGTCGATGCGTTCCGCCGTCCACGCTTTGTCTCGCATCGCCTCTCCTCCGCGGAACTCTCGGCGCCATGACGCTGCCGCCGCAGGCACGGTGACGACGCATTGTCACTGTTTGTGATTTAGTCCCTTCATTGGTGACAGTCAAGTCACCGCTTTGGAGCCTAGGCGCCCAAAACCGAATTGGTGACAATGACCGCCATGGCGCGCAGGAACCGGCAGGTTCGGCAAAAGACCGGGCTCTACTACGCCCGCGTGGAACGCGGCATAAGCCGTTCCGAGCTGGTGCGGCTGTCGGGCGTTTCCAAGCAGCAGCTGTCCCGTCTCGAAAACGGCCAGATCAGGCTGCGGCTCGACCACTTGAAGCCGTTCGCCAGCCACCTCGGCTTTTCCCCGGAACAGATTCTGCTGTGGGGGCGATTTCCCGGCACCGGCGGCGCCGGCGGCGTTCATGTGGAATCGAGCGACGTGCTGCGTGAGGAACCCGGACAGGAAGAGCCTTTCGGCCCGGCTCCCGGACAGGTGCCGGAACTCGACACCCGCGCCGGCCTTGGCGGCGGCCTGCCGGCGCGAGAACTGCGCAAAGAGGGACGCCACGCCGACCCGTTGAAAGCCGAAGGATGGCTGTTTCCGGCGAGTTTCGTGCGCGAGCAATTGCACGCTTCGCCGAGCCGGCTTCTGGTGCTTGACACCACCGGCGACAGCATGGCCCCGACCATTGTCTCGGGAGAGCGCGTGATCGTCGATACCGGACACAGAACGCCGACGCCCGACGGGCTTTACGCCATCCGCGACACGTTCTCCTGCATCGTCGTCAAGCGCCTGCAGGTGCTGCGCTCGGCGCGTCCGGCGCGCGTCAAAATAATTTCCGACAATCCCAACCATCCGAGCGAAGAAGCGCCGCTCGGCGAACTGGAGATCGTCGGCAAGGTGCTGTGCTGCCTCAAGCTGTTTTGAGGCAAGCGGCCTTCCTCCTCCTAACTTCTATCCGCATGAGCATGCCGCAGGCGTCCGGCGGGCGCGGCGTGCGGGCCGGCGATTCGGCGGCCATGAGGGGTGGTCACATCCGTCACTAAAATAGCAACGATTAGCCCTTGACGCATGTCACTATTTCAGTTACATAACGCCTGCGTCCCTGCCTCGAATCCAGGCCGGTCCGATGCCCCTCGCCGAACGGTCCCCTGTATCGACGCGACGCCAGCAGCGCGACCGCGAACGCATTCGCCGCGCCGCGCAGGCGGCGCCGGCCGGATCACAATCGGCGATGACGGCGGCGCTGGCGCAAATCGGCGCGGCATTCGACGAAGCGGCGATCGTCAATGCCTTCAAGATCAGAGTCGAGCGGCTCATCCGGCTCGGGCCTCGCCACCCGGCCGTGCGTGCGCGCTTCGGCGCCCGCGCGGCGTTGCTGTCCGGCCGCAGTCTCGACGCCGCGATCGCCGCCGTCGAGCGCTGGTGGCGCGACGAACGGAAGGCGTTTCAGATCGCCAGTGTGTTCGGCCACGCCACGCGGCTTTCGCTCGAAATCCTCGGCGAACTTCGCCTCATTCTGCGGTTGATGCGTTTCAAGCGGATGGAAGCCGAATATGAAATCATTCTCGCGGCGCTGTGCGGCGCGCCGATCGCAACGGCCGCGGAATGATCGATCGTTATTGCGGTCCCGGACCGACCACGCGGATGTGCAGCTCGCGCAATTGCCGGACGCTGACTTCCGAGGGCGCTCCCATCAGCAGATCCTCCGCCCGCTGATTCATCGGGAAGAGCACGACCTCGCGCAGGTTCTCCTCGCCGCACAGCAGCATGACGATGCGGTCGATGCCCGGGGCAATGCCGCCGTGCGGCGGCGCGCCGAGCGAAAGCGCATGCAACATGCCACCGAATTTTTGCTCCAGCACCGCCTCGTCATAGCCGGCGATGGCAAAAGCCTTTCTCATCACGTCGGGACGATGATTGCGGATGGCGCCGGAGGACAGCTCGACGCCGTTGCAGACGATATCGTACTGGATCGCCTTGAGGCTGAGAATCGTCTCGCGGTCGGCGGGATCGAGCGCGAGAAACTCCGTTACCGGCAAATTCGGCATCGAGAACGGATTGTGGGAGAAGTCGATTTTCTTCTCCTCCTCGTTCCACTCGTACATGGGAAAATCGACGATCCAGCACAGATCGAAGCGGTCTTTTTCGATCAACCCGAGCTCCTCGCCGATTTTCGTCCGCGCCGCGCCGGCGAATTTGACGAAGGTTTGCGGCGCGCCGGCGACAAAGAACACCGCGTCGCCGTCGTCGAGGCCGAGCATTTGGCGCAGTTGATCGGTCCGCTCGGGGCCGAGATTGTTGGCGACCGGGCCGCGGCCGGCCACGGCCTCGCCGTCGCGGGCATAAAAGATGTAGCCGAGCCCAGGTTGCCCCTCGTCCTGCGCCCAGGAATTCATGCGGTCGCAAAACGCGCGCGAGCCGCCGCGCGGGGCCGGAACGGCCCACACCGCGGCGCCGGCACCCGCCTCCAGAATGCGGGCGAAAATCTTGAAGCCCGAGCCGCGAAAAATCTCCGAGACATCCTGCATCACGATCGGGTTGCGCAGGTCCGGCTTGTCGGTGCCGTATCTGGCAAGCGCCTCGCCGTAAGGAATGCGGGGAAATTTCCGCGTCACCGGCTTGCCCTCGGAAAACTCCTCGAACACCCCGCGCAGCACCGGCTCGACCGCGGCGAACACGTCTTCCTGCGTGACGAAGCTCATCTCCAAGTCGAGCTGATAGAACTCGCCGGGCGAGCGGTCGGCGCGCGCGTCCTCGTCGCGAAAGCAGGGCGCAATCTGGAAATACCGGTCGAAGCCGGAGATCATGATGAGCTGCTTGAACTGCTGCGGCGCCTGCGGCAGGGCGTAGAATTTTCCCGGATGCAGGCGCGAGGGAACGAGATAGTCGCGCGCGCCTTCGGGCGAAGAGGCGGTGAGAATCGGCGTCTGGAATTCGAAGAAGCCCTGCTCCCTCATCCGCCGCCTGAGCGAATCGATGATCGCGCCGCGCTTCATGATGTTGCGATGCAAGTGCTCGCGGCGCAGGTCGAGGAAGCGGTATTTGAGCCTGATGTCTTCGGGATAGTCCTGCTCGCCGAACACCGGCATGGGCAATTCGCCGGCAGGTCCCAAAACCTCGATCTCGCGGACGTACACTTCGACCGCGCCGGTCGCGAGGTCGGGGTTCTCGGTGCCGTCCGGCCGCCGCCGCACCTTGCCGTCGACGCGCACCACCCATTCCGAGCGCAACGTCTCGGCGACTTTGAAGGCCGCGCTGTCGGGGTCGGCGACCACCTGGGTGAGGCCGTAATGGTCGCGCAGGTCGATGAACAGCACGCCGCCGTGGTCGCGGATGCGATGGCACCAGCCCGACAGGCGCACCTCGCTGCCGATGTCGCTTGCTCGCAACGCGCCGCACGTATGGCTGCGATAACGATGCATCGTCGTCTTCGTTTCTCTTTGGTGCAGTTATTCGTCGGAACGCGGAAAGCGCATGCGGGGCTGCCTTTGTCAAGGCGAGCATGTGCCGGCCGCATCGGAGCCGCCTGGCGGATTTGCGTCAGTTCATCGTTGCCGGGCGCGATCCGGCGACGCATGCTGCCGCGGCGCCGCACCCATGCGCGCCGCCGCGCTCCCCTTCGCGCATGACGGCGGATAATCCGGACATGACCACAACACGGACACGCACGAAGAGAAGCGGTGCCACCCGAATGACCACGGCAGAGGCCGTGGTCGCCGGGCTTCTGGCCCACGGCCTCGACACGATCTATGCGTTGCCCGGCGTGCACAACGACGACTTTCTCGACGCGCTCGCCAGAAGCGCCGCAAAAATCCGCACCATTCATACCCGCCACGAGCAAGGCGCCGCCTATATGGCGCTCGGCGCCGCGCTGGCGACGGGAAAGCCGCAAGCCTATTGCGTCGTCCCCGGACCCGGCCTCCTTAACGCGGCGGCGGCATTGCTGACCGCCTATGGCATGAATGCTCCGGTGCTGGCGCTCATCGGCCAGATTCCGCAGGACGCCATCGGCCGCGGCTTTGCCCATCTCCATGAAATCCGCGACCAGGCCGGAATCATTGCGCGGCTGATCGACTGGTCGGCGCGCATCGACGCGCCGCGCGAGGCGCCGCGCCTCCTCGCCGAGGCGATACGGTCGATGTTCACGGGGCGCCCGGGCCCGGCGGCGCTCGAATGCGCCATCGACGTGTGGGGACGCTCCGGACCGGTCGTGGCGCAAGCGCTCCTGCCCGTCCCGGAGCCGAAGATCGATGAGGACGCCGTCAAAGCCGCGGCCAAGCGTCTCGGCGCAGCCAAGAGACCGCTGATCGTTGCCGGCGGCGGCGCGCAAGATGCCGCAGCCGAGGTGACGCGCCTCGCGCATCTCCTGCAAGCGCCGGTCGTCTCCTACCGGCGCGGCCGCGGCGTCATCGACGACCGCGATCCCATGAGCGTCAACCTGCCGCTCGGTCGCGAATTGTGGGCCGGAGCGGACGTGGTTCTCGCCGTCGGCACCCACCTGCATTCACCGCTTCTGCATTGGGGGATCGACCGCGAACTGGCGATCGTGCGCGTCGATGCCGACCCACGGGAGCCCGCACGCGTCGTCAAGCCCGCGGTCGCGCTGATCGGCTCGGCCGCGCCGATCTTGCGAAAGCTTCTCGACGTGTTGCCGGCATAC
The DNA here is from genome assembly GCA_030037895.1 of Xanthobacteraceae bacterium. Classification (GTDB taxonomy): domain Bacteria; phylum Pseudomonadota; class Alphaproteobacteria; order Rhizobiales; family Xanthobacteraceae; genus BOG-931. The sequence goes on along the minus strand of JASHPW010000037.1, from coordinate 2,530 downwards.
AATGCGCGACGACTCTCACGCGCCGACGAAATGCGCGAGCGCCATGCCCGCATGCGCCGGCGGCTGGCCAAGCTCGAACCGCAGCTTTCCTATCTCATGGCGATCCGCGCCGAATTGCCGGAGGACGGCATCTTCGTCGATGAGGTGACGCAGGTCGGTTTCGTCTCCCGTCTCGCTTTTCCGGTGCACCGGCCGCGCACCTACCTGTCGCCGGGCCACCAGGACAGTCTCGGCTTCGGCTTCGCCACTGCGCTCGGCGCGCAACACGCGCGGTCCGACGTACCGGTCATCTCGATTGCCGGTGACGGCGGCTTCCTGTTCACGGCGAGCGAAATGGCGACCGCGCTGCGCCACCGCATTCCGCTGGTCACGGTCGTGTTCAACGACGGCGCCTTCGGCAACGTCCGCCGCATTCAGCAGGAACGCTACGGCAATCGCCTCATCGCATCCGACCTCGCCAATCCCGATTTCGTCGCTTTTGCCAAAAGCTTCGGCGCCGAGGCGATGCGCGCGCAGAGCCCCGACGCGCTGCGGCGCGCGCTGCGGCGCGCTTTTGCGCGCCGCGAAGGCCCCATGCTGATCGAGGTGCCCGTCGGCGCCATGCCGAGCCCGTGGGAGTTCATCCTCATGGGGCGGGTGCGCGGTCGATGACGGGGTCCCGCGACAATGGCAGCTCTTTCCGCTATCACGTTCTCGATGCACCCGATCACGACAACGCCCGAGCTTGCCGCCGCGTGCCGGCGGATGACGTCGCATCCCTTCATCACCGTCGACACCGAATTCCTGCGCGAGACCACCTATTACCCGCTGCTGTGCGTGGTCCAAATGGCCTCGACCGACGAGGCGGTGGTCATCGACGCGCTGACGCCGGGGATTGACCTCGCGCCCTTCTTTTCCCTGATGGCGGATGAGAAGGTCGTGAAGGTCTTTCATGCGGCGCGCCAGGACATCGAAATCGTCTGGCACGGCGCCAAGCTCATTCCACGCCCGATCTTCGACACGCAGGTCGCGGCCATGGTGCTCGGCCACGGCGATTCCATCTCCTACGAGCAGCTCGTGCAGCGCATCACCGGGGATACGCTCGACAAGTCGCACCGCTTCACCGATTGGACGCGGCGGCCGCTGTCCGAGGCGCAGCTTGCCTATGCGGTCTCCGACGTGACGCATCTGCGCGATGTTTATCTCGCGCTCGTCGCCGACCTTGAGCGGCGCGGCCGCGCCGATTGGGTCCAGGAGGAGATGCGGGTGCTCACCTCGCCCGACACCTACCGCATGGATCCGGAGAACGCCTGGCAACGGCTGAAGACGCGCGTGCGCAAGCCCAAGGAGCTGGCCGTTTTGATCGAGGTCGCGGCCTGGCGCGAGCGCGAGGCGCAGTCGCGCGACGTGCCGCGCTCGCGCGTGCTCAAGGACGAGGCGATCGCCGACATCGCCGTGCAGGCGCCCACGACCGTCGAGAAACTCAAGAACTTGCGCTCACTGCCCAAGGGCTTCGACCGCTCGCGCTGGGCCGAAGCGATCGTCGCCGCGGTCGAGCGCGGGCTGGCGCGCGACCCGACAACCCTGCCGCGTCCGACGCGCATTCCGCCAGCCATGAACGGCACCGCGGTCGTCGAGTTGCTCAAGGTGCTGTTGCGCATGATCGCGGAGCGCCACCACGTCGCCGCCAAGGTGATCGCCACGGTCGACGACCTCGAGCGCATCGCCGCCGCTGACGACGCCGACGTCGCCGCGCTCGCCGGCTGGCGCCGCGACTTGTTCGGCGAAAAGGCGCTCGCGCTCAAGCACGGCAAGCTCGCGCTCGCGATCGAGAAGGGAAAGGTCGCCGCGGTCGAGCGCGGATGACCGTCCCGCGCGCGGACAGAACGGGCCTGACCTACTTGGTCGCAAATTTTTGTGTGCCGGCCCAAAGTGAGTACACGTAGCCCAGCAGCAGGACGGCATAAGTCACAACCAGCACCCAGCCCGCCGGGTTCATGACGTGCGCAAGCGTGGCCCAGACGGAGACCGCGAGTCCAAGAACATAGCCGACCGTGCCGCCCAGCAGCAGGCCGCGCAACGCAATCCAGTCGTGAGAATTCCTGACGAACCAGTTGATGAGTCCGAACTCGATCAATGTCAGTCCCAACAAGCGAAAACCCAGCACCGCGCCGGAGGTGGATTCAATGCCATAGGTGGCGAGCACAACGGTCGGGGTCAGAAGGAGCCCGATTCCGTTGAGAACGGAAATCACGGCGATAACCGCAAAGAAACGTCTAAGATTTTCCATGTTGTCCCCCTTTTATTTATTGCCTGTCGCCTCCGGCGCAGTTCGCCGTGCGATCGCCCGCGCGCCGGCATTCAACCGCACCGGCGTGGCCTTGGCAATTCACCGGTCTTGCTCACCCTATCAGCATGACCGGCTCGCGCCCGATGAGGCGCGCCAGCGCGCGCAACCGGTTCAGAACCCGTTCGCCGGCGAGCGCCGCGAATTCGCCGCGAAGATGCAGGGCGAGCCGGTGGCGTTCCACCGCGAGCGGGGTGCGCGACA